>NZ_JBWKQB010000007.1:0-165368 GCF_059418545.1 Pseudomonas sp. GW821-FHT07G10 | reverse complement strand
CTCCATGGACGCTCTGCGTCCAATGTGACGCAGAGCGTCACAGGCTGCGTTCCCACGCGGGAGCGTGGGAACGATCTATGTCGTGTCATGGGCTTTTTTGTGTGCCGTGTCTCGTCCTGAATAAGGTTTACACCTGTTTCAGGACTAGACACCGCTGATCGTTCCCACGCTCTGCGTAGGAATGACTCCATGGACGCTCTGCGTCCAATGTGACGCAGAGCGTCACAGGCTGCGTTCCCACGCGGGAGCGTGGGAACGATCTAACTTCTTATGCCAACTCGACTGCCCGCTGCTGATAATCCGTGGCCAACGCCTGGATCTGCGGATCGCTCGCGCTCAACAGCACTGAGCCTGCCACTCTCATGAATTCTGATTCACATGTGAAGTCGCCAGGCCCCGCTCATCACGATGAGCGGGGCTTTTGCATGTAAAGAGGAATGTTTCTCGACAACTCACGGCATAATGCACGCCGTGAATTTTTCTTGAACAAACAGTTTCAGATGAACAAGGCGGTCGACGTGTTGAAGAAAACCCTGTTCCAGCTGCATTGGTTCTTCGGCATCAGTGCCGGGCTGGTGCTGGCCTTGATGGGCATTACCGGTGCGGCGGTGTCGTTTCAGGACGAGATCCTGCGGGCACTGAACCCACAGGTCTTGCAGGTCGGGAAGCCGCTGGCCGGTGTGCTGCCGCCTGCCGAACTGGTGGAGAAAATCGAGGCCGCTGAAGGCAAAAAGGTCTCGATGCTCTGGGTCGAAACCGACAGCGGTAACGCCGCGCGGGTGTTCTTCACCCCGCCGCCCGGCGAGCGTCGCGGACAGATGCGCTACTTCGACCCCTACACCGGCGACTTCATGGGCGATGCTACAGGTCAGGACTTCTTCAGCCTGATGCTGCAGCTGCACCGCTTCCTGGCGATGGGCGATACCGGCCGGCAAATCACCGGCGCCTGCACGCTGATTCTGATTTTCTTCTGCCTGTCTGGCCTCTATCTGCGCTGGCCGCGTCAGGTCGCAAGCTGGCGCGCCTGGCTGACCTTCGACTGGGCAAAAAAAGGCCGCAGCTTCAATTGGGACCTGCATTCGGTGGCCGGTACCTGGTGCCTGATTTTCTATCTGCTGGCGGCATTGACCGGATTGTCCTGGTCCTATGAGTGGTACAACAAAGGCCTGAACAAGCTGCTCTCGGATTCTCCCGATAGTCAGATGCGTAAAGGTGGCCGAGGCGCACCGCCGTCCGGCCCGGCACCGACCGCCGATTACCGCGCGATGTGGAGCAGCATCTACAGCACTGCCGGCCCAGGCTTGAGTGCCTACAACATCCGCATGCCGCCAATGGCCGGACAACCGGCCACGGTGTTTTACCTGCTGAAGAACTCGCCCCATGATCGTGCGCTGAACCAGATCATGCTCGATCCGGCCAATGGCGCTGTCAGCCGGCATGATCGCTATGCCGACAAAAGCTTCAAGGCACAACTGCTGACCAGTATTTACGCGCTGCATGTCGGCAGTTACTTCGGGATTGTGGGGCGCATTGTGCTGACCCTCGCCGCCCTGACCATGCCGCTGTTCTTTGTCACCGGCTGGCTGTTGTACCTGGATCGTCGACGCAAGAAACGCCAGGTAAAAGACGCCCGCAATGGCCTGGGTCAAAATAATAGCGATGCACCGGCCTGGCTGATCGGTTTCGCCAGCCAAAGCGGTTTTGCCGAACAGCTGGCGTGGCAAACCGCCGGCCAATTGCAGGCCGCCGGGGTGCCGGTCAAGGTGCAGCCATTGGCGGATGTCAGCGAACAGCATTTGCGAGAGTCAAACCACGCGTTGTTCGTGGTCAGTACTTTCGGCGACGGTGAAGCACCGGACAGCGCCCGAGGCTTCGAACGCAAAGTGCTCGGACAGGCGTTGACACTAAACAACCTCAATTACACGGTGCTGGGTCTCGGTGATCGGCAGTATCAGCACTTCTGTGGCTTTGCCCGACGTCTGCACGCCTGGCTCGCAGAACATGGCGGCGCCACGCTGTTCGCCCCGATTGAAGTCGACAGCGGCGACCCCTACGCCCTGCTGCACTGGCAACAGCAACTCGGTCAACTGACCGGGCATACCCCGGTGGACACCTGGAAAGCACCGAGTTTCGACAACTGGACACTGAGCCAGCGCAGGCTACTCAACCCTGACAGCAGTGGCTCAGGCGTGTATTTGCTGGGGCTGACCGCGCCAACCGCCAGCAGTTGGCTGGCCGGCGATCTGGTGGAAATCCTGCCGCGCAACAGCGGTGCTGCAGTCGAGCATTTTCTCAGTGGGATGAGCCTGCCTGCGACAGCTCCAGTCCAGCTCGACGGCTTGCAGGAAACCCTGGCCCAGGCCCTGGCAGGTCGCCAGTTGCCCGACAATCGTGTTCATCTGGTCGGTCTGCAAGCCCAGGCATTGGTCGATGCCCTGGTGCCGTTGGCCATGCGCGAATACTCGATTGCCTCGATCGCCAGCGACGGCCTACTGGAACTGATTGTGCGTCAGGAGCGTCACGCCGATGGCAGTCTGGGCATCGGCTCCGGCTGGCTGACCGAACACGCGCCGCTGGGTTCTGCCATCAGCCTGCGGGTGCGGCGCAACAGCGGTTTCCATCTTCCCGCAGAACCACGACCGCTAATCCTGCTAGGCAACGGCACCGGCCTGGCGGGGCTGCGCAGCCTGCTCAAAGCACGCATCGCCGATGGTCAGCAACGCAACTGGTTGTTGTTCGGTGAGCGTAATGCCGAGCATGACTTCCATTGCCGGGACGAGCTGCACGAATGGCTGGCATGCCGCGATCTGGCGCGCCTGGACCTGGCGTTCTCGCGGGATCAGCAAGAGAAGATCTATGTGCAGGATCGACTGCGCGACGCAGCCGAAGAGTTGAAAAAGTGGCTGGCCGATGGTGCGGCCATTTATATCTGCGGCAGCCTGCAAGGGATGGCGGCGGGTGTGGATCAGGTGCTCAATGACATGCTGGGGGCTCAAGAGGTTGAGAAGCTGATCGAGCAAGGGCGTTATCGACGGGATGTGTACTGATACACCGAGTAACTGATCGCTCCCGCGCTCCCGCGTGGGAATGCATCCCGTGCCGCTGCGCGTCACATCCAAAGCAGACGCAGAGCGTCCAGAGCGGCATTCCCACGCAGAGCGTGGGAACGATCATAACGCGGTGCGCCAGCTAGACCGCGTTGACCTTATCGCAGGCAACAGCTAGGCGCCCCCCTGCTTCCTACAGGCATCAGGCTTATGCCGGCTCCAGAACCAACTCAACCACCTCAGGCCGCTTGATCAGCGCATACGTCACCGCCGTCAGCAAACTCCCGGCGACAATCGCCAAGAGATACAACAACGCATGGTTGATTGCATTCGGGATCAGCATAACGAACAGCCCACCGTGCGGCGCCATCAGCTTGCAGCTGAAGTACATCGACATTGCGCCAGTCAACGCACCGCCGGCGATGCTCGCCGGGATCACCCGCAACGGGTCCTTGGCGGCAAACGGGATCGCCCCTTCGGAGATAAAGCACAGGCCGAGCACAAATGCCGCTTTGCCGGCTTCACGCTCGGCCTGGGCAAACTTGCGGCGGGCGATGAACGTAGCGATGCCCATACCAATCGGCGGCACCATACCGGCAGCCATGGTGGTGGCCATCGGTGCATAACTTTGCGATGCCAGCAGGCCCACCGAGAACGCATAAGCGGCTTTGTTGATCGGCCCACCAAGGTCAACGCACATCATGCCGCCGAGCAACACACCGAGCAGAATCGCGTTGGTCGTACCCATGCTGTCGAGGAAGTGAGTCAGCCCTTCAAGCAACCCGGCAACCGGTTTACCCACCACGTAGATCATCACCAGCCCCGTGAACAGGCTCGCCAGCAACGGGATGATCAGGATTGGCTTCAACGCTTCGAGACTTTGCGGCAAGCGCGCCCAGCGATTGATCGCTTGCGCGGCATAACCGGCGATAAAACCGGCAATGATCCCACCGATAAAACCCGCCCCCAGGGTACTGGCCAACAGACCGCCAATCATCCCCGGCGCCAGGCCCGGACGGTCGGCGATCGAGTAGGCGATGTAACCGGCAAGCAGCGGCACCATCAGCTTGAATGCGCTCTCGCCACCGATCTGCATCAGCGCCGCGGCCAGGGTCCCTGGCTCTTTGAACGCCGTGATACCGAAGACAAATGACAAGGCGATCATCAACCCGCCGGCCACCACCATCGGCAACATGAACGACACACCGGTCAGAAGGTGCTTGTAGGCACCGGTTTTTTCTTGCTTGGCCGGACCTTTGGTGCCGGTCGAAGCACTTTCCTGCTGCCCCTCGGCCAACGCTTTATTCAGCGTGGCTTCGGCCTGTTTCAAGGCGATGCCCGTGCCGCAGCGGTAAATCCTCTTGCCGGCAAAACGCTCAGTGGCGACTTCGATATCCGCCGCCAGCAATACCACATCGGCGTCGGCAATCGCCGCTGCGCTCAAGGGGTTACGTGCACCGACCGAGCCCTGGGTTTCCACCAGCAGGTCATAGCCCAGGCGCTTGGCCGCTTGCTGCAATGCTTCGGCCGCCATAAAGGTGTGAGCGACGCCGGTCGGGCAAGCGGTCACTGCGACCAGCCGTGGCGCGCGTTTGCCAACGGCGGCCGGCGTGGCAACCACGTCGGGCGCGGCATAGACCTGCGCCTCCTCGGCACCGCGTCGCAATACCGCTTCGACGTCTTGCAGCGCTTGAGCCGGCGAGCTCTGAAACACTCGCTTGCCAACAAAGCGCAACATATCCACCGGCGCGCTGCTGACCACCAGCACCCACTCAGCAGCTTCGATGGTCGCGGCCGACAACTGGCGTTCCGGATGCGCAGCGTCATGCACTTCGACGCTGGTGCTCCAACCCTGGCGTTGCGCCGCTGCGTCGAGCAAACGCGCGCAGAGCACACTGGTGACCATGCCATTCGGGCAGGCAGTAACAATGGCTAACTTCATTACGAACCCTCTTATTGTTCTGTCAGGGGATGAATACGAACACCCTGTTCGAGCTGCGCCAGTTGCGCAGCATCGTTGATTCCAAAACCGATCTGGGTAACGGCCATGGCGGCAATCGCGGTGGCCGTGCGCAAGGTATGTTCAGGGGTATGAGCACTGAGCAAACCGTGCAGCATCCCCGCCAGCAATGAATCGCCAGCACCGACGGTACTGGCGACTCGGACCTTCGGTGGCAGTGCCTGCAAGGCACAACCGACGCTGAACCAGTTCACACCGTCGGCACCTTGGGAAATCACCACATGCTCGACACCTTGCGCCCTTAACCGGCTTGCCGCCTCGGTTTGCGCAGCCACCGACACGACCGGATAATCCAGCACTTGGGCCAGCTCTTCAGTATTGGGCTTGACCAGCCATGGACCTGCCGCGAGCCCTGCACGCAAGGCTTCGCCGCTGGTGTCCAGGGCAACTTTCAAGCCGAGATTTTTCAGGCGGATCAGCAACGTCTGCAACCACTGCGCACTGACGCCCTGCGGCAGACTGCCAGCGACCACCACCGCATCATGCCCGACGGCGATCTGATCGAGACGATCAAGCAGCGCCTGTTGAGCGGCTTCACTGACCAGCGGGCCCGGCCCATTCAAGTCGGTGATACGCCCATTGCTTTCAGCCAGTTTGATATTGCTGCGGGTTTCTCCGGGCACGCGAATGAACGCATCGACAAAACCACGCCGGGCAAACAGGGTTTCGAAGGCCTGTAGATTGTCTTCGCCGAGGAAACCGCTGACGGTCAGCTGATGCCCGAGATCGGCCAGCACCTGCGCCACGTTCACACCCTTGCCGGCGGCGTGGGTGTGCATGGCATCACTGCGGTTGACCTGACCGGGTTCCAGGCAGGCCAACTGGACGGTGAGGTCCAGCGCCGGGTTCAGGGTAAGGGTAAGAATCTTAGCCATTACAGTGCCTCCACTAAAGCACGCACTTCATTGGCGCTGCCCACGGCCAACGCCTGCTGAGCAAGGATTTTTGCCTGGCTCAAACCGAGCTCGCGAACCCGCGCCTTGACCTCGGCAATACTGCGCGCCGAGACACTCAGTTCATCCACGCCAAGCCCCACCAGCACTGGTACGGCCAACGGATCAGCCGCCAGCTCTCCACACACGCCGACCCATTTGCCATGGGCATGGGCCGCACGCACGGTGATGTCGATCAGTTGCAACACGGCTGGGTGCAAGCCATCGGCCTGGGCCGACAACGTCGGATGGCCGCGGTCGATGGCCAGGGTGTATTGGGTCAGGTCATTGGTACCGACGCTGAAGAAATCCACTTCCCTGGCCAATACCGGAGCGAGCAACGCCGCCGACGGCACTTCGATCATGATCCCCAATTGTAGATCGGCCACCGGGATTTCCAGACGCAGGCGCTCGGTCATGTCCCTGGCCTGGCGCCACTCATCGACGCTGCCGACCATCGGGAACATGATCCGCAGCGGCCGGTTATCAGCGGCGCGCAGCAAGGCGCGCAACTGGGCTTCCATGATCTGCGGACGTTGCAGAGTCAGACGAATGCCGCGAACACCGAGGAAAGGGTTTTCTTCCTTGGCGATCGGCCAGTAAGGCAGCGGTTTGTCACCGCCAACATCCAGGGTACGCACCACTAAAGGCCGGCCGGCCAAACCATCGAGCACACGGCGGTATTCGGTTTCCTGGGTCGCCTCATCCGGCGCTTGCGTGTGGGCCATGAAAATCAGTTCGGTGCGCAGCAAGCCAATGCCTTCGGCGCCCTGCTCCACGGCACTGACGACACCTGCGCTTTCACCGATATTGGCGAACACTTCAACGGCGTGGCCATCGGTGGTCAACGCCGGTTCGTGGCGCTGGGCCGCTGCGGCTTGCAGACGTTGCTCGCGGGTATCGCGCTCTACGGTGGCGCGCTGCAATGTCGCGGCATCGGCGTCCACATGCAGGCGGCCACGCTGACCGTCGAGCAACAGGGGCGTGCCCGGCGCCAGCAGCAATACCGCAGCGCCGGCACCGACCAGCGCTGGAATGCCCAGCGCCCGCGCGACAATCGCACTGTGGGCGGTGGCGCCACCACGAGCGGTAAGAATCCCGGCAACCCGCGCTGGATCGAGACGCGCCACATCCGAGGGGCCGACCTCATCCATCACCAGAATGTACGGTTGCTCAGGTTCGACCCGGGTTTCGACGCCACACAGCTGCGCCAGCACCCGGCGACCGACATCTCGCAAGTCCGCCGCACGCTCGGCCAGCAGCGCATCATGCAGCGATTCCTGTTGTTTGGCCGCTGCCTCGACCACCGCCATCCATGCAGCCTCGGCGCTTTCACCTTGCTTGAGGCGAGTGTCGACTTCGTCGGTCAGCTCCGGATCGTCGAGCATTTCCTGGTGAGTAATGAAAATCTCGCGGATAGCCTTGGCCTTGCTGCGCTGAATCAGCCCTTCGATGTCACCACGGACATCGGCCAGCGCCTGTTTCAGACGCTCACGTTCAATGGCGGCGGACTCACCACGCAACGGGTAATCGATGGGCTGCAGTACATGAATGTGGGCCGGACCGATGGCAATCCCGGGTGCGGCGGCTATCGCCTGAATCAGACTGCCCGAGGCCGGAACTACCAGCACCGGCTCCACTTCAGCGACGATTTCACGCGGTGCGCTGACCGCCGGCAACGGCTCGACTTCTTCGCCAAGTCCTTCTTCGATGGCCGCCAGCAACGCGGGCAAGGCATCGGCAGCGATGTTTGGTTCAGCGATAAACTCCAGCACCTGGCCACGATGGGCGCCGAGGCTGAGCAACTTGCTCAGGCTCTTCACCGACACCGCACTGTCCTTGCCGTCGACGATCCGCACGCGTATCTCGCCTTCAAAGCTTTTCGCCAGTTGCGCCAGAATCTTTGCCGGACGCGCATGCAAGCCGTGGGCATTGGCCAAGGCGATCCGGGCGCTCGGCCAGTCCGCCGGCAATTCGCCACCGAGCACTTCCAGGACCGCGCGGCTGCTGGTAGCTCGTCCCAACTCATGACCGCGACCTTCAATCAGCAACGCGCAAAGGCGTTCGAGCAAGGCTTGGTGGGCTTCACCCAGGCTGGCCAGACAGAACAGACCGCTCAGCGGTTGGCCGAGGTAGCGGATCGGCTTGTCCGGCGTGACGAAGGCCAGGCCTGGACGCTTGACCGTCTGTTCGCTGTGCAACCACCACAGGCCGTCGCCCAGCGGCAGTGCTTCAACCTGTTGCAGTACTGCGGAAAAACCATTGCTCACACAGTCGGCCTGACGCAGCAAACGCGCGCCACGCCAAACCAGCTCTTCGAAATCTTCGGCGGGCACGCCCAACCCGATCATCTGCGCATCCAGCGCCAACTCTTGCGGCGCACCTTGCAGCAGCTTCAACAGGGCCTCGGCGGAACTGGCGCGGCGCAGGGCCTGGCCCAGATCGGTTTCACCCAGGGCGCGGGTGAGTAATTGCAACAGGTGCAGGTGCTCATCGGATTTGGCGGCAATGCCGATCGCCAGATAGACGATCTGGCCATCACCCCAGTCCACCCCTTCCGGGAACTGCAACAGGCGCACACCGGTGGTGAACACCTTATCGCGGGTTTCAGGGGTGCCATGGGGGATCGCAATACCTTGACCGAGAAAGGTCGAGCCCTGGGCTTCCCGCGCCTGCAAACCGCCGAGGTAACCCTCTTCGACCAGGCCATCAGCGACAAGATGTTCGGCAAGCAGGTGCAGTGCCGCGGACTTATCCACAGCCGACTGGCCCATGGATATCTGCTCTATGGTGAGCTCGAGCATGCTTTCTCCTATTTAGCGCAAGTTCGCGCTAGGTATTGTTTTGAATGAATCAGCTTAGGCTTATTGTCAGAACAGCCTCGGGCGGCTTCTCGGCAGAACCGGCCCAACTCCTTTATACCCCTGAAAACACGCTTGCTGAAACGTTTAATCTAGAATGTTTGGCACGTTACTCGATAATCGCTCATCCTTGAAGCCCTATCTGTCGGTCGCAGTTGCGACGATGGTCGCCCCCTCATTTCGGTTACGATTGGACAAAATGTCGGGGCAAGCTCCAAAACAACAAGGAAATCCCGGGTTGAAACTCAGTGATATCGCCCAACTGGCCGGTGTGTCTGTCACCACCGCCAGCTATGTCATCAACGGCAAGGCCGAACAACAACGGATCAGCCGCAGCACCGTCGAGCGTGTGCAGGCGGTGGTCGAACAACATGGCTTCACGCCTAACCCACAAGCGGCCGGGCTACGCAGCCGGCATACGCGTACCTTGGGTTTCATCCTGCCCGACCTGGAAAACCCCAGTTATGCCAGGATCGCCAAATTGCTCGAACAAGGTGCCCGCGCACGCGGCTATCAGTTATTGATTGCCAGTTCCGACGATGCGCCAGACAGCGAGCGACAATTGCTGCAATTATTCCGCGCCCGACGTTGCGATGCATTGTTCGTCGCCAGCTGCCTGCCGCCCGATGATGACAGCTATCGCCAGTTGCAGGCCAAGGGCCTGCCGATCATTGCCATCGACCGGGTCATGGAGCCCGAGCATTTCTGCTCGGTGATCAGCGATGATCAAGAAGCCAGCTTGCAACTCACCCGCAGTCTGTTGCAACCCGCACCTCGGCAGATCGTGCTCATCGGTGCGCGTCCCGAGCTGAGCATCAGCCAGGAACGTGCAGCAGGCTTCAAGCAGGCCTTGTCCGGATTTGACGGCAAGATCCTGATCGAGCACGGCGAAGCCTTCAGTCGCGATTGCGGACGACAGCTGATGGAGGAGTTACTACAACGCCTCGGCCACTTACCGGATGCGCTGGTGACCACCTCCTATGTGCTGCTCCAGGGCGTGTTCGATGCGCTGCATGACTTCCCGCTCAAATCCCGACCGCTGCGCCTCGGTACGTTCGGCGACACCCAGTTGCTGGACTTCCTGCCGCTGCCGGTGAACGCCATGGCCCAGCAACATCAACTGATCGCGGACAAAGCGCTGCAACTGGCGTTGGCGGCGATTGAAGAACAACACTACCAACCGGGTGTCCTGGCCATCGCGCGGACCTTCAAGCAGCGTATTCACGAGGCGTGAACGTGGAGCTGATCGACAGCCATACCCATCTGGACTTTCCGGATTTCGACGAAGATCGCCAAGCGCTGCTGGCTGACAGCCGCATCCTCGGGGTGCGACGAATGGTGGTGCTGGGGGTTTATCAGCGAAATTGGCAGCGGGTATGGGATCTGGTGCAAAGCGACCCGGACCTGCATGCCGCATTCGGCTTGCATCCGGCGTACCTCGATGAGCATTGCCCGGCGGACCTGACCGAGCTTGGCGACTGGCTGACCCGTCTGGCTGGCCATCCGCAGCTGTGTGCGGTGGGAGAGATCGGTCTCGATTATTTTCTCGAACATCTCGACCGCGAACGGCAACAAGCGCTGTTTGAAGCGCAGTTACAACTGGCGGCAGATTTCCAGTTACCGGCGCTGCTGCATGTCCGCCGTAGCCATGCGACCACGATCGCGACCCTCAAACGTTTTCGCTTGAAGCGCGCGGGCATCATCCATGCCTTTGCCGGCAGTCCGGAAGAGGCCCGCGAATACATCAAACTCGGTTTCAAACTGGGCTTGGGCGGCGCCGCGACCTGGCCGCAGGCGCAGCGCATGCACAAAGTCATCAAAGGCTTACCGCTGGATGCCGTCGTGCTGGAAACCGATTCGCCGGATATGGCGCCCGCCATGTATCCAGGCCAGCGCAACAGCCCGCAGCACTTACCGGCGATCTGTTCGGCGCTGGCCGAAATCATGGCCATCAGCCCCCAGCAACTGGCGGCGGCGAGCACTGCCAACGCCTGTGATTTGTTCAACTGGAATCAGTCGCAATAGGCCTTGGCAGCCTACAGGGTCATGCTCACTCGCCGCATGGCCTGGAAGCTGCCCACTCAATGATGGCTGCCGACCTCAAACCCGGAACGCGCTGATCAACGCCTTCAACTGCACCACCTGCGCGGAAAGCTGACGGCTGGCATCTTCGGTCTGGTGCGCACCTTCAGCGGTGCGCTCGCCGGCGCGGTTGATCTCGACAATGTTTTGATCGATATCGTGGGCCACTGCGGTTTGTTGCTCGACTGCTGCTGCGATCTGTTGGTTCTGATCGACGATCATCCCTACTGCTCCAAGGATGTTTTCCAGCGCCTGCTGAACCTTTTCCGACTGGCTGACCGTTCCATTGGCCATCTGATGGCTAACACCCATGGCTTTCACCGCTGCGCCGACACCGCTGTGCAACCTGGCAATCATTTGCTCGATTTCTTCAGTCGATTGCTGAGTACGCTTGGCCAATGTCCGGACCTCATCGGCCACCACAGCAAAACCGCGCCCCTGTTCACCGGCACGCGCAGCCTCAATGGCCGCATTGAGCGCCAACAGGTTGGTCTGCTCGGCAATGCTTTTGATCACTTCAAGTACACGGCTGATGGATTGGCTGTCACTGGCCAACTGATTGATTACCAACACTGACTGGTCAATCTCACCGGCCAACTGAGCAATGCTGCCCTGCTGAGACACCACCAAACCACGGCCGCTGACCGTTTCGTCGTTGACGCTGTGGGCGCTACTGACCGCCGCTGCTGCGCTACGGGCCACTTCCTGGGCAGTCGCCGACATCTGATTCATGGCCGTGGCAACCTGTTCAATCTGGCTGCGCTGACCGGCGACGGCCTGATTGCTGCGAGCCGATACCGATTCAACCTGACCGGCCTGACGCTCGACTTCATTGACGGTCTTGCCCACCAGTTCGATCAGGTCATGGATTTTCGCCACGGTACCGTTGAACACATTGCCCAATTCACCCAACTCGTCGCGACTGTGGGCGGTGAAAGTGACAGTCATGTCCCCCGCCGCGACCTTATCCATCACCGCTCCCAGGCGTTTGAGGGTAGTGCGGGTCGAAGCGTAGAAACCGCCATAGAGGTAAACGATCAATAAAAACACCGCGGCCAGTGCAACCACCAACGCCACCATCTGCGTGCGGTTCTGCTCCAGACGCTGCTGCAATTGCGCACCAAGGAACTTCAACGTGGCCTCATTGAGTTGGTAGGTCTGCGCCATTAATCCGCTGACATGATCGTAAAAAGCTTGCCAGGGAGCATCGAGGGTATCGGCCATCACCACCTGCTCTTCGAACAGTTCGCTACCTTGCTTGAGCGTCGCTCTGCTGGCGCTGGCCAATGGGTCCAGAGTGTCGTGGGCCGCTTTGCTCGAGCCCAAAGCATCCTGCAGCTTCAAGCCATACTCGGCCTGGAGCTTTTCAATCTGCTGTAACAGCTCATCGAAACGAGTGCTCGACGACGAATTGAGGAAACCCTGCCCCAGCGAATAGCTGCCTATGGCCCGGCCTTCGCCCAGGATTTGCGTGACTTGCGGGGTGACCCCAGTGATCAACTCACTCAATTGGCGCATGTCACTTTGATTGTCGCGGCTCAAGCCGGACTGGCTGGCGATAATCTGGCTGAACACTTGCGCACTGCCGAGCAACTTGCCGATCAACGCGCTTTTGCTTTGCAAAGAGTTTTCGGCTTGCTGAGCCTTGAAGGCCGTAATCATTTCATCGCGCTTGCCATCGAAAACGCTGATCTGCCCGGGGTCGATGGTCACAGCCGCCAGCCCCTTCATGCGTTCCAGGACGCTCTGTTCAAGGACGCTGATCTTCGGCTCGACATCCCCCGCTTTGCCGGACTGGCCAAGGTTGACGTTGATCTGCACCAGGTTATTCAGGGTTTCCAGATCACGCCGTAGCGTAAGGCTGCTGCCCAACAGGTCAAGACTTTGCAATTCGACCTGGGTGCCCTGGAATTCGCGATAGGAGTCGCGGACCAGATAGAAGTTGGTCACCAGCATCGGCAGGAAAAACAGAACACTGATCAGGCTGAACTTCATACCGAAGCTCAGGCGGTTCATCAGCGCTACAGCGGGATAGAGCAAGCTCTTCACTGAAAGTCTCCCTTTTCTTTTATTTTTATTGGCAGGCACGCGAAGACAGCAGATAGCCACTATTCGGCGCTACGTCTGTATAGCTCAAATCAAAGGGAGGTTTTGTAACTTAAAGTTAACCGCGTGAGTATCGGTCTGGTGAACGGGGAAGCTCCTTTGTGGCGAGGGGCAAAGCCCTCTCGCCGCAATGTTTTTCTCACCTCAGGTTTTGTGCACGTCTCAGAGAAACACAGTCCAGAGTGCAAAGCCGGCATACCAAAGCACCGCAGCCCGGAGCAGCAGTTCCCATAACCGGTCCAGACTGGTAATACCATCCGCGCCGACCATTGGTGCCGGGATCTCGCCAGCCCCCAGGCCGACTTTCTCCAGCAACTGCGCGGCACTGATGTTCCAGTTGAGCAACTCATGCAACATCACCCGGCTGACCGCAACAAAGTTGCCCACCAGCGCAAAGCTTGCTGCCAACAATCGCACCGGCAACCAATCGAAGGCATGACGCAATTGCTCGGCGCGCTCGGCCAGCGCCGGATTTTTCCCGTGCTCAGCCGCTAATGCCAGCAAGCGATAGCTCAACGCTGCGACCGGACCGAGCAGAAAGTACCAGAAAATCACCGCAAAAAAGCTCTGATAGGCCTCCCACAGCAAGTGTCCTTGAACCCGCCCAAGCAACTGTTCGCCGCTGTCAGCGCAAATATCCAGGTCACGCTTGGCAACATGAGCCGCTGCTTGCAGGTCCTCACGACGCCAGGCATCGCGAAACGGCCCCAGAGCACCCAACAAGTCGCCGCGTCCCAGGCTGTAAATCACCACTAACAGATGAACGGGTAACGCCAACAAACCGTAGAACACCGGTTCCAGCACCACCAGCCCTAATCCCAGCACCGTAACCGGCAGTAAAACCAGCAGCGCTAGCACTAACCAGGGTCGGTTCGTCAGTCGCGGACTGGCCTCAAGCTTGGCCAACTCGCGTAACCATCCACTGTCGCGCTGTACCTGATGACGCAAGGCCGAGAATTTTTCGACCCAGACCGCCAGCAGCAACACCAGAAAACTCATTGTTCGTCCCCTTTATCCAAGGCTGCACGAAAGCGTACCCAGTCGAAAGCCGGCCCCGGATCGGTTTTTCGCCCGGGAGCAATATCACTATGGCCGCAGATGCGCTGCACAGTGATCGCCGTGTAGGCGCTCTGCAACTGCCGGGTCAAGGCAATCAACGCCTGATATTGAGCATCGGTGAATGGCAACTCGTCAGTACCTTCCAATTCGATGCCCAAAGAAAAATCATTGCACCCTTCCCGCTCATCGAAGCGTGAGACACCCGCGTGCCAGGCACGCTCAAGACAGGAGACAAACTGAGTGATCGCACCGTCACGTTCGATCAAAAAATGCGCAGACACGCGCAGATCGGCTATCCCTGCAAAATAAGGGTGCTCCGTGACATCCAGGCGATTCTGGAAAAACTCCTGCACTTTACCCGTCGCGAACTGCGCTGGCGGCAGACTGATGTTGTGGATCACCAGCAGGGAAATCTCGCCTGTGGGGCGCGCATTGAAGTTTGGCGACGGACAATGACGCACGCCCTGACACCAACCGCTAGCGGGGTCCAACTGCATACAGATTCCTTGAACAACGACTTTGATGGCCCAGTATGCCGCGATCAGCACTCAGGTTGCGATCACTTGCGATTGAGTCGACGCAAGTTACCAAGCACCGACTCCAGCGCCCGGTCGAACAACAAGGTGTCATCCAGTTTTCGAACAGCCCCGCAGTGGAACTCCAGCGCCAGCGCGGTGCGGGTTCGCTCCAGTACTTTCATGCCGGTACGGTTGACAAAAATGTACTTGCCGGATGGCTGGATGATCGCTACCAGTTTGCATCGAGCCGTGTTTTCATCGTCTTCCTGGAATTCGACCCAACACCCCGGACGCAGCTGATTAACCTCAAGCAGGCCCGCGTCATCCTTGCCCAGGCGCACAGCGGCAACGTCGACAGGCCCCTCGTCGGCGGTCCTCAGAACAATCTTCTGGACTACCTCAACCATCGTCGGCAAATCATCATTGCCCACAATAGCCGGGCTCTTCTCAAGCTCCTGGCCCGACAGCCGCTGATTCAGCTCCTGTTCGACACACTGGTGGGCCAGTTGCATTTTGGCGCGGCCTTCTTCGGCATCACGGGTGCACTGCTCCAGCAATTCGCTGCGACGGCGTTCGTCAGCGGTGAAGGCCAGAAAATCGGCCAATAGCTCGGAGAAGATCGCCGGGTCATCGACAAAGTCATTCAACAGCCGCTGCACGAGCTGCTCGATACGCAGGTACAGACTGTCGCGCTGGTAGTCATCGCACTCGCCCCAGCCCACCGCGGCGGCGGCAATTTCATTGAGCAGGCGCCGGGCCGGATGATTGCCGCGACTGAAAAAACTCTTGTCCAGCACCGCGACTTTCAGCATCGGGATCTGCAAGCGGCCGATTAGCGCCTTGAGCGAATCGGGCAAATTGCGATCACCGAGGATGAACTCGAAAAGCATCGCAATCAGGTTGATCACATCCTCATCAGCCACGTCGACGACCCTGGACTTGCCGCTTTTGACGCTGACTCGGGTCAGCAATTGCTCAAGCTGATTACGCAGATCGAAATCATCCTGAGCACTAGGCTCTGGTACGTACTGCTGTAGATGCGAGAGCAGGCGCAACAAATCCCGGGTCGAAATAGGCTGAGTCTGCGCACTGACTTCGAAGGTCGGTGCAACGCTGCCTCTGACGTGTAAAAGCAGTTCCTGCAACGCCGCGAAAACCTCCTGCACCCCATCGTCGATCTGTGCGCCGCTGGATTTGGCCGTGCCAGGGTCGGTTTGCATGGCACCAGCGTTGACGGCCGCCCGCTCGGAAGCCCGGCGGGTGGGAGCGGCCTTGAGTTCGGGCAGTACGCCGGTGACTATCAACAATTGATTGGCTTCAGCATAGAGCTGGTCACCATCGCTGAGCACATACTTCTCGAACAGCTTGAGAATGATCAACTTGACCTTGGTCTCCACACCCAGATTGCACCAGGCCTCCAGGAAATGCTCGCAGAGCATGGCCGGCCCCATCGGGTTGTGCTGATCATCGAGACGCTTGCCGAGCAACGCACTCAAACGCGCGGTCAATTGGCCCAGGGCAAAGCCGTCACGACTGAGCGCCTTGGCGACCATGGCCTCCAACGCTACGGTTCGTTCCAGCTCGTCGTTGGGAGCCTGTAGCAATGGGTCGCAAAGCACCGACCGGGGAAACGACATTTGCGTTATGTCGTACTGAGCGAGGCCGGCAAAGGCCTCGAAAAATTTCTCGAGAAAGCCACGCTCAATGCTTTTTCGCTTGAGACGCAAATCGCGCATGGCTTCGAAGAACGTGCTCTGGTCAACATTGTTCTGAGCTCGGTCAGCCATTTCGAACAAGGTGTCATAGGCGTTATCGAACAACGCTTGCAGGCCATGCTTGAGTTGCTGCGCGGCTTTGTCGCGAACCTGGAGCAGAATGACTGGCAGGCGGGCGAGCGGCGAGTGAGTCGCCTGATCAGTAGCAGCCTTGTGCAAAGGCACTACCTTCCCGTCATTGTGCATCCAAGCCTCCTGAAACGGTCATCCTTCGGTTCTGTGTAAATGATCGGCAGCCTGCAACGCGCGCGGCCCGGTTTGGGGCGGGTACGGATGCACTGCGCGGCAATTCATCGATCGAAAGAACACAGCGACGTCAAAGCCATGACGTCAATTACAAGGCAGATTATCTGGTAAAAGATGCCACTTGTGCCAGCAGACCCTGCACTTCATTTTGAAGCAGCCCCTCAAACTCGTCCCTCGCCCGAACCTGACGGCTTAGCTGAAGCGACCAAATGCAGGGTTCAGAGCGAAGTGAAGGTGTATGTCGCCTTGGGTTAGCTCACGGCATGGCCCTATAATCGGGCCACTTTGTTTGTGGAGCCCGTTATGCCGAATCTACGTCTCGCCGACCTGACCGCCGAAATCGAAGCCAACGTGCGCCGTGCGTTGCTTGAAGACATAGGCAGCGGTGACATCACCGCACAACTGATCCCGACCGGACGCCTGGCCAAAGCCACCATCATCACGCGCGACACGGCCGTCATCAGCGGTACCGCCTGGGTCGACTCGGTATTTCGGCAACTGGACCCGCGGGTCGCGGTGCACTGGCAGGTGCGTGATGGCGAGCGCGTCAGCCCCAATCAGGCGCTGTTCCACCTCGAAGGCCCTGCTCGCTCGCTGCTCAGCGGTGAACGCAGCGCGCTGAACTTCCTGCAATTGCTGTCCGGGGTCGCCACCCGCGCGCAATACTTCGCCGACCAGGTTGCCGACACCCAGGTAAAGCTGCTGGATACCCGCAAGACCCTGCCTGGTCTGCGTCTGGCACAGAAATACGCGGTGACCTGCGGTGGTTGCCACAACCATCGCATCGGCCTGTATGACGCGTTCCTGATCAAGGAAAACCATATCGCCGCTTGCGGGGGCATCGCCCAGGCAATCACTGCTGCGCACAGGATCGCCCCGGGCAAACCGGTAGAGATAGAGGTGGAAAGTCTTGCGGAACTGAAAGAAGCACTCGCTGCCGGTGCCGACATCATCATGCTGGACGAACTCAGCCACGACGACATGCGCGAAGCTGTGCGCCTTAACGCTGGCAAAGCCAAACTCGAGGCAAGCGGCGGGATCAGCGAAAGCACCTTGCGCCCAATCGCCGAAACCGGCGTGGATTACATTTCTATCGGTACAATCACCAAGGATGTGAAGGCCGTGGACCTGTCGATGCGCTTGAGTCTCTGATGTAGCAAAACGCCAGCCTCAATGAGGCTGGCGCTGGCATCAAACCACCAGATTGTTCATCTCGCAGTATTCTTCCCACGCGACGCCCAACACTTCGGCCGCTTCCTTGTGCAATGCAAGGCGTGTCGCTTCGTATTCTTCCGGCGTTGAGGTGTACTTGAGCGTCAGCTCCCAGGGCTGCAAGCCCTGCGCTTCAGCCTCGTCCTCGAACGCCCACTGAATCTGATCTTTCTGATCGTCAGCGCTCAAGTCTTTGATCTCGTCCATCAACTCGGGCGCATCAAGAATGTATTTCTTGAGGGCCTCTTCGTGCCGGGCTTCTTGTGTCAGTTCTTTAATGGTCATTTCGTTCTCTCTGATCTGGGGAATGGAAGATGGATCTGGATCATCAAGGATCTCTCTGACGCAGAAAAAACCGCGTGCAATCCGGTTTATCTGGCCTTCAGAACCATTCGGGATCATCTGAAAACAGGTGGTGCCTGGTGCCCGAGACAGGAATCGAACCTGCGACCTTCGCGTTACGAGTGCGCTGCTCTACCGGCTGAGCTACACGGGCGGTGGGCTAAACCTAGCACTGACTTTCAGGTCAGGCAACTTACTGCGTATCTGAATTTCTACAGACTTGCGCGCAACCCTCTGTAGCAGCTTGCGGAGCCTGGGTTCGGCAGCGGCTACGTTTCCTGCACACAGCAAAACGCCCCGAACCAGTCGGGGCGTTTGCGTGTTCAGCGATCAAGCGAAGGGAGTATTAAACGCCCGAAGCCTTGGCAGCTGCTACGTCTTTGATGGACAACTTGATACGGCCGCGGTTGTCCACGTCCAGTACCAGTACTTCCACTTCCTGACCTTCTTTCAGGATGTCGGTCACTTTCTCAACGCGAGCATCGCTCAACATGGAGATGTGAACCAGACCGTCCTTGCCCGGCAGGATGTTGACGAATGCGCCGAAGTCGACGATGCGCTCGACCTTACCCACGTAGATCTTGCCGATCTCGGCCTCAGCGGTGATACCCAGAACGCGCTGACGAGCGGCTTCAGCGGCTTCCTTGGTTTCGCCGAAGATCTTGATCGAGCCGTCGTCTTCGATGTCGATCGAAGCCTTGGTCTCTTCACAGATCGCACGAATGGTCGCGCCGCCTTTACCGATGACATCACGGATTTTGTCGGTGTCGATTTTCATCGCGATCATGGTCGGAGCGTTTTCCGACAGCTCGGTACGCGACTGGCCAATGATCTGGTTCATCTGACCGAGGATATTCAGGCGCGCTTCCAGGGCTTGGCCCAGAGCGATTTCCATGATTTCTTCGGTGATGCCCTTGATCTTGATGTCCATCTGCAGCGCGGTAACACCTTTGGAGGTACCGGCTACTTTGAAGTCCATGTCGCCCAGGTGATCTTCGTCACCCAGGATGTCGGTCAGGACGGCAAACTTCTCGCCTTCCTTAACCAGACCCATGGCGATACCGGCAACCGGCGCCTTCATCGGCACGCCAGCGTCCATCAGCGCCAGGGAAGCGCCGCAGACCGAAGCCATGGAGCTGGAACCGTTGGACTCGGTGATTTCCGATACCACACGGATGGTGTACGGGAACACGTCAGCGGCTGGCAGCATGGCCTGAACCGAACGGCGGGCCAGACGGCCGTGACCGATTTCGCGACGACCAGCGCCACCCATGCGACCACACTCGCCCACCGAGAACGGAGGGAAGTTGTAGTGCAGCATGAAGGGGTCTTTTTTCTCGCCTTCCAGGGTGTCCAGCAGCTGTGCGTCACGGGCGGTACCCAGAGTCGCGACTACCAGAGCCTGGGTTTCACCACGGGTGAACAGTGCCGAACCGTGGGTCTTCGGCAGAACACCGACTTCGATGTTCAGCGGACGTACGGTGCGGGTGTCGCGGCCGTCGATACGTGGCTTGCCGTTAACGATGTTTTCGCGAACGGTGCGGTATTCGATTTCACCGAAAGCAGCTTTGACTTCGCTGGACGAAGGCTGGCCTTCTTCACCGGACAGCTTGGCAACAACCTGGTCTTTCAGTTCACCCAGGCGAGCATAACGGTCGGCCTTGACGGTGATGGTGTAAGCCTGGGAGATCGCTTCGCCGAACTCGGCACGGATAGCGCCCAGCAGTGCGGTGGCTTCTGGCTGAGGAGCCCAGGTCCACGTTGGCTTGGCAGCTTCGGCGGCCAGCTCTTTGACAGCGTTGATCACCACCTGGAATTCGTCGTGGGCGAACAATACCGCACCCAGCATCTGGTCTTCGGTCAGCTCTTTGGCTTCCGATTCAACCATCAATACCGCTTCCGAAGTACCGGCAACGACCATGTCCAGGCTCGATGCTTTCAGTTGTTCGTAAGTCGGGTTCAGCAGGTAGCCGGTGCTTTCGTGGAACGCAACGCGGGCAGCGCCGATCGGACCATCGAAAGGAATGCCGGAGATTGCCAGCGCAGCCGAAGTACCGATCATCGCAGCGATGTCCGGATCGGTTTTCTTGCTGGTGGAAACGACAGTGCAGACAACCTGCACTTCGTTCATGAAGCCTTCCGGGAACAGAGGACGGATCGGACGGTCGATCAGTCGGGAAGTCAGGGTTTCTTTCTCGGAAGGACGGCCTTCGCGCTTGAAGAAACCGCCAGGGATCTTACCGGCAGCGTAAGTCTTTTCCTGGTAGTGAACAGACAGAGGGAAGAAGCCCTTGCCTGGATCGGCTTGCTTGGCACCGACTACAGTCACCAATACGCTGACGTCGTCGTCAACGGTGACCAATACTGCGCCGGAGGCCTGACGGGCGATACGGCCAGTCTCGAGGGTAACGGTCGACTGACCGAACTGGAATTTTTTGATTACCGGGTTCACGGTGTCCTACCTTCTTTGTGGCTCTTGGGGGAACTGGTTTCTTGCGAAATTCTTGGGCAACGCCGGGAATCGGCCCGACTTGTATTGTCCAGATAAAACTACTGTCCAGATAAAACTTGAGGCTGGGAGCCTGCCATGCGCCTGCGGGAAACCCGCTGACGCACGACAGACAACCAACCTCTAGCGCAATCGCTTATTAGCGACGCAGACCCAGGCGACCGATCAGAGCGCTGTAACGGCTCAGGTCTTTGCCTTTCAGGTAGTCCAGCAGCTTACGACGCTGGTTTACCATGCGGATCAGACCACGACGGGAGTGGTGGTCTTTACCGTTGGCCTTGAAGTGACCTTGCAGTTTGTTGATGTTGGCGGTCAGCAGTGCAACTTGCACTTCTGGCGAACCGGTATCACCAACAGCTTGCTGGTAGTCGGTAACGATTTGAGCTTTTTCTTCAACGCTGAGAGCCATGAGGCAATCCTTTTATCAGGAAACTGTTTCAAAGAAACAGCTTCAACAGGCCAGGGACAAATCCCTGTATCTATAAATGAGTAGTGACCGTGCCTGTTAACAGCCACCCTCGTCCGGTCATTCTGACCGAATCAGTCGACGAGGCGCGATACGCCCGTCTTCGCTCACTTCACCGATACCGATGAAGCGACCGTTATGATCCTGTACCCGTACCATGCCGAACTTCGGTGCATCCGGGGCTCGTACCGGCTGGCCGTTAAGCCAGTAGAACGAGCTGTGCTCCGAGAACTGCAACAGTGGCCAATCCAGCAGGCCGCTGTCCGATGGCATCAGGAAGCGGTCAACCGCCTCATTGCCGCCTTCGGCATGTACTGCTTCCAGCTCTTCCAGCGTAACCGTCTGGGCCAGGCTGAAAGGACCGGCCTGGGTACGTCGCAATTGAGCAACGTAAGCGCCACAACCGAGTTGCTCACCAATATCCTCCACAAGGGTCCGGATATAAGTGCCTTTGCTGCAATCCACTGCAAGCCGGGCAGTATCGCCCTCGAACGCAAGCAATTCCAAGCGCGCAATAGTAACAGAACGCGCTTCGCGCTCCACCACTTCACCTGCACGGGCCAACTTGTAAAGCGGCTGGCCATCACGCTTGAGAGCTGAGTACATCGGTGGTATCTGACTGATTTGACCGCGAAAATTCGGTAAAACCGCTTCAATATCGGCGCGACCGACGGTCACTTCCCGTGTCTGCAAAACCTCACCTTCGGCGTCCGCCGTGGTGGTGGTCTTGCCCAATTGCATCAAGGTTTCATAAGCCTTGTCCGAATCGAGCAAATATTGCGAGAACTTGGTGGCTTCACCGAAGCACAACGGCAGCACGCCAGTGGCGAGCGGGTCCAGGCTGCCGGTATGCCCGGCCTTCTCGGCATTGAGCAACCAACGGACTTTCTGCAGCGCTGCATTGGAGGTGAACCCCAACGGTTTGTCGAGCAGGATGATGCCGCTGACGTTACGACGGATACGTTTGACCTGAGCCACCGATTACTCCTTGGCGTCTTCGGGTTCAGCCGCAACCAGGTGCTGACTGTCTTCAGCCACTGCGCGTTCGATCAATGCCGACAGATGAGCGCCACGCACGACGCTTTCGTCGTAGTGGAAGTGCAGCTGTGGAACGCTGCGCAGCTTCATCTCACGAGCCAGTTGCATACGCAGGAAACCGGCGGCCGAGTTCAGCACCTTGATGCTTTGAGCGATGTCGTCGGCGCTGTCCTGCCCCATCACGGTGATGAAGATCTTGGCGTGACCGACGTCACGGCTGACTTCAACAGCGGTAATGGTGACCAGGCCGACGCGCGGGTCTTTGACTTCACGACGGATCAGCTGTGCCAGCTCACGCTGCATCTGATCGCCGATACGTTGGGTACGGCTGTATTCTTTTGCCATGTATTGTTACCTGTTACTGCCTCACGGTGAAACCCGTGTGGTCTGAAAGCGGCAAACGCCCGGCCTGACAGAAGCCAGACCGGGCGTTGCGTTTAGAGTCCGGGTGATGCGCCGTGCATTTGCATGCGGCTGCCCATCACGGCTCTTGAAGTGCGCGAGTTAGAGGCTGCGAGCAACCTGAACCTTCTCGAAGACTTCGATCTTGTCACCGACCTTGACGTCGTTGTAGCTCTTCACGCCGATACCGCATTCCATGCCGGCACGTACTTCGGAAGCGTCATCCTTGAAGCGGCGCAGGGATTCCAGCTCGCCTTCGAAGATAACGATGTCTTCACGCAGTACACGGATTGGACGGTTACGGTGCACAACACCTTCGATAACCATACAACCGGCGATCGCGCCAAACTTCGGCGAACGGAACACGTCGCGGACTTCAGCGATACCCAGGATGTTCTCCCGAACGTCGCTGCCAAGCATACCGGTGAGGGCTTTCTTGACGTCTTCGATGATGTCGTAGATCACGTTGTAGTAACGCATATCCAGACCTTCCTGTTCGACGATCTTGCGAGCGCCGGCATCGGCACGCACGTTGAAGCCGAACAGTACAGCGTTGGAGGCCAGTGCCAGGTTGGCGTCGCTCTCGGTGATACCACCGACACCGCCACCGACTACGCGCACTTGCACTTCATCGTTACCCAGGCCGCCAAGGGCGCCCTGCAGAGCTTCCAGCGAACCACGGACGTCGGACTTGAGGACGATGTTAAGCGTCTTCTTCTCTTCCTGGCCCATGTTCTCGAAGATATTTTCCAGCTTGCCTGCGTGAGCACGAGCCAGTTTGACTTCGCGGAACTTGCCTTGACGGAACAGGGCGACTTCGCGCGCCTTCTTCTCGTCAGTCATTACGCTCAGCTCGTCGCCAGCTTCCGGCGTGCCATCCAGACCGAGAATTTCGACCGGGATCGACGGGCCGGCTTCTTTGATCGGCTTGCCGTTTTCGTCAAGCATCGCCCGGATACGACCGAAGTTCGAACCGACCAGGACCATGTCGCCTTGACGCAGTGTACCGTCAGAAACCAGAACGGTTGCAACCGGACCACGACCCTTGTCGAGACGCGATTCAACCACAACGCCACGACCAGGAGCGGACGGGGTTGCCATCAGTTCGAGAACCTCGGCTTGCAGCAGGACTGCTTCCAGCAGGTCGTCAACGCCAGTACCCATTTTCGCGGAGACTGAAACGAACGGAGTATCGCCACCCCATTCTTCGGACGTAACACCGTGGACGGACAGTTCGCTACGAATGCGATCGAGATCGGCACCCGGCTTGTCGATTTTGTTCACAGCCACAACCAGCGGAACACCGGCGGCCTTGGCGTGCTGAACAGCTTCGATGGTCTGCGGCATTACGCCGTCGTCCGCCGCAACTACCAGGATCACGATGTCGGTCGCCTTGGCACCACGAGCACGCATTGCGGTAAACGCGGCGTGACCAGGGGTGTCGAGGAAAGTGACCATGCCGCGATCGGTTTCAACGTGGTAAGCACCGATGTGCTGGGTGATACCACCGGCTTCGCCAGCAGCTACCTTGGCACGACGGATGTAGTCGAGCAGCGAGGTTTTACCATGGTCAACGTGGCCCATTACGGTCACGACTGGCGCACGGGAGAACGTCTCACCTTCGAACTTCAGCGATTCTGCCAGGGAGTCTTCCAGGGCGGTGTCGCTGACCAGGGTCACTTTGTGGCCCAGTTCTTCAGCAACCAGCTGAGCAGTTTCCTGATCGAGTACCTGATTGATGGTCGCCGGAGTGCCCATCTTGAACATGAACTTGATGACTTCGGCAGCCTTGACCGACATCTGCGCGGCCAAATCGCCCACAGTGATGGTCTCGCCGATTTGGACGTCACGAATCACAGGGCCGGTTGGGCTCTGGAAGCCGTGGGCATTGCGCTTCTTCAGCTTGGCCTTGCCGCGACCACCACGACGGAAGCCATCGCTTTCTTCGTCGGTAGTACGAGGGGCAACGCGTGGAGCCGGAGCCTTCTCTTTAACGGTTGCACGATGCGGAGCATTGCTCTTGCGCTCGCCATCGCCGCGACGACTGCTGTCATCACTGCGTGGTTTGTCCGGGCGACGTTGCTCATCTCGCTTGCGAGCGTCGACAGCCGGTGCAGCAGCCACTACAGGGGCCTCTTGCACTGGGGCGACGAAAGCAGCAGGCGCCACTACAACAGCGTCATTTGCAGACACTTGCACAGGAGCAGGCTGGCGACGCGCTTCTTCTTCGGCGCGACGCTTGGCTTCTTCTTCAGCCTTTTGGCGAGCAGCATTTTCTACTGCGCGACGTTCTTCCAGTTCGCGTTTGCGCTCGGCTTCGATTTCTTCCGGGCTGCGCTGTACGAAGACTTTCTTCTTGCGCACTTCAACGCTGATGCTTTTACTGCCAGCAACACGCAGGGTGCTGGTGGTTTTGCGCTGCAAAGTGATCTTGCGCGGTTCTTCCACTTTCGCCTTGTGGCTGCTTTTCAAGTGAGTCAGCAGAGCCTGCTTCTCACTGTCGGTCACATCTTGCTCGGCGGCGGTGTGCGGCAGACCTGCCTCACGCATCTGCTGCAACAGGCGCTCTACCGGTGTTTTGACCTCATCGGCCAGTTGTTTCACCGTGACTTGCGTCATGCACTTCTCTCCTCAGGCCGCGCCTAATTACTCGAACCAATGGGCTCGGGCGGCCATGATCAACTTGCCGGCACGATCATCGTCAATGCCGTCGATGTCGAGCAGGTCGTCAATAGACTGCTCGGCCAGGTCTTCGCGGGTAATTACGCCGCGCACCGCCAGTTCCATCGCCAAATCCTTGTCCATACCCTCAAGCGAGAGCAGGTCTTCGGCCGGATGGGCGTCTGCCAGCTTTTCCTCAGTAGCGATGGCTTTAGTCAACAAACGGTCTTTGGCGCGAGCGCGAAGCTCGTTGACTGTATCTTCGTCAAAGCCGTCGATGTTGAGCATTTCTTCCAACGGTACGTAGGCAATCTCTTCCAGGCTGGTGAAGCCTTCATCGACCAGCACCTGTGCCAGATCTTCGTCGACTTCCAGCTCGTCGATGAAGTTGCGCAGGATGTCGCCGGTTTCTGCTTGCTGCTTAGCCTGGATGTCCGATTCGGTCATCACGTTCAGGGTCCAGCCAGTCAACTGGCTAGCCAGACGCACGTTCTGACCACCGCGACCGATGGCCTGAGCAAGATTGTCTGCGCCAACGGCGATGTCCATGGCATGGGCATCTTCGTCAACGATAATTGCCGCAACTTCAGCCGGTGACATGGCGTTGATCACGAACTGCGCCGGGTTGTCGTCCCACAGGACAATATCCACACGCTCGCCGCCCAACTCGCCAGACACTGCCTGGACGCGCGAACCGCGCATGCCAATGCAGGCGCCTTGCGGGTCGATGCGTTTGTCTTTGGAACGGACCGCAATTTTGGCACGAGAACCCGGATCGCGGGATGCTGCCATCACTTCGATCAGGCCTTCGGCAATTTCCGGCACTTCAATACGGAACAATTCGATCAGCATTTCCGGCGCGGTACGCGACAGGATCAACTGCGGACCGCGGTTCTCGGTGCGGATTTCCTTGAGCAGCGCACGCAGACGCACGCCAACACGGAAAGTCTCACGAGAGATGATGTCTTCACGGGCCAACAACGCCTCGGCGTTGTTACCCAGATCGACGATCACATTGTCGCGCGTCACTTTTTTCACGGTGCCGGAGATGATTTCTCCCAAGCGCTCGCGATAGGCATCAACGACTTGAGCACGCTCTGCTTCGCGGACTTTCTGCACGATGACCTGTTTGGCGGTCTGTGCAGCGATGCGGCCAAACTCGATCGAGTCGATTTTTACTTCAACGATGTCGCCAGCTTTAGCGCCCGGCTGGGTTTCCTGAGCCTGCTCGACCCACATCTCGACAGCCGGATCGTCCAGATCTGCTTCTTCGACTACCGCCCAGCGACGGAAAGTTTCATAGGCACCGGTGTGGCGGTTAATTTCCACACGCAGGTCAACTTCGTCTTCGAAACGCTTTTTGGTAGCGGTGGCCAGAGCCAGCTCCAGCGCTTCAAAAATAACGTTTGCCGGTACGCCCTTTTCATTGGATACCGACTCAACAACCAGCAGTACTTCTTTGCTCATCGTACGCCTCGCCTTTCGCAAGCCATTGGATCCGCGGGATCCGCGTCTCAGTCAAAACTGGGAATAATGTTGGCCTTGTCGATCATATCGATCGGCAACAGGAACTCATGGTCTTCAACCTGCACCACGATATCCTGCTCTTCTACGCCGCGCAGAAGGCCTTGAAAGTTGCGTCGACCTTCGAAAGGCGAGCGCAGCTTGATCTTCACTTGTTCACCGGCAAATTTTGCAAACTGCTCAATAGTGAACAGTGGGCGTTCCATGCCAGGCGAGGAAACTTCAAGGGTGTATTCAACGGCGATCGGATCTTCAACATCCAGGACACCGCTGATCTGACGGCTGACGATGGCACAATCGTCCACCAGCACGCCGCCTTCTTTATCAATATAAACGCGCAACATTGAGTGGCGACCTTGAGCCGAAAACTCAATACCCCAGCATTCATAGCCCAGGGCCACGACCACCGGGGCCAGCAAGGCCTGCAACTCTTCTAGCTTGCTCGACACCTGAACCCCCTCGTGCATGTATGTGCATGCTATGCAAAATAAAAAAATGGGCGAAACGCCCATCCTTGAAACGCCGTCGAACAGCGGCGTAGAAAGTGTCCAGCTAACAAAAAGCCCCTAAAAAGGGGCTCCGCTAAAACTGGTTGCGGGGGCCGGATTTGAACCGACGACCTTCGGGTTATGAGCCCGACGAGCTACCAGACTGCTCCACCCCGCGACAAAGCTGGGGCGGAAGTATACGACCGATCCCTTGCAGGGTCAATCGAACCTCCACCTACAAGAAAGCCCGCAACAGCGGGCTCTCCTGATAATTGGTACCGAGAAGGGGACTCGAACCCCTACACCCTATGGGCACAACCACCTCAAGGTTGCGTGTCTACCAATTCCACCACCTCGGCAATACAACGTTACTGCATGAAACCCTTCTTACTTTTGCTCTTGAGCTGGAGGTACGTCAGTCGCATTGGTTGCCGACTTTTGCTCTTGAAGCACCGGGACATCATCAGAAGCCGGTTTTTGCTTTGGAACTTCCAACACCGCTGGATTTGGCAAACCTACTTGAGTCAGCTCATGAGCTTTCTCTTTAGCAAAGTAACCTAACCCTAAGCTGGTCATGAAGAAACCTGCGGCAAGTATAGCAGTAAACTTACTAAGAAAGGTAGAGGAACCTTGGCTTCCGAACACAGTATTTGAAGCACCTGCTCCGAAAGACGCGCCAGCGTCCGCACCTTTACCCTGTTGCAGCAATACCAGAGCAACAACGCCCAGAGCACCCAACAGATGAAAAACGACTACGACTGTTTCCAGCATTTTCTCAGTTTCCCGCGGCGCGACAAATCGCACCGAACTCATCTGCATTCAGGGAAGCTCCACCAATGAGCCCCCCATCGATATCCGGCATGCCGAACAGTTCGACCGCATTGGCCGCCTTCACGCTGCCGCCGTATAGAAGCCGCACACCTCGTGCGACTTCAGAATCCTCTGCCGCCAACTGGGCGCGAATGGCTGCGTGCACATCCTGCGCCTGTTGCGGTGATGCAGTCAGCCCGGTACCAATAGCCCAGACCGGCTCGTAAGCGATTACTGCCTTTGCAAATGCACCTACGCCCAAGTCCTCGATGATGCTGCCCAGCTGACGCCCGACAACCTCAAGGGTCTTCCCGGCTTCGCGCTGCTCGAGGGTTTCCCCTACACACAACACCGGAATCAAGCCACATGCTTGCGCCGCGGCGAACTTGCGATTGAGAGTCCCGTCACACTCACCCAGGATCAGGCGACGCTCGGAATGACCCACAAGCACCAGAGAACAACCTGCGTCCTCCAGCTGACTTGGCGCAATCTCGCCAGTCAAAGCACCTTGCATGGATTCCACCGCAGAATTCTGCGCGCCGACCGAAATCGACTGACCTTTCAAGCCATCAATCACTTGATTGATATACAAGCAAGGCGGGAATACCGCGACATCAACACCGCTTGGCAAGGCCAGATGACGAAGGCCATTAATCAGCTCAGCGACGCTGGCGCGGGTACCGTGCATTTTCCAGTTACCAGCTACCATAGGGCGACGCATGCTGTACCTCGTCGGTCAAAGTGGGCGCAGATGTTACCCAACCGCATCAACACTGGCAAGCCAAAATCAGGCGCAAACTTCAGTAACCAGTTTTGCCAGCTCATCGGCGTAACCACGAACCTGCGCTTCATCATCGCCTTCGACCATTACGCGGACCAAAGGCTCGGTGCCGGACTTGCGCAAAAGCACCCGCCCACGACCCGCCATAGCCGTTGTAACACGGGCGCAAGCCTCTTTCACGGTAGTATGCTCGACCGGATTTACGCCGCCCGAAAAGCGCACATTGACCAACACCTGAGGACACTTGCGCAACGCCTGGCGGGACTGAGCAAGACTCTCTTTACGGCCTTTCAATGCCATCAATACCTGCAGCGCTGCAATGATCGCATCACCGGTAGTCGTGTGCTGGAAGCAGACGATATGGCCAGAGTTCTCGCCACCGACCTGCCAGTTACGCTCCAGCAGGTCCGCTATCACATAGCGGTCACCGACATTGGCTCGCACGAATGGAATACCCAGGTCTGCGAGAGCCAGCTCCAGCCCCAGATTACTCATCAGAGTACCTACGACGCCGCCCTGCAACTTCTTACGCTCATGCAGATCACGAGCGATGATAAACAGCAACTCATCACCATCAACTACCGCGCCCGTATGATCGACCATCAACACCCGATCGCCATCACCGTCGAAGGCAATACCAAGGTCGGCATGCTCGGCAAGCACCGCCGCCTGCAGTTGCCCCATATGGGTCGAACCGCAGTTTTCATTGATGTTCAGACCGTTAGGCTGAGCTGAAAGCACCGTTACCTGCGCACCCAACTCACGAAAGACACTAGGCGCCACTTTATAGGTAGCGCCGTGTGCGCAATCGATAACGATATTCAAACCGGCAAAACTGGTACCGGTCGGCACGCTGCTTTTGCAAAATTCGATATAACGACCTGACGCGTCGTTGATCCGTGAAACCTTACCGATTTTGCTCGACTCGACCACCGTCATCGGCATATCGAGCAACTCTTCGATCATCAGTTCGATTTCGTCCGGCAGCTTGGTGCCCTGCCCGGAGAAGAATTTGATGCCATTATCGTCATGAGGGTTGTGTGAAGCACTGATGACAATACCGGCCTCGGCCTGGAAGGTGCGAGTCAGGTAGGCGATAGCCGGTGTCGGCATCGGCCCCAACAGCATCACATCGGCGCCCGCAGCAGACAACCCGGCTTCCAGGGCAGACTCGAACATGTAGCCAGAGATCCGCGTATCCTTGCCCACCAGCACCCGACAGGCGCCCATGCTTCGAAATGCCATACCCGCAGCCCAGCCGAGCTTGAGCATGAAATCCGGGGTAATAGGAAACTCGCCGACCCGACCACGAATGCCGTCAGTACCAAAATATTTTTTAGTCATAAATGCTCCATCACTCTTAATCGGCTGATTCTACCGCTTCGATCATCCGCACCACATCGACCGTCTCGGCTACGTCATGCACGCGCAAAATCCGCGCCCCTTTGACCACGGCCAATGCGGCGAGAGCCAGACCGCCATGCAGTCGCTCTCCAACCGGACGATTCAACGCCAGCCCTATCATGCTCTTTCGCGAAACCCCAACCAACAGGGGACGCCCCAAGGCATGCAGAGCCTCCATATGCTTGAAAAGACTCAAATTGTGCTGCAGGCTTTTCGCAAAACCGAAGCCCGGATCGAGGATGATCCGCCCGGGCGGGATGCCAACCATCGCACATTGAGCCATACGCTCAGCCAGAAACTCGCTGACCTCGCTTGTCACGTTTCGATATTGCGGATTGTCCTGCATATCTCCCGGCTCGCCGAGCATATGCATAAGACACACTGGCAGCCCTGTGGCCGCCGCCGCATCTAGCGCTCCATCACGTCGCAGTGAACGCACATCGTTGATCAGACCCGCACCCAGTCGCGCAGTTTCACGCATGACCGCGGGCGTCGAGGTATCGACCGAAATAGTCACATCCAGTTCACGATGAATTCGTTCGACAATGGGCGCAACGCGCTCAAGCTCTTCGATCGGCGAAACCACCCGCGCGCCCGGCCGGGTCGACTCACCACCGACGTCAATCAGCGTCGCACCAGCCGCAACCATCGCCTCGGCATGGCGCAAGGCCGCATCGAGCTGATTGAAGCGGCCGCCATCAGAGAAAGAATCAGGAGTGACGTTAAGAATACCCATCACATGAGTGCGGGCCAAATCAAGAACCCGGTTGCCGCAAGGCAACCGGGTCGAGGACTGTACAGAAGTCATTTAAAACCTTACACGTCAGCAGCCGGACCGCCGATTGGGGTTTGCGGACGTTCGTCCTGCACTACCGGAGGAGTTCCGGAAGTACCGGCACCATCCGACCAGTCGCGAGGCTCGCGCGGAGTCCGCCCAGCCATGATGTCGTCGATCTGCTCAGCATCGATCGTCTCGTACTTCATCAAGGCATCCGCCATGGCGTCGAGCTTGTCACGGTTGTCGGTAAGGATCTGCTTGGCAGTACCGTAGCACTGGTCAATGATGCTTCGCACTTCAGAGTCGATGAGCTTCGCGGTTTCACCCGAGAAACTGGCATGCTGGCCACCACCACCGCGACCCAGGAACACCTCACCCTCCTCTTCGGCGTACATCAACGGACCGAGCTTTTCCGACAACCCCCACTTGGTAACCATGTTTCGTGCGATCTGGCTGGCACGCATAATGTCGTTGGAGGCGCCAGTGGTGACACCGTCAAAGCCCAAGGTCATTTCTTCAGCGATACGACCACCGTAAAGCGAGCAAATCTGACTGATCAACGCACGCTTGGACAAACTGTAACGATCTTCTTCCGGCAAGAACATGGTGACACCCAGCGCACGACCGCGAGGGATGATCGAAACCTTGTAGACCGGATCATGCTCAGGCACAACACGACCAACGATAGCGTGACCCGCCTCGTGGTAGGCAGTGTTCTGCTTCTCTTTCTCGGACATGACCATGGATTTGCGCTCTGCGCCCATCATGATCTTGTCTTTGGCCAGCTCAAACTCTTTCATCTCGACAACGCGCTTGCCAGTACGGGCAGCAAACAACGAAGCCTCGTTCACCAGGTTGGCCAGGTCCGCACCAGAAAAGCCAGGGGTACCGCGAGCGATTACTGCCGGAGCGACATCATCACCCATCGGCACTTTGCGCATGTGGACCTTCAGAATCTGTTCGCGACCACGAATGTCCGGCAAGCCCACAACGACCTGGCGGTCGAAACGACCTGGACGCAGCAACGCAGGGTCGAGCACGTCAGGACGGTTGGTCGCGGCAATGACGATGATGCCGTCATTCATCTCGAAACCATCCATCTCTACCAGCAACTGGTTAAGGGTCTGTTCACGCTCATCGTGACCACCCCCCATGCCAGCGCCACGGTGACGACCGACGGCGTCGATTTCGTCGATGAAGATGATGCATGGAGCGTGTTTCTTCGCCTGTTCGAACATATCGCGAACACGGCTGGCACCGACACCGACGAACATTTCGACGAAATCGGAACCGGAAATGGTGAAGAAGGGCACTTTGGCTTCGCCAGCAATAGCTTTAGCCAGCAAGGTTTTACCGGTACCCGGAGGACCAACCATCAGCACGCCGCGAGGAATACGACCACCAAGGCGCTGGAACTTGCCCGGATCACGCAAGAACTCAACGAGCTCACCAACCTCTTCCTTGGCTTCATCGCAACCAGCAACGTCGCCAAGAGTGGTTTTCACCTGATCTTCAGACAGCAAGCGCGCCTTGCTCTTGCCGAAGCTCATCGGCCCGCCCTTCCCGCCACCACCACCCTGCATCTGCCGCATGAAGAACATAAAGACGGCGATGATCACCAGGATCGGGAAGCTTGCAACCAGAAGCTGGGTCCAGATGCTTTGCTGTTCAGGCTGCTTGCCTTCGACGACTACGTGGTTATCCACCAGATCGCCGATCAGGCCATTGTCCTGAATCGCAGGACGAATGGTCTTGAAGCTATCGCCATCATTGCGCTTGCCGGTAATCACATAGCCATCTACCGCTACGCGCTCGACCTTGCCATCCTTCACTTGCTGGATGAAGTCGGAATAGTTGAGGGTCTGTGGCTCGTTAGGGCTGGAGAAGTTGTTCATCACCGTCACCAGGACAGCCGCGATGATCAACCACAGGATCAGATTCTTTGCCATATCGTTCAATTAACTACCCTCTGAAGCAAGCTCCGCTATTGGCGCGCGCTTCGCATGATATTCACCATCCTAACTTACTACAGAACCTACAGATGTGGCAGGCGCCGTCTGTAACCCTTTGTGAAACCTTGACTACACGATTTTCGTTTATGCTTCACTCGTAAAGCGACACAAAAAAAACTATCACCTGCATTAAAGACGCTCATCACTCGCAGCACCTTCAATTCCGCGAAACCCGCGACCCAGCAAATACTGCTCACGGGACCTGTCACGGGAAGACAGCGGCTTGCGCATCTGCACCTTGTCGAACAACTTGCGAATGTCCTTGTGGTACTCGTCGAAGCCTTCACCCTGGAAGACCTTGATCAAAAAATCACCACCAGGACGCAAAACCCGACCCGCAAGGTCCAGCGCCAATTCGCAGAGGAACATAGCACGTGGCATATCCACAGCAGCCAATCCACTCATATTGGGGGCCATATCGGAAATCACAAGGTCTACTTGTGTATTACCTACGGCTTCGAGGATTTGTGCCAACACCGCATCCTCGGTGAAATCCCCTTGAATGAAGGTCACATCAGGGATGCTGTCCATTTCCAGGATGTCGGATGCGATCAGTCGGCCTTGGCCGCCGATCAGACGACTGGTCACTTGCGACCACCCTCCTGGCGCCGCGCCGAGGTCGATTACACTCATCCCGGGACGGATAAGACGGTCCTTCTCCTGGATTTCCAGCAGTTTGTAGCTGGCACGCGAACGATACCCGTCTTTTTGCGCCATTTTGACGTACGGGTCGTTGAAGTGTTCTTTCAGCCAGTTATGGCTTGTCTTGGAACGGGCCACGGGCCACCTCAAAATTAAACTCAAAAATAAACGGGTCGTGATTAACTGGGCGGTCCCGGACTCGCTCGGGTAAACTGGCCGCCGCTTTTTACAAGATCAGACACAGGGGTCAGATTATGCCGCTCACTCAAGAGCAGAAGAAACAGTACAAATCCATTGGCCACCATCTGAAACCAGTTTTGACTGTGGCTGACAACGGTTTGACTGAAGGTGTGTTAGCCGAACTTGAACGCGCATTGAGCGATCACGAACTGATCAAAATCAAGCTCAACATCCTCGAACGCGAATCCCGCCTGGGAGCCATTGCCGAGCTGTGCAAGGCCGGCAAGGCGGATCTGGTGCAAGTCATCGGCAAAATGGCATTGATTTACCGCAAGAACTTCAGCGTCAACAAGCAGCTGTCGAACGTCCATCGCTTCAAGTGATATCAAGGGTCAAGGGTGTGCTTCGCGCACCCTGCCACTCCACCCCGGCACCGACTGCAATACCAGTACCAATCCGGAAAAACCCAGAACAAGATAGCTGAACAAATGCCAGTGATGTGCCTCTGGCAACCACACACGCACCACGAAATACATCGCACACGCATACGACGCCATTAACAGTAACTGCCCGCGAATATCCCGCCACAGACTGGCCCGACCCTCGGCCTGAATCAGCACCAGAATCTGCAGAGCCACGCAAACGGCTGAAAACCCCACCAGCAGCGCACTCAACATATTACCAATCTCTTCGATCAGTAACGGCGCCAGGCCAATTTGACCCAGCACCGGCAGCAGACCTATGTGCAGCAGCCAGACGCCGCCAACCCAGAGCATCTGGGTCAGCTGCCAGAGCATGGCGCCCGCATGCAGCGGGCGCCTTCTTTTAGAGGTGACGGACTTCAACAATCTCATACTCGATAACGCCACTTGGCGTTTTAACCGCCACCACATCACCCTCTTCCTTGGCAATCAAGGCGCGAGCGAGAGGCGAACCGACCGAAATCTTGCCCAACTTGAAGTCAGCCTCATCCTCACCAACGATGTGATAAGTCACGCTCTCGTCGGTTTCGACATTGGCGATTTCGACGGTAGTGCCGAAAATCACTTTGCCAGTGTGAGGAATGGTCGTGACGTCGATGATGACCGCATTCTGCATGCGACCTTCGATATCACGAATCCGCGCCTCGACCATGCCCTGCTGTTCGCGGGCTGCATGGTATTCGGCGTTTTCCTTCAAGTCGCCCAGCTCGCGGGCCGTACCGATGTCCTGGCTAAGCTTCGGACGGACGACCTTGGTCAGGTGAGCGTGCTCTTCTTCCAGGGCTTTAGCGCCCTGGACGGTCATTGGGTATTTGATCATGCCTTCAATCCTGCGTGTAGATCCTGCAAGCGGCGCACGGTCTTCTCGGGACCGAACTTGAGCGCTTCACAGATGGCTTCGCCAGCAGCAATGGTGGTAGTGCAGTAGATCTTGTGCTGCAAGGCGTTGCGACGAATGGAATAGGAATCAGCGATCGACTGACGACCCTCCGTGGTGTTGATGATCAGCGTGACTTCGTCATTCTTGATCATGTCGACCACATGTGGGCGACCTTCGGTCACTTTGTTCACACGACGCACTTTCAGGCCTGCCGCTTCAATCAGCTTGGCAGTACCGGCGGTTGCGACCACTTCAAAGCCCAGGCTGATCAGATCACGGGCTACACCGGCAACCAACGGCTTGTCATCGTCGCGCACACTGATGAACGCGGTACCGCCGGTCGGGAGCACTTCGCTGGCACCCATCTGGGCTTTGGCGAACGCTTCACCGAAGGTGTCACCGACACCCATCACTTCACCGGTGGACTTCATCTCCGGGCCCAGGATCGGGTCAACGCCAGGGAATTTGGCGAATGGGAACACCGCCTCTTTCACACTGTAGAAGTTCGGAATGATTTCTTTGGTGAAGCCGATTTCCTTCAGGGTTTTACCGGCCATGACGCGAGCCGCGATCATCGCCAGGGAAACACCGATGCACTTGGACACGAACGGAACGGTACGCGATGCGCGCGGGTTGACTTCGATGACGTAGATGTCTTCGCCTTGCAACGCCAACTGAACGTTCATCAGGCCGACCACACCCAGTTCCAGAGCCATTTTCTTGACCTGTTCGCGCATCTCGTCCTGGATGTGCGCCGGCAACGAGTATGGCGGCAGCGAGCACGCGGAGTCACCGGAGTGCACGCCAGCCTGCTCGATGTGCTGCATGATCGCGCCGATCACCACGTCGGTGCCGTCGCAGACCGCGTCCACGTCCATTTCGATGGCGCAGTTGAGGAAGTGGTCCAGCAGCACCGGGCTGTCGTTGGACACTTGCACTGCTTCACGCAGGTAGCGCTTGAGCTCTTCTTCTTCGTAGACGATTTCCATCGCCCGACCGCCCAGTACGTAGGACGGACGCACCACCAGCGGGTAACCAATCTTGCCGGCAGCACGAATCGCTTCGTCTTCGCTGCGAACAGTAGCGTTTGGCGGCTGACGCAGGTTCAGACGCTCAACCATTTGCTGGAAGCGCTCACGGTCTTCAGCGCGGTCGATGGCGTCAGGGCTAGTACCGATGATCGGCACGCCAGCCTCTTCCAAAGCGCGAGCCAGTTTCAGCGGAGTCTGGCCGCCGTACTGAACGATCACACCTTTCGGCTTTTCGACACGGACGATTTCCAGGACGTCTTCCAGGGTTACCGGTTCGAAGTACAGGCGATCCGAAGTGTCGTAGTCGGTCGATACGGTTTCCGGGTTGCAGTTGACCATGATGGTCTCGTACCCGTCTTCGCGTAGTGCGAGTGCCGCGTGAACGCAGCAGTAGTCGAACTCGATGCCCTGGCCGATACGGTTTGGACCGCCACCCAGGATCATGATCTTGTCGCGCGTCGAAGGGTTGGCCTCGCACTCTTCCTCGTAGGTCGAATACATGTAAGCGGTGTCGGTCGCGAACTCTGCAGCGCAAGTGTCGACACGCTTGTAGACCGGATAAACCTCAAGCTTGTGACGGTGGCGACGCAGGGCCTTTTCTGTCACACCCAGCAGCTTGGCCAGACGCGCATCGGAGAAGCCTTTGCGCTTGAGGCGGTACATCACGTCACGGTCGATGGTGGCCAGACCGAGAGTCTTGACCCGCTCTTCTTCCTTCACCAGATCTTCGATCTGTACGAGGAACCATGGATCGATCATGTTCATGCCAAAGATATCTTCGACAGTCATGCCGGCACGGAAAGCATCCGCGACGTACCAGATACGCTCGGCGCCCGGCACGGTCAGCTCGCGCTTGAGTACACCCATGCTTTCCGGATTGCTCAGGTCAAGCTTCGGGTCCAGACCGGATACGCCTACTTCCAGGCCGCGCAGGGCTTTTTGCAGGGATTCCTGGAAGGTCCGGCCGATAGCCATGACTTCGCCGACCGACTTCATTTGCGTGGTCAGACGAGCGTCAGCCTTAGGGAATTTCTCGAAGGCAAAACGTGGGAGCTTGGTAACGACGTAGTCGATAGACGGCTCGAAAGAGGCCGGGGTCTTGCCGCCGGTGATTTCGTTCTGCAGTTCGTCGAGGGTGTAACCGATCGCCAGCTTGGCTGCGACCCGGGCAATCGGGAAGCCGGTGGCCTTGGAGGCCAATGCCGAGGAACGGGATACCCGTGGATTCATCTCGATCACAACCATGCGACCAGTGTCCGGGCAAATACCGAACTGCACGTTCGAACCGCCGGTTTCCACGCCGATCTCACGCAGTACCGCCAGGGAGGCGTTACGCAGGATCTGGTATTCCTTGTCGGTCAGGGTCTGAGCTGGCGCAACAGTGATCGAGTCACCGGTGTGCACGCCCATCGGGTCAAAGTTTTCGATCGAGCAGACGATGATGCAGTTGTCCTTCTTATCGCGGACAACCTCCATTTCGTACTCTTTCCAACCGATCAGCGATTCGTCGATCAGCAGCTCTTTGGTCGGCGACAGGTCCAGACCGCGGGCGCAGATTTCTTCGAACTCTTCACGGTTGTAAGCGATACCGCCGCCGGTGCCGCCCATGGTGAAGGACGGACGGATAATGCATGGGAAGCCGAGTTTATCGAGAACCGCGTTGGCCTCTTCCATGCTGTGGGCGATGCCGGAACGCGGACAGGCCAGGCCGATGGATTTCATCGCCTTGTCGAAACGCGAACGGTCTTCAGCCTTGTCGATGGTGTCAGCGTTGGCGCCGATCATCTCTACGCCGAACTTTTCCAGAACGCCTTCACGCTCCAGGTCCAGGGCGCAGTTCAGAGCGGTCTGGCCGCCCATGGTCGGCAGCAGCGCGTCCGGACGCTCTTTCTCGATGATCTTGGCAACAGTCTGCCACTTGATCGGCTCGATGTAGGTAGCGTCGGCCATGTCCGGATCGGTCATGATGGTCGCTGGGTTGGAGTTCACCAGGATGACGCGGTAACCCTCTTCGCGCAGGGCTTTGCAGGCCTGGGCGCCGGAGTAGTCGAATTCACAGGCCTGGCCGATAACGATCGGGCCAGCGCCGAGAATCAGGATGCTTTTAATGTCTGTACGTTTTGGCATGGGTAGTCACTCAAATCCGCAGGTCCGACGGCAATCCCCCGAGGAGAAGCCGTCTTGATCAATCTCTGAAGTCCTTCGGGGGCCGCCGGATTACCGGGGCCACCCTCAGGAGCTTCTCGCTACATGCTCAAGGCCAGCGATTAACGTCGCTTGGCCATCTCGTTGATGAAGCGATCGAACAGTGGCGCCACATCATTCGGACCAGGACTGGCTTCAGGGTGACCCTGGAAGCTGAATGCGCTCTTGTCGGTACGCTCGATGCCTTGCAGGGTGCCGTCGAACAGCGATTTGTGGATCGCGCGAACGTTGCCTGGCAGGGTCGCTTCGTCTACCGCAAAACCGTGGTTCTGGCTGGTGATCATGACGACGCCGGAGTCCAGATCCTGAACCGGGTGGTTCGCACCGTGGTGACCATGACCCATTTTCACGGTCTTGGCGCCAGAGGCCAAGGCCAGCAGCTGGTGACCGAGGCAGATGCCGAACACCGGAATCTCGGTTTCAAGGATGTCCTTGATCGCCTGGATTGCGTAGTCGCAAGGCTCTGGATCACCTGGACCGTTGGACAGGAATACGCCGTCCGGCTTGAGCGCCAGGACTTCGCTGGCCGGGGTTTGTGCCGGAACGACGGTCAGGCGGCAGCCGCGCTCTACCAGCATGCGCAGGATGTTCACCTTGACGCCGTAGTCGTAGGCAACCACGTGGTAGGGCAGTTCGGACGCGTCGATGGTCGCGTGACTGTCGGTTTTCAACTCCCAGACAGTGGAACGCCACTCGTAGCTTGACTGGGTGCTGACGACTTTCGCCAGATCCATGCCTTTGAGGCCTGGAAAACCGCGTGCAGCTGCAATCGCTGCTTCATCGGAAATGTTGTCGCCGGCCATGATGCAGCCGTTTTGTGCGCCTTTTTCACGCAGGATGCGTGTCAGGCGGCGAGTGTCGATACCGGCGATCGCCACAACGTTGTTGGCTTTCAGGTAATCGGACAGGGACATCGTGTTACGCCAGTTGCTCGCAACCAGTGGCAGGTCGCGAATTACCAAGCCGGCCGACCAGACACGATCCGACTCGGCATCTTGCGGCGTGGTGCCGGTGTTGCCAACGTGCGGGTAGGTCAGGGTAACGATCTGTTGGGCATAGGAAGGATCGGTAAGGATTTCCTGATAGCCGGTCATTGCGGTGTTGAACACCACCTCACCAACGGTTTGACCGTCGGCTCCAATGGCTTCGCCGCGAAAAATGCTGCCATCAGCAAGGGCGAGTATGGCTGGCTTAGTCAAGAAGACCTCCCGTAAATAAAGCCTGAAGGGCAATCGCAGGTTGCAAAAAAGCGGAATGACGTATAGACACGTCACCCCGCTTCTTCGTCGAATTATCTGCGCGCTTTTAGTGGACACACTAAAGCTGTAGCTTACAGAAAAAGGCTTTTTTGGTCCACCGCTAATGAGCCTTAAAGGCAGGAGAATGCGACAGGGCGTCGCTTAGCGGTTGAAAACAGGGCTCAAACTCACGTTCGAACCCTGTTTGCGGCACATCTCAACGCAGGTCGAGCACGTCCTGCATATCATACAGACCAGGCGCACGACCATCGAGCCACAAAGCGGCACGAACGGCACCCTTGGCGAAAGTCATGCGACTCGACGCCTTATGAGTGATCTCCAGTCGCTCGCCCTCACAGGCGAACAGCACCGTATGATCACCGACAACATCACCACCACGAACGGTGGCAAAGCCGATGGTTTCGCGCTCGCGCGCACCGGTATGGCCTTCACGCCCATAGACCGCAACCTTCTGCAGATCACGATCCAACGCACTGGCGATGACCTCGCCCATGCGCAAAGCCGTACCTGAAGGCGCATCGATCTTGTGCCGATGGTGTGCTTCGATGATTTCGATATCGGCATCATCGCCCAGCACGCGAGCCGCCATATCGAGCAGCTTCAGCGACAGGTTTACGCCGACACTGAAATTGGCCGCGAACACGATCGCAATGTCCTTGCCCGCCTCGACCAGCAGCTGCTTTTCCGTGGCGCCCAATCCCGTGGTGCCGATCACCATGGCCTTGCCCGCCTTGCGGCAGAATGCCAGGTTTTTCAGCATGACCTCCGGGAGCGTGAAGTCGATCAACACATCGAACTCGTCAGCCACCTTCTCCAGGCTGCCGGTCAACGACACACCGATACGCCCCAGCGATGCCAGCTCACCGGCATCCACCCCGATCAAAGTACTGCCGGGACGCACGATCGCTGCGGTCAAACCAGTGAGCGGCGCGCGCTGCTGCACCGCCTCGACCAGGATCTTGCCCATGCGCCCGGCAGCGCCCATCACAGCTATACGTCGCATGCCTGCCTCCTTACAGATCGCCAAAGAAGCGCTTCACGCCTTCGAACCAGCCGGTCGTTTTGGGCGAATGAGTATTGTCGTCCGCCAAGGAATTGCGAAGCTCTTCGAGCAGTTCACGCTGACGACGACTCAGATTGACCGGAGTTTCGACCGCAACACGGCACATCAAGTCACCCGCACCACCACCACGAACCGGCGCAACGCCCTTGCCGCGAACCCGGAATTGCTTACCGGTTTGCGTACCTTCAGGAATCCTCAGCTTGACCCGGCCATCGAGCGTCGGGATCTCCAGCTCACCACCCAGTGCAGCATCAACGAAGCTGATCGGCACTTCGCAGAACAGGTGTTTGCCATCACGCTGGAAGATCGCGTGCTCGCGCACATTGATGACCACGTACAGGTCGCCAGTCGGCCCACCCTGAGTACCCGCTTCACCTTCGCCAGACAGGCGAATACGGTCGCCGGTGTCAACGCCAGCCGGCACTTTTACCGACAGGGTTTTGGATTCTTCGACACGACCCTGGCCATGGCAGGAGTCGCATGGATCGGCAATGACCTTGCCTTGGCCATGGCAACGCGGGCAGGTTTGCTGCACCGAGAAGAACCCCTGCTGCATCCGCACCTGACCAATACCGCCACAGGTCGAGCAAGTGATCGGCGAGGACCCCTTCTTGGCACCGGAACCATCGCAAGGCTTGCAGTTGACCAGTGTCGGAACACGGATATTCACGGTCGTGCCGCGCACCGCTTCTTCCAGGTTCAGCTCCAGGGTGTAACGCAGATCGCTGCCGCGCTGAGCGCCACCACGAGAACCGCCGCGACCACCGCCGAAAAAATCACTGAACACATCACCAAAGATGTCCGAGAAATTCTGACCGCCAAAACCGGCACCGCCGCCCCCCATGCTCGGGTCAACGCCTGCATGGCCATACTGATCGTAGGCAGCACGCTTGCTGGAATCGGACAGCACTTCATAGGCCTCATTGGCCTCTTTGAACATATCTTCCGATGCTTTGTCATCGGGATTACGGTCCGGGTGGTGCTTCATCGCCAGACGACGGTAAGCCTTCTTCAGGTCCGACTCGCTGGAGCCGCGCTCCACACCCAACACTTCGTAATAATCACGCTTTGCCATAATTCTTTGCACTCTTAAGGACGTTCGGCAAACCCCTCCTGAGCCTCGCCAAACTCGTTGAGCCCCAATACAGGCCCGGACCCAACTCACGTCAATTCAACGATCCTGGTCTTTGATTTGCGGCCAATAAACTGGCCCGCGGATGCGGTATTTGTTGACCGAAAAGCAGGAGCATCCCGACCGTACCGCCAGCACCCGAACGTTGTCGCATGCTGTAAAAATTCACTTACTCCAGACACGCCAACGCGGGAGCAAGCTCCCGCGCGGCGACATCCTACCAGTCACCGCCCGAACGCAGTCAACCGGCCGACCAACAAGCTAGCTTACTTGTGGTCTTTTACTTCTTCGAACTCAGCGTCGACAACGTCGTCAGCTTTTCCAGCGGATTCAGCTGGCTTGGCCGCTGCGTCCGCCGGATTGGCTTGCTCTGCGTACATTTTCTGAGCAATCGGGGCAGACAGCTTGGACAGTTCTTCAACCTTGGCATCGATGGCAGCCTTGTCGTCGCCTTTAACAGCGGCTTCAAGTGCAACCAGAGCAGCTTCGATCGCAGTCTTCTCTTCAGCAGTCACTTTGTCGCCAGCGTCTACGATCATTTTACGAGTAGAGTGAACCAGGGCATCACCCTGGTTACGGGCACTGGCCAGCTCTTCGAACTTGCGGTCTTCGTCAGCGTTGACTTCAGCATCGCGAACCATCTGCTGAATTTCGTCCTCGGACAGACCGGAGTTGGCCTTGATCACGATCGACTGAGTCTTGCCGGTAGCCTTGTCTTTGGCGCCTACGTGCAGGATGCCGTTGGCATCGATGTCGAAGGTCACTTCGATTTGCGGCACGCCACGTGGAGCTGGCGGAATCTCGGCCAGGTCGAACTTGCCCAGAGACTTGTTCTGCGCGGCTTGCTTACGCTCGCCCTGCAGTACGTGAATAGTCACTGCGCCCTGGTTGTCATCGGCAGTCGAGAACACTTGGGATTTCTTGGTAGGAATCGTGGTGTTTTTCTCGATCAGCGCAGTCATTACGCCGCCCATGGTTTCGATACCCAGCGTCAGCGGAGTGACGTCGAGCAGCAGAACGTCTTTCACATCACCAGCCAATACCGCGCCCTGGATAGCAGCACCCATGGCTACAGCTTCGTCCGGGTTAACGTCTTTACGAGCTTCTTTACCGAAGAACTCGGTCACCAGCTTCTGAACCAGTGGCATACGGGTCTGACCGCCGACCAGGATCACGTCGTTGATCGCGCCTATGTCGATACCAGAATCCTTGAGTGCAATACGGCATGGCTCGATGGTGCGCTGAACCAGGTCTTCAACCAGCGCTTCCAGCTTGGCGCGAGAGATTTTCACGTTCAAGTGCTTGGGACCGGTAGCGTCTGCGGTGATGTACGGCAGGTTGACATCGGTCTGCAGGCTGGAGGACAGCTCGATCTTGGCCTTTTCAGCAGCTTCTTTCAGGCGCTGCATCGCCAGCGGGTCACCCTTGAGGTTCATGCCGCTTTCTTTCTTGAATTCGTCAACGAGGTAGTCGATCAAACGAATATCGAAGTCTTCACCACCGAGGAAGGTGTCACCGTTGGTGGACAACACTTCGAACTGGTGCTCGCCATCGACTTCAGCGATTTCGATCACGGAAACGTCGAAAGTACCGCCACCCAGGTCATAAACGATCACGGTGTGATCGCCCTTGGCCTTGTCCATACCGTAAGCCAGAGCGGCTGCGGTTGGTTCGTTGATGATACGTTTTACGTCCAGACCCGCGATGCGACCCGCATCTTTGGTGGCCTGACGCTGACTGTCGTTGAAGTAGGCCGGAACGGTGATCACCGCTTCGGTCACCGACTCACCGAGATAGTCTTCGGCAGTCTTCTTCATTTTCTTCAGGATTTCAGCCGAAATCTGAGGCGGAGACATTTTCTGGCCGTTGACTTCGACCCAAGCATCGCCGTTGTCAGCCTTGACGATCTTGTAAGGGACCATCTGGATGTCTTTCTGTACGACTTCTTCGTCAAAACGACGACCGATCAAACGCTTCACCGCATACAGGGTGTTGTGCGGATTGGTCACAGCCTGACGCTTGGCCGATTGGCCAACCAGGATTTCACCGTCGTTGGCATATGCAATGATCGACGGTGTGGTACGCGCGCCTTCAGCGTTTTCGATGACTTTGGCTTTGCCGTTTTCAAGAACGGAGACGCAGGAGTTGGTGGTCCCCAGGTCGATACCAATAATTTTGCCCATGTTAACTCTCCCGAAACTTTGGATTTGGTTGCCGCAGCAGTGGTGGCTAACTGCGGTAGCACTAAAACGTTTGACTTCTAAATGGGGGCCTTGCGGCTAATTTCAAGCTTGCTCGTCAATCGAAGGCGAAACTGCCGCAGGCGCCTTGCTGACCACGACCATGGCCGGACGCAGCAAACGACCATTGAGCTGATAACCCTTTTGAAACACCTTGAGCACGCTGTTTGGCTCGACGTCGGCGCTTTCCTGCATGGCCATCGCCTGATGAAGTGCCGCATTGAAAGGCTCGCCTTCAGGATCAATCGCTTCCAACTGATAACGCTTCAGGGTGTCCTGGAACATTTTCAGGGTCAGTTCGATCCCTTCGCGCATCGGACGGATGCTTTCGTCGTCCGGGTTGGACATCTCCAGACCACGCTCGAGGCTGTCGATGATCGGCAGCAGATCGCCAGCAAATCTTTCCAAGCCAAACTTGTGGGCTTTTTCCACGTCTTGCTCGGCGCGACGGCGGACGTTCTGCAGATCGGCAGCAACACGCAAAGCCTGATCATGGGCGCCAGCCAGTTGCTCTTCGAGCAGTTGCACACGAGCCGCCAGGTCATCACCCGAAGCCTCGGGAGCCTGATCGGCGTCTAGATTTTGCGTATCCAGCGTCTGTTCGTCAGCCATAGTTTTCTCCTTTCAATTTCGTCCGCGAGCTCGACTCGCTCTTCTGCCCCGGTATATGGGGTCGCAATTTTCAGCTTCAAGGGCTGACAGAGCGGCAAAAACCCTTAACCCTTCATAAAGCCCGGATATCACAATTCCCGAGTGCGCTAAAAAACATCGCGACTCAAACAAATCAAGCTAAGGGAGGGCATTGTCAGCCAGAAACAAAACACTGTATAAATATCCACACCTAAAGCCTGGGAGCGGCCTCTATGCTGGTTCACCTGTCTGTACATAACTACGCCATCGTTGAACATCTCGATCTGGAACTGGATCGCGGGATGAGCGTAATCACAGGCGAAACCGGCGCCGGCAAGTCGATCATGCTCGACGCCCTGGGCCTGACCCTGGGTGATCGCGCCGACAGCGGCGTCGTTCGCCCAGGCGCAGACAAGGCCGATATTCTGGCGACCTTCGACCTGGTGGACATTCCAGAAGCCAGCGCATGGCTGGCCGAACGCGACCTCGACAGCGACGGCCCGTGCATTCTACGCCGGGTAATCACTGCCGAAGGGCGATCGCGCGGCTACATCAACGGCAGCCCCTGCCCGCTCGGCGACCTGAAAGCCCTCGGTGAGCTACTGATCGACATTCACAGCCAGCATGAACATCAGTCCCTGCTGAAAACCGACACCCATCGTCGCCTGCTCGACGAATACGCTGGCGCCACTGATCTGGCCCGCCAGGTACAGCTCGCCGCCCAACGCTGGCGCCAGACACGACAGGAACTGGAGCATCTCTCCAATTCTGGCGATGAACAGCGTGCCCGGCATCAATTACTCAGCTACCAACTCGAAGAGCTGGAAAACCTGGGTCTTGGCGAGAATGAGCTGGAGCAGCTGGAACAAGAGCACAAAAACCTGACCAATGCCGAAACCCTGCTGGGCATTTGCCGGCAAGTTGTCGAACAGTGCAGTGAAAGCGATTCAGGAAATGTCCTCAATGCCCTGACGGCCAGCCTTAATCGTCTGTCGAGCGTGAATAATTCAACAGGCGCCTTGGGCGAGGCAACCAATTTGCTGACGAGCGCGCAGATTCAGGTTGAAGAGGCCGTTGGCGAACTGAATCGGTTTCTCGATCACTTCGACGCCGATCCGGCACGCCTTCAGCAACTCGAGGAGCGCCTCGATGCGATTTACACCCTGGCCCGCAAACACCGTATCCAGCCCACCGAAGTCTCAGACATGCAGCAAAAGCTGCTGGATGAGATCGAAACGCTGAACGCCAACGACGAATCCATCGAGCGACTGAGTGATGAGCTGGCGTCATTCGCCCGGCATTATCAGGAGAAAGCCAGAGAGCTGAGCGATTTGCGCCATCAGGCTGCAACGAGCCTGGCCAGCGCCGTCGAAATTGAAATTCAGCGCCTGGGAATGCCCGGCGGACGCTTCACCATTGAGCTGCACCCCAACACCAGCAATGAACTACTGCCTAATGGCCTGGAACAGGTGGAGCTACTGGTCAGTGCCAACCCCGGGCAACCGCTCAAGGCGCTGGCCAAAGTAGCGTCAGGTGGTGAGCTTTCACGCATCAGCCTGGCAATCCAGGTGATTACCGCGCAAACGTCCCGAGTGCCGACGCTGGTGTTCGACGAAGTGGACGTGGGTATCGGCGGGCCGACAGCCGAGATTGTCGGCCAGTTGCTGCGCCGACTGGGCGAGCGCGGGCAAGTCCTGACCGTCACCCACTTGCCGCAAGTGGCTGCCCAGGGCCATCAACACCTTTTCGTGCACAAAGTACGCGGCAGCGATGCCACCCACACCGCTGTATCCAGACTGGGCAAAACCGAACGGGTCGAAGAAGTGGCGCGCATGCTGGGTGGCATTGATCTCACCAAGGAGTCCCTGGCACACGCGAAAAAGATGGTTGTCACCGCCAAAATCTGAGGCAGCAGACAGCACGAAGGCGACCCTGGAGTCGCCTTCGATCGTTTCGCGGTTTCCCACGCGACATGCTTACTTTTTCTTGCGTACGTACAACACCAGATTGTGATCCACCATCTCGAAGCCATGCTTCTCAACGATCGCCTTCTGAAGCTTTTCGATTTCTTCGTCGAAGAACTCGATCACTTCGCTGGTCTCAACGTTGACCATATGGTCGTGATGTTTGCCGTCATCGAGCTCGAATACCGCGTGACCGCCGTCGAAATTATGACGGACCACCAGTCCAGCTGCTTCGAACTGAGTCAGAACACGGTAAACCGTGGCCAGACCGACATCCTCGCCAGCTTCCATCAGCGCCTTGTAAACATCTTCGGCACTCATGTGTCGCTGCTCGGCAGAATCGAGCATTTGTAGAATTTTGACCCGTGGAAGGGTCACTTTAAGGCCGGCTTTACGTAGTTCGCTATTTTCAACCATGGTCAGCTTTCTCGCGGATGCTGCTTCGCAGCTTCTCTTAATGCGGGTATGATCGGGGTTTACGTTGTCCCAGCCAAGATAGTGGAAGTCGCCCACCGATGCAAAACACCAAGCTCCTGCTAACCAGTTTCACCTTCGTGGGACTGCTCGCACTCGCCGGTTGTTCATTCCCCGGGGTTTACAAAATCGACATCCAGCAGGGCAATGTCGTCACACAGGACATGATAGACCAGTTACGCCCGGGAATGACCCGCCGGCAAGTACGGTTTATTATGGGCAACCCTCTGCTGACCGACACGTTCCACGCCGATCGCTGGGATTATCTGTATAGCCTGCAGCCAGGCGGCGGTGAACGCCAACAGGAACGTATCAGCGTAATCTTCAATTCCAACGACCAGCTCGTCAGCCTTTCAGGTGATTTCAGGCCTGGCGTAAGCCGTGACGAAGCCATTCTCGGCAAGAACAGCGGCACTACGGTGGCGGCTCCAGCGGAAAACGCCGAGAAGCCGAAACCAGAAAAACCAGAAAAACCGGTCAAGCCGGGCTCCCTGCTGGACCAGATCCAGAAGGACGTGGACAAAGTGGAAACCACTCCAGTCCCGACTCCAGAACCACTGGGAACCTCGCCGCAATAATCTGCGACAAACAACAAAGCCCGGCATGCCGGGTTTTTTGTTGCCTGTCGTAAAATAAAAGCTATTGGTCCCGCGCTTTCGCTTGCGCGGCCTTGGCTGCACGCAATCGGCGGACCTCTTTGGGATCGGCCAGAAGCGGACGATAAATTTCTATTCGATCCCCCGCCTGCACCGCACGACTGTCCGGATCGGCGACCACCTTGCCGAAAATCCCCAGCGGACAATTCTTCAGATCCAGCTCGGGAAACTGCGCACCGATCCCGGAACGCAACAGGACCGCCCGCACAGTAGAACCCGCCGGCACAGCGACCTTGAGTAGCACCTGACGATCTACAGCGGCATACACCACCTCGACCTCAATCAATGACTCAACCATGCAGTTGCTTGGCGCGCTGGCAGAAAGCATCGACCAGGGTATTAGCAGCCTGGTTGAACAGCGGCCCCAAGGTTGCCCGGACAATCGGGCCGGCATAGTCAAAGGCCAGATCAAGACTGATCTTGCAGGCCTTCTCACCCAACGGTTTGAACACCCAGACACCGTGTAACTGATTGAACGGGCCTTCTTCCAGATTCATTTCAATCGAATGCCCCGGGACCAAGGTGTTACTGGTTACGAAATGCTGGCTGAGCCCACCTTTTGCGACGGCAAGGCTGGCGCGCATATGCTCGTCACTGGCCTCCAGAACCTCGGCAGAAGAGCACCAAGGCAAAAACTCCGGATAACGCGCCACATCATTGACCAGGTCATAGAGCGCTTGCGCCGGATACGGCAGCAGGGCCGAACGTTGAATATGTGTCGTCATGTCAGCGTCACTTCCACAGCTGTTTGTTGCCAGATATTGAAGGAGAACACCGTCCCCAAACCAACGAACCAGCAGATAAATGCCAGCCAGAAAGTCACCCAACCGCGACGGATGCCGGTCGCAACGAGTATAGAGTCCCAGCGACTAGCCCATCCGCCGTGGACAGAAACCTTACCTGTCGACATCGTTAACACGCCCAACCGATCAAAAAAGAGGGCGCATTGTCCGGGATTCACTCAACGTGCTCAAGCACGCAGCTTCACCGTAGCCGACACGCGTGCAACTCCCTATAATGCCGCCCCTATGGCTAAACAGAAGAAACACCCAACAGGGACCATCGCGCAAAACAAAAAGGCGCGTCACGATTACTTCATCGAACATCGGTTCGAGGCTGGCATGGTCCTGGCCGGCTGGGAAGTAAAGAGTTTGCGTGCGGGCAAGGCACAACTGGTCGACAGTTATGTGCTGCTCAAGGATGGCGAGGCCTGGCTGCTCGGTAGCCATATCTCTCCCCTGACCACCGCCAGTACGCATGTCATCGCCGATCCTACTCGCAGTCGCAAACTGCTGCTCAACCAGCGTGAGCTGGAAAAGCTGTTTGCCGCCGTGCAGCAAAAGGGTTACGCCTGCGTCTGCCTCTCGCTTTACTGGAGCAAGCACTTGATCAAGTGCGAGATCGCTCTGGGCAAGGGCAAGAAGGAATACGACAAGCGTCACACCGAGCGCGAACGCGATTCCGATCGTGAATTGCAGCGTGCGGTGCGATCCAAGGGTAAGGAAGATTAATCTCCTTACCTGATCGTTCCCACGTTCTGCGTGGGAATGCCGCCATGGACGCCCTGCTTCCGCTTTGTGACGCGCAGCGTTACGGGATGCATTCCCACGCGGGAGCGTGGGAACGATCATGAGCCGAACCTATATGCCCTTACGCCGCTCCGCCCGCGCCATTCGCTGCACTTCCTGACGCACTTCTTCCAGCACTTCTTGCACATACAAAATGTGTCGGCTGGAGACTTCCCGCGCCTGCTCCGCTCGCCCTTCGATAATCGCCAGATACAATTCCCGGTGCTGACTGATCAGCATGTCGCGGGTTTCGGTGCGCTGTTTGTACATGCCGCCGATGTTGGTCACCACATTGCGCTTGAGCAAATCGAACAGACCGCGAATGGTGTGCAGCAACACCGCGTTATGACTGGCCTCGGCAATCGCAAGGTGGAATTTCGCGTCAGCTGCGCCCTCTTCCGCCCGGCTCACTTCATCAGAACGCGAATAGCAGTCCTGCAATTCGTCGAACGCCGCAGCCAATCGTTCGCGATCGACTTCGGTCGCCCGCAATGCCGCGTAGTAAGCACATGACCCTTCGAGGGTGTGCCGGAACTCCAGCAGATCGCGTTGCGCTTCGGGATTGCTTTCCAACAGATGCAACAGCGGATCGCTGAAGGTCGAACCCAGCGATTCCACCACATAATTGCCACCGCCCTGACGGCTGACCAGCAGCCCTTTGGCTGTCAGCTTCTGGATCGCCTCGCGCAATGAAGGACGGGACACACCAAATTGCTCGGCCAGCGCCCGCTCGGCCGGAAGCCGCTCACCCGACTTCAGCGTGCCCTCAAGGATCATCCCCTCGAGCTGCTCGACAATATCGTCAGACAAACGGCGCTGACGAATCTGATCAAACCCCATAACTCACTCCCCACCATCCCGACGACTCGCCGGGCTCTCTATTCTGGCCTATTGGCGCCGTGCCAGCACCTACCAGACAGCGCTTGATCAAGCTGCTCAGCAGGCACTTGCGCAGCCCCTACGACAAAAGTTTCAGGGCGACAAATTGACACGCCACTCATAAGGCTTTTAACCTAGCCCACAGCGATTGTAAATTGGTATTACCAATTATCCAAGAACGCTGACCAGTGCCTGACCAACAACAACTAGGGGCCATCCCATATGCAAACCTGGCAACAGCTCTACAGCCCGCTCGGCAGTCTCGGCTTGTCTGCTCTCGCGGCAGTTATCCCCATCGTATTTTTCTTCCTGGCCTTGGCCGTGTTCCGCCTCAAAGGACACGTCGCCGGGAGCATTACCCTGGCTCTGGCTATCCTGGTGGCGATCTTTGCTTTCCAGATGCCGGTAGACATGGCGTTCGCAGCGGCGGGCTATGGATTTGCCTACGGCCTCTGGCCTATCGCCTGGATCATCGTCGCAGCGGTTTTCCTCTACAAGCTGACGGTCAAAAGCGGACAGTTCGAAGTGATCCGCAGCTCGGTGCTGTCGATTACCGACGACCAACGCCTGCAAGTGCTGCTGATCGGCTTCTGCTTCGGCGCGTTCCTGGAAGGTGCCGCCGGTTTTGGTGCACCGGTCGCCATTACCGCGGCGTTGTTAGTAGGCCTGGGCTTCAACCCGCTGTATGCCGCCGGCCTGTGTCTGATCGCCAACACTGCGCCAGTCGCCTTCGGCGCACTGGGGATTCCGATCATCGTGGCCGGGCAAGTAACCGGTATCGATGCCGTCAAGATCGGCGCCATGGCCGGTCGCCAACTGCCACTGTTGTCGGTGTTCGTGCCGTTCTGGCTGGTGTTCATGATGGACGGCCTGCGCGGCGTCAAGGAAACCTGGCCTGCAGCATTGGTGGCGGGTTTGAGCTTTGCCGTGACCCAGTTCTTCACCTCGAACTTCATCGGCCCGGAGCTACCGGACATCACCTCGGCACTGGTCAGCCTGGTCTCTCTGACCCTGTTCCTCAAGGTCTGGCAGCCCAAGCGTTCGTTCGCCGAAGCGACCGCCAGCGTCGGTGCCGCAACCGTGAGAAGCGCCGGAGGTTTCGGCCAACCGCGTACGACCCAGCCTTCGCCCTACAGCCTTGGCGAGATTTTCAAGGCCTGGTCGCCGTTCCTGATCCTCACCGCGCTGGTGACCATCTGGACCCTCAAGCCCTTCAAGGCGATGTTCGCCGCCGGCGGTTCGATGTACAGCTGGGTGTTCAACTTTGCGATCCCGCACCTTGATCAACTGGTGATCAAGACTGCCCCGATCGTAGCCGCCCCGACCGCGATTCCAGCGGTGTTCAAACTCGACCCGATTTCCGCGACCGGTACGGCGATTTTCTTCTCCGCGCTGATCTCGATGCTGATCCTGAAGATCAACCTTAAAACTGGTCTGACCACTTTCAAGGAAACCTTCTACGAGCTGCGCTGGCCGATTCTGTCGATTGGCATGGTGCTGGCCTTCGCCTTCGTCACCAACTACTCCGGCATGTCGTCGACCATGGCCCTGGTGTTGGCCGCGACCGGTGCGGCATTCCCGTTCTTCTCGCCGTTCCTCGGCTGGCTGGGCGTGTTCCTGACCGGTTCGGACACCTCGTCCAACGCCCTGTTCAGCTCGCTGCAAGCGACCACCGCGCACCAGATCGGAGTCAACGACACCCTGCTGGTCGCGGCGAACACCAGCGGCGGCGTGACCGGCAAGATGATTTCGCCGCAATCGATCGCCGTGGCCTGCGCCGCGACCGGTCTGGTGGGCAAGGAATCCGACTTGTTCCGCTTCACGCTCAAGCACAGCCTATTCTTTGCCACTATCGTCGGCCTGATCACCCTGGCTCAGGCTTACTGGTTCACCGGCATGCTGGTGCATTAAGAGCCACACGCATTACGGTAAAAACCGACGCCCTGGGCGTCAGCTATTCACAACCCGGTCTGCAAGGCTGCTGAAAGCTCCACACTCTACATTTCAGCAGCTGCGCCAGACAGATAACCGGGACCACCCGGAGACGCGCCTGATGAGCGAGCTTTTTTACAACGCAGTGCCAAACGCGACCCGCCTCGCCCCGCCGCTGCCCGAACCGCGCCAATACCCGAGCGAGAAACCGCAAAAGGTTTATCTGTTCGGAACGTGCGTGGTTGACCTGTTTTATCCCGAAGCCGGGATGGACGCGATTCACCTGCTCGAGCGCGAAGGCATTCGTGTCGAGTATCCGCAAGGGCAAAGCTGCTGCGGGCAGCCGGCCTACACCTCGGGTTACACCGAGCAGGCACGGCAGGTCGCGCGCGCGCAATTGGCGCTGTTCGCCGGAGACTATCCCGTGGTGGTGCCTTCGGGCTCCTGCGCAGGAATGTTGCGTGAACACTACGCCGACTTGTTCAAGGATGAGCCGGACACCTTGAAACAGGTTCAGGCCCTGGCGGCGCGGACTTACGAATTGGCCGAGTTCCTGTTGTTCGTCTGCAAGGTGCAGCTCAAGGACCGCGGCCAGCCGGTCAAGGTGGCGCTGCACACCTCGTGCTCGGCGCGTCGTGAGATGAACACCCATCTGCACGGCCGGGAGCTGTTGGCGCAATTGAGCAACGTGGAACGGGTAGAACACAGCCACGAAAGCGAATGCTGTGGCTTTGGCGGGACTTTCAGCGTCCGAATGCCGGACATCTCCGGTGCGATGGTCGCCGACAAGACCCGTGCATTGAAGGAATCCGGCGCGCACCAGGTGCTGAGTGCCGACTGCGGTTGTTTGATGAACATCAACGGCTCGCTGGAAAAACAGAACGAAGCGTTACGCGGGCAGCATCTGGCCAGCTTCCTCTGGCAGCGTACCGGAGGTGCGAGATGAGCACGCCAAGGCTGATTCCTGTTCACCAGGAGCACGTAGAAACGCAGGAAGATTTCCGCGCCCGGGCTCGCCAGGCGTTGGGGGACACGCAACTGCGAAACAACTTTCGCAATGCGATGGATTCACTGATGAGCAAACGTGCGGCGTCGTTCAGCGACGCCCACGAAAGAGAACATTTACGAGCGCTGGGCAATGCCGTCCGCGCTCGTGCGTTATCCAGGTTGCCCGACCTGCTCGAGCAGCTTGAACAGAACCTGACTCGCAACGGTGTGACAGTGCACTGGGCGGAAACGGTGGACGAGGCCAATGACCTCGTCCTCTCGATCATCCGGGCTCACGAGGCGCGGCAAGTGATCAAGGGCAAATCGATGGTCAGCGAAGAGATGGAAATGAACCATGTCCTCGCGGCTCAAGGCATTGAATGCCTGGAGTCGGACATGGGCGAATTTATCGTCCAGCTCGACCACGAGAAGCCTTCACACATCATTATGCCGGCGATCCACAAGAATGCCGGTCAGGTCGCGTCCTTGTTCCACGACAAACTTGGCGTGGAGTACACCAAGGACGTTGACCAACTTATTCAGATCGGTCGTAAGGTCTTGCGGCAGAAATTTTTCGAGGCGGACATCGGTGTCTCCGGCGTCAACTTCGCCGTGGCCGAAACCGGCACCCTGCTGCTGGTCGAGAACGAAGGCAACGGCCGCATGTCGACCACCGTTCCGCCCGTGCACATCGCCGTCACCGGGATCGAAAAAGTCGTCGAGAACCTGCGCGACGTGGTTCCCCTGCTCTCGCTGCTGACCCGCTCGGCCCTCGGCCAGCCGATTACTACTTACGTCAACATGATCTCCGGCCCGCGCAAAGCCCATGAGCTCGACGGTCCGCAAGAAGTGCATTTGGTGTTGCTGGACAACGGCCGCAGTCAGGCCTTTGCCGACAGCGAATTGCGCCAGACCCTGAACTGCATCCGCTGCGGCGCCTGCATGAACCATTGTCCGGTTTACACCCGCATCGGCGGCCATGCCTACGGCGAGGTCTACCCCGGCCCGATCGGCAAAATCATCACCCCGCACATGGTCGGTCTGGCGAAAGTCCCCGATCATCCGAGTGCCTCATCGCTGTGTGGTGCCTGCGGTGAAGTCTGCCCGGTGAAGATTCCAATCCCGGCATTGCTGCGCCGCCTGCGCGAAGAAAACGTCAAAGCCCCCGACAGCCCAAATCAAGTGATGCGCGGCCAAGGCAGCAAGTACTCGCGCAAAGAGCGCTTCATCTGGAACACCTGGGCGCGGCTCAACAGTTCGCCGACGCTGTACCGACTGTTTGGCTTCTTCGCCACCCGCCTGCGCGCCCTCACGCCGAGCAATGTCGGCCCCTGGACGCAAAACCACAGCGCACCCAAGCCTGCCGCCCGTTCACTGCACGACATGGCCCGCGAACACCTGGCCAAACAGGAAGATCGTTGATGAGCGCCAAACAGAACATCCTCAACAAACTGCGCAAAAGCCTGACCGGCACCACGCCGCTGGCCGACAACTTCGACGAAGCGCTGGTGACCGAGCCGTGGACTTATCCACCAGAACAACGCATCGCCCAACTGCGCAAACAGATGGAAGCGGTGCACACCGAAATCCACCTGACGTCCGAACAGGCGTGGCCCGAGCTACTCGCGCAACTTTTGCGTGACCGCCAACTACCAAGCCTGTTGATCGCGCCGACGACGCCACACGGCAAGCGTGTGACCGAGCACTGGGCGAGCAATCCGCAGCCCTCGACGCTCAAAGCCTATGACCGTCCCGTGGAAGAATGGAAAGCCGAGCTGTTCAACGACACTCCGGCCAGCCTCACCACCACCCTCGGTGCCATCGCCGCCACCGGCAGCCTGATCATCTGGCCGACCCGCGAAGAACCCCGCTTGATGAGCCTGGTGCCACCGGTGCATTTCGCCCTGCTCAAGGCCAGCGAAATCCATGACAACTTCTATCAGGTGCAGCAGCAATTCGAATGGGCCCAAGGCATGCCGACCAACGCCCTGCTGGTGTCCGGCCCGTCGAAGACCGCCGACATCGAACAAGTACTGGCTTACGGCGCCCATGGCCCGAAAGACTTGGTGGTACTGATCCTGGAGGACCAATGAGTCTGCCAGCCGCTTTTGTGCGTGATGCACAGCTACTGATTCCTCAAGATCGGCGTTTCGATGATCCGCTCTCGACACTCGCGTTCGGCACCGACGCCAGCTTCTATCGACTGATTCCCAAACTGGTGATCCGAGTCGAGTCTGAAGACGAGGTGGTCGCCCTGCTGAAACTGGCCCAGCGCGATCAGGTACCGGTGACCTTCCGCGCGGCGGGCACCAGCCTGTCCGGCCAGGCCATCAGCGACTCGGTGCTGATCGTCCTCGCAGACACCTGGGGCGGCAAAGAGATTCGCGGCCAGGGCACGCAGATCCGTCTGCAACCGGGCGTCATCGGCGCGCAAGCGAATGCCTGGCTCGCGCCGTTCGGACGCAAGATCGGCCCGGACCCGGCCTCGATCAACGCCTGCAAGATTGGCGGCATCGTCGCCAACAACGCCAGCGGCATGTGCTGCGGCACCGCGCAAAACACCTATCACACCCTGGCCGGCATTCGTCTGGTGCTGGCCGATGGCAGCTGTCTCGATACCGAAGACGCCCACAGCGTTGCGGCCTTCCGTGACAGTCATGCCGAGCTGCTGGAACGGCTGGCGACCCTCAGCCGCGAGACTCGCGCCAACACCGAACTGGCCGCGAAAATCCGCCACAAATATCGCCTGAAAAACACCACCGGCCTGTCGCTCAACGCCCTGGTGGATTTCGATGAGCCGCTGGATATTCTCAGCCACTTGCTGGTGGGCTCCGAAGGCACGCTCGGGTTCATCAGCGCGGTGACCTACGACACAGTCATCGACCATCCGAACAAAGCCTCGGCACTGATCGTGTTCCCCGATGTCGAGACCTGCTGCAACGCCGTCACCGTACTCAAAAGCCAGCCGGTCTCGGCCGTCGAACTGCTGGACCGCCGCAGCCTGCGCTCGGTGCAGGACAAACCCGGAATGCCGGCATTCGTTCAGCAATTGTCCGCCAACGCCTGCGCCTTGCTGATCGAATCCCGCGCCGCCACCGCAACGCTGCTGCAGGAGCAACTGGCGCAGATCATGGCCTCGCTGGCCTCATTCCCGGTGGAAAAGCAGGTCGACTTCACCGAAGACCCTGTGGAAAACGCCAAACTCTGGGCGATCCGCAAAGACACCTTCCCTGCAGTCGGCGCGGTGCGCAAAACCGGCACCACGGTGATCATCGAAGACGTGACCTTCCCGGTGGAACAACTGGCCATCGGCGTGAACCGTTTGATCGAGCTGCTCGACAAGCATCACTATGACGAAGCGATCCTGTTCGGCCACGCGCTGGAAGGCAATCTGCACTTCGTCTTCACCCAGGGCTTCAACAGCGCCGAAGAAGTCGCGCGCTACCAGGCCTTCATGGACGACGTCGCGCAACTGGTGGCGGTGGAGTTCGGCGGTTCGTTGAAAGCCGAACACGGCACCGGGCGCAACATGGCACCGTTCGTTGAACTGGAATGGGGCAGCGACGCCTACCAACTGATGTGGCAGCTCAAATGCTTGCTCGATCCGCACGGGATTCTCAACCCGGACGTGGTGCTCAGCGAAGATCCACAAATCCACCTCAAGCACCTCAAGCCGCTGCCCGCCGCCGACGAGATTGTGGATAAGTGCATCGAGTGCGGTTTCTGCGAACCGGTCTGCCCCTCGAAAGGCCTGACCCTGAGCCCGCGCCAGCGCATCGTGATCTGGCGCGATATCCAGGCGAAAAAAAGCGCTGGCATTGATACCTCGGAGCTGGAGGAAGCCTACCAATATCAGGGCATCGACACCTGTGCCGCCACCGGTCTGTGTGCGCAACGTTGCCCGGTGGGAATCAACACCGGCGAACTGGTGAAGAAGCTGCGCGGCCTCAGCGCTAACCACACCAAAACCGCCGAATGGCTGGCGACGAACTTCAAGACTGCGCTGCAAGGTGCACGCTTCACTCTGCACGCCGCCAACGGTGCATGCAGGTTGCTGGGTGCGCCGCGGCTGGCGAAGATGTCTGCTGCGCTGAGCAAGCTGTCCAAAGGTAAAATCCCGCAATGGACCAACGCCATGCCGCAACCGGAACGGGCGATTCGCTTCAGTCCGCCAGTGACGGATCAACGTCCGCGTGTTGTGTACCTGGCCGCCTGCGTGTCGCGAATCATGGGGCCAGCGGCGGGCGATAAAGAGCAGATATCGCTCTACGACAAGACCCGTGGCCTGCTGGAAAAGGCCGGTTACCAAGTAGTGTTCCCGGACAATCAGGACAACCTTTGCTGCGGTCAGCCGTTCGCCTCCAAAGGCTACACCGAACAAGCCGAACACAAGCGTCAGGAACTGATCGGCGCTCTGCTGCACGCCAGTCGCGGCGGGCTCGATCCGATCTACTGCGACACCAGCCCCTGCACCTTGCGCCTGGTGCAAGACCTCGGTGATATACGGCTGGACCTCTACGACCCGGTGCGTTTTATCCGCACGCACTTGATGGACAGGCTCGACTTCACGCCTCAGGAAGAACCCATCGCGGTGCATGTCACGTGCAGTACTCAACACCTTGGGGAAAGCCAGGCGCTGATCGATCTGGCCCGCCGTTGCAGCAACAACGTGGTCATTCCCGAAGGCATACACTGCTGTGGTTTTGCCGGCGACAAGGGCTTTACCACGCCAGAGTTGAATGCTCATTCACTACGCACATTGAAGGATGCGGTGCAGTATTGCAGCGAAGGCATCTCCACCAGCCGCACCTGTGAAATTGGCCTGAGCCTGCATGGCGGGATCGATTATCATGGGCTGGTCTACCTCGTGGACCGGGTCACCCAGGCCAGAGCGGTCTGAAAGCGAGGCACTGAAAAAGGGGCATTTTTGCCCCTTTTTCGTACCCGCTCCCCGGAAAAATCTTCACCTCATCGCAAGCAAAACAGAACCCTTACACGCCGCCACAGTCCATGTGTTAAGCCTCAACGAGTGTGGCTCAAAGACCATCTGTTCCAGGAGATACCCATGAAGCGTTCTGCCCTGGCTGGACTGCTCATCACCGCAACAATGCTGGCCTCGCCCGCATTCGCTTCAAACGATAGCGATCAATGCGTGATGAACCTTCAAGCAGTCAATAACAAGCTGGCCAGCGCTACCACGCTGGACGCTGCCACCAAAGGCGTCGTCGTCACCAAAACCGAACAGGCCAAGGCCGCCCACAACGCAAACAATGACAAAGAGTGTGTTTCCCTGGCGCAACAGGCGCTCCAGGACATTCAAAGTCACACGAATGGCCAATAGGGCCGGGCCAGAGCCAATCCAGAGCAGGCCCTGACGCACAGGCGCAGACAGAAGGTCGACTCGCCGCGCGCATTGGCGTACACTGCACCTACCTGCTGGTTATGCACAGCAGGTTCGGGGCCGTTTAGGATTCGACGCCGGTTGCGAAACTCTAGGTGCATGCCGAGTTGGTAACAGAACTCGTAAATCCACTGTTGCAACTACTTATAGTTGCCAATGACGAAACCTACGGGGAATACGCTCTCGCTGCGTAAGCAGCCTTAGCCCTTCCCTCCTGGTCACTTCGGTGCCAGCAATCATCAGGGGATGTCTGTAAACCCAAAGTGATTGTCATATAGAACAGAATCGCCGTGCAGTACGTTGTGGACGAAGCGGCTAAAACTTACACAACTCGCCCAAAGCACCCTGCCCGTCGGGTCGCTGAGGGTTAACTTAATAGACACGGCTACGCATGTAGTACCGACAGCGGAGTACTGGCGGACGGGGGTTCAAATCCCCCCGGCTCCACCAAACGAAGCACCAACGAAGCCCGCCTTGTGCGGGCTTCGTTGCATCTGGGGTTTAGGTGATCTCCAAGGAGCGAGGCTTGCCCGCGAAGAGGCCCGTACGGCTGGCATCCCACTCCAGAGGACGACGGCCTGGTTCAAGCCGATCTCATCTTCATCAAACACGGCTACGTGCCCTACCCTGAAGCCATCAAATACCTGAAAAGCCTGAACGTGGATCGCGTTCTCGTGTGTGGCCTTCAGACTGAAACCTGCTGTCTGGCAGCGGGCTTTGCTCTGTTCGATGCGGGTTGCAACCGACATTGATTGATGGCCTGACGGTGGGTTCGTCACTGGATCGGACGGGCGGGTTGGGGGCCAGGCTTTGGCAGCATCACTTCAAGCACACGGTGGAGTCGAGTGAGGTGTGATGGAAAGCAAGCGTCTAGGCATCTGGAGCAGACCACGACTGGATGATCATGCCGGTACCTGATTAATCGCAATCTGTGAGCTTCAGACGTTTCCTGCAACCTATAACGCCTTGGGTGAACTTGCGCAGGATGACCCACGAAGATAATCTTCGCGGGTCGCTGCAAAATCAGCGACCGGATGTGGAAGTCCGTTCTGTAGCTAAAGGCGTTCAAGCGCCCATAAACACATGCTGGCGTTTTTTTATGCCTGCATCATTGTGTTATGGCAGCTGTGCGCGGGGCACTTTCGAGTGCGCCGGGTTCCTTTAGCCCCGGTCTTCCACACCTGCGTACAGCTGCCACCCTCATGTGGAAGTGAGATTGGCAGTTCATTGAATTGCTAAAGGAGCTTCACTATGAAAAAGATCACCCCCCCGATCCTCCTGAAACCCCAAGCCTTTCCACCTCCGACGCCCTCGATTCCAGCAAACTCCACGAAGCCGAGCGCGCCCTCGATTACCACCTGCAATCACCCCTCGATCAACCGAAGCTCGACAAGCGTCCAGGCACCATCTTCGCCGTTGCCCCCGACGTCGATACTGAAACGCTGTTGGTTCACGCCTGCGAGACGCTCGCGTCGCTCAACATCATGAACACCGACCTGGCCTTCGAGCTTGAAGGCTCTCGCCGCAATGTCGCGCTGGCGATTCAGCAAATGGTCGTGCTGAGCGAGTTGTTGGTGAACAGAGCTCTGGACAACCTCGACCCGCCCGATGCGCAGGCGCCCGGGGTCAAGCCAACCTCCCGCCACTGAGTGGTAGCGCTGTTTTATCGAATGGAGTTTTGCCCATGGCTCGATACATGGCCATCACCGGCCTGGACTGCACCATCCCTTCCCTGATGATCGATACCGAAGCGCCCCTCGACGTACTGCACGAAACCGCGGCCTACCGTATCCGCACCGTGACCCAATTGCTGGAAAACCTCGCCCTGCGCGAGGAAATTCACAGCGACGCCGCGCTGCTGCACGACTTCGCGCGGGTGCTGGCTATCCCGCTGCGCGACGGCTGCGATTTAATGGACGTCATCGGGCGACGCTTACAGGCGCAGATTGCGCCATAAAAAACGGGCGACCTCAGGGTCGCCCGTTTTTTGGGTTGAAGGAAATTTTAGGTAATCAGGAGCAGGCCACGATCCCTGGCCTGAGGGATCACGCAGATGCGAAATAAATCGTGTCCCCGATTTCCAACGATATAGCACCTTGAAATCAATGCGTGGGCGATATGCCCCGGCAAGGGTTCAGGCGCTCGTCGGAACGGGCGCTTTCCTGCCCAGACGAACCAGTTCATTGGAGAAGCACAGCCCGATGATGATCAGTACCGCGCCCGCGTAGAGACTATCTCGCGGCACTTCATTGAGCACCACGAACGCCAGCAACGCGGCAAACAGCGGCTCGGTCAGCTCCAGCGCCTGCACCTGGGACGGCTTTAGGTACTCGATGGCCTTGGTGGTACAGAAGAAGCCGAGGATAGTCGGCAGGGCGGCCAGAGCCAGCAGTGCGGCAATCGTCAGCGATGACAGCTCGCCTATCACGAAACCATCGGCCGCCGCCGGCATCAGCAGGTACAGGCTGCCGAAGAACAGCAACTGGCGAGTAAAGTGCAGCCCACCGGATACGCCCATGCGCTTCATGGCAACAGAAAAAGCCCCATAGCCACAGCCGGCTATCGCAGCCAGCGCCGCGCCCTGCAGGGTGAAACCTTGCTGCAGGTCGGCGCCAAAGATCACGGCAATACCGGCGATAGCCAGGGCGGCGCCGACGGTCGCGTTGGCAGTGATGGCATCCTTCAGGACGATGCGCCCCAGCAGGATCGACGAGATGGACGCGCTGGCCATCAGCACCACCACCACACCCGCTGCCGCGTAATGCCGGTAGGCGGATGTTTCGAAGTGAAACAGCACGAAGATGCCGAGGAACGCGCAGATCGCTGCCTGGGCCCATTTGGCCTTCGACGCCGGACGCTTGAGAAACAGCAGCAAGGCCGAGAGCAGCAGGCAGCCCAGGACGGTCTTGATGACGGCAACACTGCTGGCGGTGAAGCCGTTGCTCATGAGCACTTTGCTGAGCACACCAATTGTTGCGTTCAGTGCAGCGGCGGAGAGTGCAAAGGCGACGCCTTTGCTGAAATTAGCTTGCATTGATGACTGTCCCTGTCGCTGGTTTGTCGTTCGATAGAATGCCGGCCTACATCGACGGGACAAAGTTCGAGGACATGAAGATCCCGCCAAACCCTGCATTCGTCGAGGCATAGGCTGGGTCGCCCAGCAGGATACGATGGGCCCTCTTGAGATTCCAGTACGCAATAGCAGGAAACAGATGGTGGATCAGGTGGAAGTTCTCTCCATGCATGGCCGTGAAAAAGTGCTCAATCGGATGGCTGAAGCGGTTACGGGTGGCCCGTAGATCAACCTTGGCCTTGGCGATCATCGGATAATGCTCGGCAAGTTCGATGAACCAGGTCAGGGCCTGGAAAGTAGCGAGGTACGGTAACAACCAATAGAGGAAGTAGCCCTTGGCCCCCAGCACCGTCGTTAGGCATAACGCGAGCGTCCCCTGGCAAGCCAGCAATGAAAGCAGCTCGCCTTTCCTGGGGCTGCGGATCAACCGATTGACCAGCAGGTACTTCAGGCTCCCCGGAGCCCCCAAAAACAGCATCGGCCTCACCAGATGCACAAGCGCGAACCTGAACGTCGAACTCGTCTCGAACACTCCGGACTGTCGATAGTACTGGTAGTCGGGGTCACGATCAGGGTCGCCCAGCTTGTGATGGTGATCCAGAGTATGGGAGCGCTTGTAGCTGACCCAAGCCTGGAAGATCAGGTGGCCGGAGCACCAGGACGAGCATCACGAGCAGTTGGGTTTCATCTTCGTCGAGGCCCGGCACCGGCTGCGTGGAGTCTCGGACAAACTGTTGAGCGACGTGTGCGCTGGCATCCATCGTCGCCAACGCAAGCCGCTGACGTTTACTTGCGTCGGCGGTCCGTTGCGCTCTGGCCAAAAGCACCGGTGACGACTGGCAAAGCTGGGCCAACAACCGTCTCTTACCCTTGAGTATCTTTCGCAGGGGGCGATCATGAAGCGATTCATTGAAGGTTACGGTACCTGCAAATCGACCGGCACATTCTCGAATGGGTTGTTGCCGACAACCCACCAACTACCGCGAAAGTGTTCGCGGCAGTTGGTACTGATTGACAGGCGTAACTACGTCAAGCCCAAGTTTGGATAGTTGCCTGTCGATTAAAGGTAAACCTTCGGGAGCGCTTGCGAAAATGGGCTCCCTTAAAAAGGGGTGTCGTGTCGATTAGTACCGATATGTTGCCTGCACTGAAATTCCATTCGCACTGTTGTCGTAACTGGCGCTGTATGCAGGTTGAAGACCGGAGGTGTTCCGCTGATTTACCGAGACTTTGGAATCCCAGAGATAACCATAAGCGAAGTCTATCGTCAGATCGGGATTCGGCAAATAAGCGCCGCCCAAGGTCACGGCTTGGCGGTTGCCAACCGGAATGCGCACGCTGCGATCGGCATTTCCTACTGGCGACGGATCATAGGCGTAGCCTGCGCGCATCAGCCATTGCGGGGTCAATTGATAGGATGCGCCAACCGCGGTGGACCAAGTGTCGTGCCAGTTCAATGGTTCGCCCACACTCCCCAGGCCGACACTCCGACCAGCGGCGGAAACATCGCTGTTGATTGCTTCGAACTTGTCGAGCCGGCTCCAACGTTTCCAGGTGGCCCCCAGGTATCCGGTCCAGCGACTATCGAAATGATGGGTGATGGACGTATCCACTGATTCGGGCATAACAATAGCTATCTTGGCGGGATAACTTCCGTCCACCGGGAGAACAGCCGGGGAGCCGGAAACCGTAGTATGCCCTTTGAGTTGATAGCTCACCTTCGAGTGATAGTTAATCCCCCAACTCGTTGCATCACTCAAGTCGACCAAGAGGCCGACGTTGTAGCCCAATGCCGTGTCATCGCCCTTGATGGTGACCCGTGTGTCCTGGCCGTTGTTCAGGGCGCCGGTGGCCAAGTAATTCTGAAGTTTTGCATCGAAATGGTTTATGGTCGGTCCGCCACCAATGGACAAGTAATCATTGATCCGATAGGCAATGGTGGGCTGCAGGGTCACCTCCTTGGTCGAGCTATAGGAACCATGGTAGCGGCCCTGATAAGTGCTCTCGTAGTCATTGATCAGACCACTCGGAGCATAGAGGCCAAGACCAATCGAAAGACGATCATCAAGCGGCGTCGACATATAGAAGAAGGGCACTACCCCCAAAGGTACCGAGTTCCCCTTACTTGTTCCTGCGACACTGCTCTGCGCATCACTAATGTCGTTGCTCACCGAGACGACCGCGGCCCCGCCGGAAATTTCACTGCGCTGCAACTTGGTCAAACCTGCAGGGTTTCCGTAGATGGTGCTGGCGTCCAGCGCGGATGACGACCTTCCCGCATAAGCAGTTCCCGCACTGCTGGCACTTTGTTCGTTAAGGGCAATGCCATTGGCGACTGCAATTGTAGAGGCGCCGAGTAGTGCCATGGTACTGGTGAACTTAATCCACGCAGCACACTTTCGCTGAGCAGAGAGACACGGGATCGCACGGCTATTCAGTTTCATATTCCACCTCTTATTTATTGTTTTTGTTGATTGCACGCAGGCAAGGCTTCGCCTTCCTGTGCACTTGTCAGTGCCGGTTGGAGTTGATCGAAGTTGTGTAAAAGGCCCTGGCTGATTAGTACCAGGGCATGTTTGTTGGACTTACGGAAGCGAATTCGGGCTCATTTAAGCCATTCCACTTGAAAGCTGTAGCGACCTAGAAGGAGGGCAAGGTTTTCCTCATCGGCCCCGGCCCGGATGCATGCGACTAGCCCACGACGACCATCCTGTACCACCTCTACCGCAATCTCCCGCAGACACAGGCGCTCCACTTCCTGCTGGACTACCCTGCCAATCTCACGCTGCTGCAAGGCGGGCTTGAATATCTTGCCCACGGCAGTCAGTGGCAGCGTTTCGAGGATTTCAATGCGCTTGGGAACTGCAGCCCGCTCGCTGATGTTGAGCTGAGCGAACACCTGAAGGTCTTCGGCGTTGCAGGCTTGCCCGGGTCGCAGTTGAACGTAGGCGACCGGCACCTCGCCCGAGTAGGCATCGGGGCTGCCGATTGCAGCGGCTAAGGCAACGGCGGGATGTGCCTGCAGCGCCTCCTCGATTTGCTTGGGATCGATATTGTGGCCGCCACGGATGATCAACTCTTTCTTGCGTCCGGTCAGCCAGAAGTAACCCTGTGCATCCTGGCGACCCAAATCGCCCGTATTCAGCCAGCGCTGACCGTCGATATCGATCCAAAGACCCCGGTTATGACTCTCCTCCAGATAGCCATCGAAGAGGTTCGGACCACTGATCGTGATGACGCCGATTTCATCCACATTGGCGTCACGCAGGTACTCTCCAGAATCATTGAGCAAGACCGCGCGCATATTCTGATAGGCGATCCGTATCCCGATGGAGCCCATACGGCGCTCGCCATGGGGAGGATTGACCGAGGAGACACAGGCGCCTTCCGTGAGGCCATAGCCTTCGAGGATCTTCACCCCGGTCCGGCGCTCGAATTCTCGGAAAAGCTCCGCTGGCATTGGGGCGGCGCCACACATTGCATAGCGAAGACTGGATAGGTCGCGACCCTGCCATTCATTTTGCAAAAGTGCAGCATAGACAGTTGGCACGCCGGAAAAGAAGTTGATACCGAAGTGCTCGACCATCTCCCAGAATCGTGGGATCACCCCCTCGCCACGATACCCATGAGGCGTCCCAAGGATCACATGGTCGCCTTGAGTCCAAGGCATCAGTCCAGTCACCAGTTGTCCATTGACATGAAATAGTGGCAGACCACAAAAGATAACCTGGCCACCATTGCGCGGCTGCAAGTGAGCGGCCACGGCCCATGCATTGAATACTTCAGAACCATGGGTGCGCGCGGCGATCTTGGGAAGCCCGGTAGTGCCACCGGTACAGATATAGGAGGAGCATTCATCCGGGCAGATTTGCCGACCGCTCTTCAGGTGCGTGTGCGGCTGAGTATTCATCAGCGATTGCAAATCGTGGATCGCGATACCGTTGTGTAAGTCTCGCTCCTTCAGGGCCGCTGCTCTCAGGGCCTCACGCACAGGTTCGACGACATAGTCCTGCATGCTGACCCAAACGACATGCCTGATAGTTGGTAATTGATCCAGCTGCGAGGCCAATTTGGGCCATAGATCGCTGCCCGCAGTCGGCGCAAGCGTCACCACCACGGTTGCCTTTGCGGCATTCAGCAAGCCAGCCATCTGCTTGGCCTCGAGCAGAGGATTGATCGCCATGACGATGCCTGCCGCCTCGCCGCCCCATATAGTGAAGTGAGTTTCCGGCAAGTTGGGCAGGATGAAGGCAAGCACCTCGCCCGGTTTTATGCCCAGGTCGTGGAAAGCATTCGCCGCGCGGGTTATATCCGCGAAAAGCTCAGAATAGGTCCACTGGTAGATGCGCCTGAAATCGGCGGCATCGGCGAAGAAGCTGAGGGCTGGCGCGTGGGGAGTGCGTTCGACCGCTTGTCGCAACGCGTCGTAGGTACTGGCCGCCAAGCCGCGCTCCGACAACGGGACTCGTTCGAGACTCTCGATGTCGCTCAGGGTCTGTACCGTCATCAGACTTCCTCCACGACTCGGTTGCGTTGTACGCCGAGGTCGATCACGCCATCGGCGCTGCGAATGCGCGCCTCGACCATGTCACCTGGCTTGAGATACTGCGGCCGGCTCTCCTGCGCCTTGAGGAACAGCTTCCACTTGGTGGCTTCTGGCATCAGGGCCGCAATGCGCTGTTTGGCAGGCGAAGGTACCGTTAGAGCACAGCCGGCAGGAGTGCCGGTGGCGATCAGGTCTCCAGCGGCGAGATCTTGCAGGGAGGAGAGCTCGGTAAGGGTTTCAGCCGGGCCGTAAACCAGGTTGGCCGTGCTGTCGTTCTGTCGTACCTGATCGTTGACCGTCAGGCGCAGTTGCAGTGCTTTCAGGTAATGCATGTCCTTGGCACCCAGAAGGCAGAGGTAGGGGCCGACCGGGCCAAAAGTGCGGAAGCTCTTGCCCTTGTAGAACTGCATCTGGGGAATCTGAATGTCACGAGCCGAGTAGTCATTGACGATGACGACGCCTGCGATGAACTCATGCAGATTGGCGTCGGTGACAGTAACAGCGCCGGTGATCGCGCGTTTCATCACCAGCCCCAGTTCGATCTCGTAGTCAAGGAAGCGCACGCTGCGCGGCTTGATCAGGTCGCTGTCAGCCGCCACCAGGCAACTCGTCGCCTTGGTGAAGATCATGTTGAATTTCTTCGCATCCGGGTCCATGCCCGACTCGATCATGTGCTGACGGTAGTTGGCACCCTGGCAGACGAACTGCTGGTTACGGGTCACCGGCGACAGCAGTTTCACTTCGCCTTCATCCAACTCCGCACCTTTCATTCGAGCGAGGTCGTCGAGACTGTTCTGGCGAATGAAGTCACCGGTGGTTTCAAAAGCACCGGGGACAATAGTGATACGGCCTTGGCGTAGCACGCCCCAGTGGATACCGTTCTGAAACTCAAAGCGGACTACGTGTACAGCAGACATTGAAGGTACTCCTGGAGCAGCGTTGTCCCGCGCGCGGCGGCACGAGAACTGTGGTGTTGTTCTGAGGAAGGGCTGGCGGATCTACCCGAACATCCGCATAAGCGTTATCAACTTTCGAATTGTCAGGTCCGGGCTGCGTCGCAGGTTACGGATCAGCGCACGCAGACTGGTCAAGTTCATCTTGGGTTTTGTAAAACTCTTGGGCATGCGCTGCCCCCACTGCGCCATTGCCTCGGGGCTCACGGGATGAATGCCCGTAGGCTGTACGGCCGTGAAGATATCCCCGTCGCAGTAATGCTCGTGCTTATCGCCCCAAGGGTCTTGCCAGTAATCGAAGATCTGACTGCCCAGGATGTGCCGGCCAATTCCCCATGAGTGCTCCCAACCCCGCTCCCGCAGGACGCGCTGCCCCATGCCCACCGCGTCTGCATCGACGACCTCATAGGCGCTATGGCTATAGGTAGCCATGAACCCTTGCGCTATCGCGAGCGTATGGTGAGCCGTTGGAATATCACCGAGGTCAAGGCGCATGAAGGCGACGATAGGTGTGCCGTCGGGGAGTACCTGCACATCGCTGGGAATAAACCCGAAATGCTGCGTATACCAGGCACAGGTTGCCTGGTAGTCGGCCACTTCAATCACGACGTGGCCAAGTTTGAGTACTTCAGGCGGTGCAATCGGCGGGCGCTGCGTGGAGTTGATGCGCGGCTGCTCTTGCGCCAGATTCCAAGGAAGTGGGGCTCTGTGTACCAGCGTTTTACTTTGAGCCTGGTCGCAAACAGCTTCCACAATGAACCCGGAAGGATCGGTCAGTCTGACGCAATGTCCGCCTCCAGGATGTACCGATTTCTCGACCGCTGACGCGCCAGGGATTCGAGCCAGCTTTTCCAGATCCTTGAGAGACTGGACTGCCAGTCCGAACCCGACAAAGCGCGCATGTTCTGCACGATGGACACGGTAACAATAGGGAGCCGGTTCAGTGGCGCGCAGATAAAGCGTATCGGCGTTCTGATGACTGACCGTCAAGCCGAAGTCAGTCAGGAAACGCGCCGCCTCGTTCAAGTCCGGCCGTTGAAAGATCAAGTGAGTCAGATCCTGGGCCTTCACCGTCGGCTGCGGATGCCGGGCAGGATGTTGTGTCGCCAACTGGGGCATTTCATTTTTGTTGTTCATTGTTCTTGTTTTCCGGTTTTTCAGGGCAAAGCGATCCCCGACCCCCTGAAAATGCCAGAGGTGTTTTTTGTTGAGTCGGTTACCGCGCTCAGTCGAGAGGGGGAAGTGCCGGCAACTCTTTGGTCGCCAGCGCTCGCGCCTCCCCTGCCGGCACACCCAATGCCCGCAGCACTAGCTCGGCCGTGTCAGAGCCCGATTCGCGCCACGTTCTGTGCCCTTCCAGAACCAGGAAAATTGAGCCGAGGACGCTGCTCGATATTAGCGTCAGTATTGAGAGCAATTGCTCCTGCGCAAACGTGTACCGCCCACTGGAAAGTCCGCTCAGAAGATCCGTAGTCGCTTGGCTGCTAAACATTTCGCGCAACGAAGAGTTGCTCATGGCGAATTTATGTATGAACGCCCCCCACTGGGGGTCCTCGTGAGCTCGACGAATGAAGAATCGAATGCCATTGGCAAGGCGCTGAGCCGGATCGGAGAGGGAGTTGAAGCTCTTGTTGACGCGCTCATGCATCTCCCTCGCGAGATAGCCGGCGACTTCCTCGAATAGGCTTCCCATGCTGTCGATATTGCTATAGATCGTTCCGCGCGCCACTCCTGCCTCTTGCGCAAGGTCGAGGATGTTCACCTCAGAGGTGCCTTTTTCAGCGAACAGGCGAAAGGCGGCTTGATGAATGCGGCGCTGTATCGGATTTAGGGATTCCACACTCTCTCTCCAGAATTACCTTATGGCTGAATTGAACACTCGTGTTCAGCTGACGTCAACAAGGATTTTTGAATCAAGAGCGCGCCTCACAATAAAAACCGTTCTATGCCTCATGAATCTGGATGTTATGAGTGATATTGCAAGGTCCATGGAGGGTCTTTAGATCTCTACATATTGACTTAAATGAACACGCGTGTTCATCTGCGTCGTGCTTCTGGCCCATCTTCTCGGTAGGGCCATCAAACCGGCCCATCGATGTAAACCAGGACCTCAATAAACCTGAGGAGCGCCGTGCCTGCGTTGCTCCTCAGGTATTGCCCCTTCGCGGCGGCTGGCCGATTTTTCATTAACTGAAGGACAGAACATGACCGGCTCAAAGCTCTTCGAACCGCTTCGATTGCCTAACGGCACGGTGATTCCAAACCGAATCGCCAAGGCTGCCATGGAGGAGAACCTTGCCAATGAGGATCACGCTCCAGGGGAAGCGCTGGCCAGGCTCTATCGGCGTTGGGCGGACGGTGGGGCCGGTCTGATCATCACTGGCAACGTCATGGTTGATCGCCACGCCTTGACCGGACCGGCTGGCGTGGTGCTTGAGGACGATCGGAACCTGGGCAAATTCACGCTATGGGCCGATGCTTGCCGCAGTCGCGGAGCCCAGGCCTGGATGCAAATCAATCATCCCGGACGGCAGCTATTGGCTTCAATGGGGCAATCAGCACGGGGGCCCTCCGCGGTTGCCGTCGACATTCCCGGTCTATCAAAGGCTTTTGTGCCGCCCAGGGCCTTGAATGAGCAGGAGATCGAAGAGCTGATTGAGCGCTATACCCATGCTGCAGTGCTGGCCGAGCGTGCCGGATTCACCGGCGTGGAGATTCATGCGGCGCATGGCTACCTGTTCAGCCAATTCCTTTCGCCCTTGACCAACCGGCGTAGCGACCGCTGGGGTGGCAGCCTGGAAAATCGTGCGCAAATTCTCCTGCAAACCATCGACGCCATACGTCAGCGAGTGGCACCGACCTTTTGCGTCGCGGTGAAGCTCAATTCCGCGGACTTTCAGCGCGGCGGTTTCGATGCCGAAGATGCGGCTCGCGTGGTGGAAATGCTCAACGCCAAAGCGGTCGACCTGGTCGAGTTGTCAGGTGGCAGCTACGAAAGCCCGGCGATGCAGGGACAGACCCGCGATGGCAGCCGCCTGGCTCGAGAAGCCTATTTTCTCGAGATCGCGCAGAGAATAGGAGAAATAGCGCGCATGCCGCTGATGGTCACCGGCGGCGTGCGTAGAAAGGAGGTCGCGGAGCGAGTGGTGAGCGGCTCGGTGTCGATGGTGGGGCTTGCCACTGCATTGGCAATCGAGCCGGCCCTGCCAAGCCAGTGGATGGCAGGTCAGAACACCGAAGTGGAGCCCATCGTCGTGCGTTGGAAGAACAAGGCGCTGGCATCGCTTGCATTGGCGTCGGTGGTCAAGAAGCAGCTCGGCTTGTTGAGCCAAGGGAAGCGGACAAAACCCGGGACGTCGCCACTCTTGGCATTGATCGGCAATCAGCTGAAATCTCGTCGCCAGGCGAAGAACTATCGGCAATGGATTGGCCGGGTCTAACGGATCGAAGATGACATCAGGATTAGGGTAGCGGCTTACCGGCGATTCGCTTGGCTCTGGCAGGTGTTACGCCCAGAGCCTTGAGAATCATCTCGGCGACCCGCAGATCGTGCTCCGGCACCGCACGCCCCTCGACAACCGAGCGCATGGCTCCGGTTGTGCACGATACGACCATGTCCAGCGCGACCCCTTCGTCCTCGTAGGCGAAAGTGCCCGCGCGCAGACCTTCACGCAGGTCGCCCAGCACATGGGCAGCCAAGCGCGAGCGCATGGCCTGATCGGAATGGATGATGCGCAGCAATGCGTTGGCCCATTGATGGTCGTACGCGGCCCGGCATACGAACATGCGCACGCCAATCGAAAGCCGCTGTGCGCCGCAGTGCACGTCCGAGCTCAGGGCAGAAATGGCATCGGAGAACTCGGCCGCCATGGCGATGCCGACCGCCTCGAGTACTTCATCGCGAGTTCGAAAATAGTTGTAGATGGTGCCGTTGGATACCTCGGCCTCCGCGGCGACCTCGAGCAATGCGATCTCCCCCACCTCCTTGCGTGCGACAAGACGCAATGCCGCGTCCACCAGGCCGCGACGGGTGCGTTCACGCTTCTTGTGGCCTCGAGTGAGAGGCTCTTGCGCAGTTGCTACTGAAGGAAAAATGGGGGACGGCATCTTCAGGCTCTTAATCGAGGTGGTTCGTTGATGGTAATGGAAACGCTATCGGCAGTGACATCTTCGCTGGCCAAAAGACCTCGGCAGTCTCTGAGGAAACTGGCCGCTTCTGCGCCAGGGGCGTGGTGCATGATGATACGGTCGGGGCGAACCGCGACCAGCGTGCCTTCAGCAGCCAGCGGCAGGATGTCATGGTTCAAGTCTTCGATGAAGTCGCAACTGCCGCCTGAGCGCTGGCCGCATGTTCTGATCTGTAAGAAGTGGCCTCCCATTTTTTCCCAGGAAACGATCTGAGCAGGTGTCAGCACTGACAGCGGGTCAACACCGAATCCAACCAGAGTCAGGTTGTCTCCAAGAGCATCGTCGCTCAGCTTGACCTGCTTTTGCATGTTGCGAACCCAGGCCTGGGGAAACAGGCTGCCACGTACCAGCTTGTCGCCCCGACGGTGCTTCACGAACAGGCCGTGTTTGAAGATGTTCTTCGGTTTGATGTCCAACTGTTCGAAGTACCTCCGGGTAGCGGGGGTCAACGTCAGCATGCGCATCAGGCCGTGGATGAAGAAAGCTGCGATCTTGTTCTTGGGCATCACCAGGCGACCCATGAGTTTGGCTAGATTGATCATCGCCTGAGCATGAGGACGGCGCTCTACGTCATAGGTGTCGAGCACCGCAGGCGCGGCATAGCCGCGAAGGACCCAGGCCAGTTTCCAGGCCAGGTTGGCGCCATCTCGAAGTCCCGCTACGAGACCTTGCCCGACAAAAGGCGGGGTGATGTGCGCTGCGTCGCCGGCGAGGAAAACGCGTCCCTTGCTGAATCTGTTGCAGCAGCGCGCATGGAATCGATACACAGCCTTGCGCTCGATTTCCAGCTCCCGCGGATTGATCCATGGCGCTATCAGCCGGGCTATGCTTTCCGGGCTTTCCAGTTCTTCGCGCGATTCGCCGGGTTGCAGCATGAACTCCCAGCGCTCCCTGCCGCCGGGTGCGGGCATGTGCGGCGTTGGGCGCCGTGGATCGCAGAGAAACTCAATGTGATCAATCGCTGACTTATGCCGGTTCATGACATCGACAATCAGCCAATCCTCCGCATAGGTCTGCCCTTCGAACTCCTGGCCAATCAGTGTTCTGACCCTGGAGCTTGCGCCATCCGCACCGACCAGGTACTGGGCGCGAACGGAATGCGAGTGACCCTCCTGATCCCGTACGGAGGCGACGACGCAGTCCGACTCCTCGACCAGGCTTTCGAGCTCGAAGCCGCCCAGGCTGGTCACTGACTTCAGCCGGGAAACCTGGCTGCGCATCGCTCGTTCGAGGTCGGGCTGATAGAAGGTCACAAGCTTGGGGTGGCCGTCGATACACCCGGCAGTATTGGCGCGACCGAATTGCCCGAGAACCGGAGAGTGCATCCTCACTTCAGGGATAGCGATCTTCTCGAAAGCGTCCTCCGACAATCCGGCGAGTTGCAGGATACGCAGCGCCTCGTTGTCCAGGGCAATGGCGCGGGGCATCAGTACGACCTCATGGGTCTTGTCCAGCACCAGTGTCTTTACCCCATAGCGGCCGAGCAGAGCCGCGATTGTCGCACCTACCGGACCGTTACCGACGACCAGCACATCGACGGCGGTGGGAGGCAGTTCGGATACTTTCTTGTTGTTGTTCATATCGAGCCCTTGTTGTGATTGAAGTCGTGGGACGCGCAGGTCTCATCGTCAGGCAATGTGAAGATATGTAAAATTGAGACATATTTCAATATTGATGTTTTTGTCATTAATTCTTGGGATCATTACCACACCGGTATGAGGCCACGTGGGCTGTGCTGAGAGTGTCAGGAGGCTTGCGAATCGAGCGGTCCGAAGAGATGAATCCCGGATGCCTGAGGAGTGAAGTCGCGCTTGCGTCAGTTTCCGACCGGTGAGGCTTGGCTTCTGAGCCGAACAGCGTTGTCATTGGAGCCATGCTTCACAGCGCACAACTATGTTTTAGTCTTCAGGAATCCAACGTGGCGCGTCCGCAGCCCCATCCGAACCCAGTCCAGCTCTGCTTCGTCGACTTCGAGCTCGACGAGGCCAACGCCTGCTTGTCACGTAATGGAGAAGCCGTGGCGTTGGCGCCAACGCCCTTCACCCTGCTTTGCGCACTTGCACGCCAGCCGGGATCGCTGGTGACCAAGGATGCTTTGCTTGATGAAGTGTGGGGGCATCGGTTTGTCAGCGATTCGGTGCTGAAGACGGCCATCAGCGATCTGCGCAAGGTGCTGGGCGACGACCCCAGGCAGCCCCGCTTCATCGAGACGGTGTCGCGGCGCGGCTATCGCTTCATCGCCGCGCCGTCCCCTGCCCCTTCAATGCCGCCTGCATCCACGACGTTACCCGCGGCTGGCGCGCATCCGTCGCCGCCATTCATCGGTCGCACCGACGAGGTTTCAAAGCTGCAATGGGCGTGGGAGCGGGCTTACGGTGGCCAACGTGCAGTGGTCTGGCTCGCCGGAGAACCGGGGATTGGCAAGACCACGTTGATCGAGTATTTCCTCGCCAGCCTTGGCGGCGGCATCGCCTGCGCACGCGGCCATTGCGTGGAACACTACGGTGCCGGCGAGCCGTACCTGCCGGTGCTGGAGGCGTTGGCCGATCTGTGCCGCAGCGACCCCACCCTGTCGACGCTGTTGCGCGCCGTGGCGCCGACCTGGCTGCTGCAACTGCCGTGGCTGAGCACTATGGAGGAGCGAGATGCATTGCGGCGCGAGCTTGCCGGCATCGGCCCGGACCGCATGCTGCGGGAAATGGGCGAACTGCTGGACCGCTACACAGAGCAGCGCCCGCTGTTGCTGGTGACCGAAGACCTGCACTGGAGCGATCGGGCGACGGTCCAGCTCATCGACTATCTGGCGCGGCGACGTAGCCCCATGCGGCTTATGTGGCTGTCGAGCTTTCGCCTCGCCGAGGTGGTAGCGCTCGATCATCCGCTCAGCTCGTTGCGCCACGAACTGCGCCTGCAACGTCTGTGCGAGGAAGTGGTGCTTGATCCGTTCTCGGAAACCGAGGTCGCAGACTATATTGCGCTGCATTCCCTCTCGTTGGCGCGAGATGAAACTTTCGTACGTGCCCTGCACGAGCGCACTGACGGTGTGCCGTTGTTTGTATCGTCAGTCATCAGTGAAGTGATGGACCCAACGGACGACGACGCCACCATCGAGGCTCGGCTGGCGGGATTGGCGGTCCCCGAGAACCTCGCGGCCATCATCGATCACTACATCACCAAGCTCGGACAGGAGCAGCGTGCGCTGCTCTCGGCGGCAGCGGTGTGCGGAGTCGAATTCCGGATCGAGACGGTTTCGCTCGCCCTCGAGCGCGACCTCGCATCTGTGGCCGACACCTGCGAGGAACTGGTGCGCGAGCAGGTATGGCTCACACGATCGCGGGCCACCGACGTTGAAGAGTCGGTGGAGCCACCCTACTCGTTCCGGCATGCCCTCTTCCGCCAGGTGCTGTACGACCGCACGCCACGCTCATTGCGCACCCACCTCCATCGCCAGGTTGGCGCGGCCCTCGAACGCGAGCGCACAGCCGGTATGCCGGTCGCTGCCTCGGAGCTGGCAATGCACTTCGACCGGGCTCGGCAGCCGATGGTCGCGCTGCGCTACTACGCCGAGGCCGCAGAAGCCGCGCTGCTGCACTTCAGCCCGACCTTGTGCATCGCCCTCACTGAACGCGCGTTGGTCCTGCTGACGCAGGCACCAGAAGGGACCGAGCGCGATACGCTCGAAATCACCTTGGCCACGCTGCAGGGCGTGTCGGCTTTTCACACGGTCGGTGTCGGCAACGAAGCCAGGAACGCGTTCGAACGCGCGTACACGCTGTTAGCGGATGTACCCGAACATCCAATGCGCGGTCGCCTGCTGCACGGATTCGGCTATCTGCTTGGTCTGCGCGGTGACTATGCGCTGGCGCTGGAGGTGGCGGAACGCGCCGAAGCCCTCTCGTGCGAGGCGAACGATCCAGCGCTCATGCTGGCAGCGTGCATCGTGCAGGGCGAGGTGCATCACCTTCAGGGTCGCACACAGACGACCCGCAGTTGGCTAGGGCGCGCCCTCGCGATTGCCGAGTCGCTGGACATCGGGGCGAACGAGATTTTTGCGGCCGATCCTCAGGTCATGCTGCACGGTATGCTGGCCATAGAACTCGTGCGTTCTGGCCTGATTGAGCAAGGCCGAGCCCACATGCAGCGGGCGCGGACCCGCGCGCAGGTGCTTCGCCAACCCATGACCTGGCTGGTCGCCACCTGGCAGGAGGTGTTGATCGAGGTGCGGATGGGCAACCCTGTGCGTGTAGCAGCGCTGGCTGACGACATGCAGAAGCTGGTCGATGAGTATTCGCTCGCACTGGGGCGTACGGCTTGCCGCTGGTGGCGCGGCTGGGCCGATGCGCGCAATGGCGCGCCGCGCGACGGCTACCGACGCATCCGCGAGGCCTACGAAGAGCACACCGGGCTCGGCATGCGCTCCGGTGCCAGCGAGGTGCTCGGCTACGCCGCCGAGGCGTTGCTGCTGGCGGGTGATTGCGACGCCGCGCGAGTCGAGCTGGAGCAAGCACTACGGGTGGGGGAAGAACTGGGCGAGCGCGTATACCTGCCGCAACTGTTGCTACTGGAGGCAGCGATTGCGCGGATGCAGGGCCGCTTCGACGCCGGCAACACTGCGGTTCGGCATGCGATTGAGGAGGCTCGTACCCAGGAAGCACCGTGGCTGGAGCTGCTCGCGCTGGTCGAGCTGTGCGAGCACCACAACGCCACGGCCAAGGACCACCAGGCATTGGCGACGCTGGTTGACCAGTCACCCGAAACTGACGGAACCGAGCTGGTGAAACGTGCACGCTCGCTGCTTCAGGCTGCAAAGCCTGCTTGAAGGGTTAAGGACACAAACCTGTGGGAGCGAGCTTGCTCGCGATGACGGCGGTACATTCAGCATCAATATTGGCTGACCCGCCGCTATCGCGAGCAAGCTCGCTCCCACAGGGTTGTGGTGTTCAACTCCTTAACTTACCGGCATTAATTTCTGCGGGAGCGGCACGGTCCCGACCGAAGTCTGACCTTTCGCTTACGACTCGACCCAAGGGGCGGCCTACGCTGTCGTCGAACTTTCTTGCCCCCTGGTCTGCAATGAGCCTGAACCCTGAATCCAAGTACCCGAACCGCCGCTCGTACGTCGTGAAGCTGCGTAGCGATGCCATGCCCGGGGCCCTCGTGGGCCGCCTCGAAAACCTGGTCACCGGGCGTCAGCGCGACTTTTCGTCCGCCGAAGCGTTGCTGGAGTCGATTGACTCGGACCTCGCGTCAGCGGCCGGCGAGCACACGGCAGATGCCGACGGCGAATGACGTCTCCAACATAAATGAGCGCTCGATATGGCGACCGAACGGCGACGCTTCGCTGACGACTTCGCGCACACCGGGCCCTACGCTGATGCCATCTCGAATCTACACGAGTCCAATGCGATGCCGCGACTTCCAGTTTCCTTTCCACCGCCCCTCCACAACGGCCGGACGACCCTGCAACAAGCCGGGCTCGCCGTTGTGGCCGCCCTTGCCACTTCGATCGCCCTCACCCTGTCCGGTTGCTCCACACCGGTCGTCAAGCCGTCGGTCGACCTGCCGAGCAACTTCGCCGCGAGCACGGCCTCCGAGATGGAACCCGAGGCGGCGTGGTGGGAGGTCTACCACGACCCGGTGCTGACTGATCTGGTGCGCCGAGCAGCGCGCGAGAACCGCGACGTGAAGATTGCCGCCGAGCGTCTGCGCGCTGCGCGTGCCGGCGAAACGGTCAGCCGTTCCTGGTTGCTCCCGAGCGTCGGCGCATCCGCCTCCGGCAGCGATCGCAGCAGCGGCTACAACTCGGCCACGAAACAGGGTTATCCAGATACCAAGACCACCAGTGTGGGCCTGGACGTCTCGTGGGAGCTCGACCTGAGCGGCCGCCTGCGCGCCGGCGCAGCGGCGGCCGACGCCGATGCGCTGGCCGCAGAGGACAGCATGCGCGGTGTACGCCTGCTGGTAATGAGCGACGTCGTCAGCAACTACTTCTCACTGGTCGGCGCGCAGCGCCAGGTCGCAACGCTGCGCGCCATCTCGGCGATGCAGGACGAAACGCTGCGTCTGATCACCGCGCGTCAGCAGGCGGGGCTGGCATCCGCCTTCGACGTCGAGCGCGCACAGACCGACGCCTTGTCGGCGCGGGCGCAGATTCCGCCGCTGGAAACGCTGGCAGCCGTGTCGCGCCATCGTATTGCGGTGCTGATCGCCGACCAGTCCTTCAATACCGCGAACATCCAGCCCTCGAGTAGCGATGTGGCAGTGGTGCCCGAGGCCAAGCCGGGGCAGCCCGCCGCGCTGCTGCAACGCCGACCTGACGTGCTGGCACTGATGGCGCAGCTCGACGCAGCCAATGCGCGCCGCCAGCAGGCCGCCGCCGAGTGGTTCCCGCAACTGTTCCTCGGCGCGTCCTTCGGCCGCCAGGGCCTGAACGTGAACGGCGCCGATCTTGGCGTTGCACGCTTCACCAACGTGGCGGGCCTGCTGGCGATGCCGATCTTCAACGCCGGGCGCACACAAGCGATCAACGAGGCTGCCGAAAGTGCTCAACACGAGGCATTGCTGCGCGCCGAAGACGGCATCGTACGGGCGCTGGAGGATGTGGAGAACGCCCTCGTCACGCTGTCGCAGGAACGCCGCCGCGCCGGGTCGCTGCAATTGGCCGCCGCATCCGCGGAGTCTGCGCAGAACCGCGCCCAGTCGCTCTATAACCGCGGGCAGATCGACCTGTTGCCGCTGCTGGATTCGCAGCGGGCGCGCCTGGCGGCACGCCTGAACGCCAACGACAGCAACACCCGCCTGCTGCTCGATAGCGTGCAGCTCTACAAGGCACTGGGCGGGGGCTGGCAGGTGTTCGAACAACCCGCCACCCCCACCGCAGCCACCGCAGCCACCGCAGCCGACCGGCCCCCACTTTCCTAAGAATCTGTCGTTTTTCAAAGAGGAACCGCCTTGAAAACCTCCCTTACTGCGGCCGGCGCCCTGGCCGTCGCCGTCATGCTGTCCGCGTGTAGCCCGGACCAGCCCACCGTGCAGGCACCACGGCCAGTACGCACCGTTGAAATCAACTATGACAATGCCCGCGACATCAGTCGCTACGTGGGCACCGTACAGTCGCGGCATGAAGTCGACCAGGCCTTCCGCGTGGGCGGCAAGGTCGCCCAGCGCAAGGTCGATGTAGGCCAGTTTGTGCACGAAGGCGACATACTGGCTGTGCTGGATGACAGCGATTACCGCCTCGCTGAGCAAGCGTCGCAGCAACAGTGGGCGGTTGCCGTCGAGCAGACGCATCAGGCCGACTCGGACCGCCAGCGCCTGACCGCGCTGAAGGTTGACGGCTCGGTCAGTGCGGCCGACGACGAGCGTGCGCATACCAATGCCCAGACCGCGCATGCGACCGCCGAGGCCGAGGCGCGAAAGCTTGAGCTCGCGCGCAACCGGCTCAAATACACCGTGCTGCACGCCTCTCGAAGCGGCGTCGTCACGACGGTGCGCTTTGAGGCGGGGCAAATCGTGGCGGAGGGCCAACCGGTTATCTCGATTGCGAATCCGGATGAATCCGAGATCGTCGTCGATGTGCCCGAGGATCAGCTGTCGGTCTTCAAGGAGGCGCGTTTCAAGGCCTCTCTGGCCAGTGCGCCAAACGAGACCTTCGATGTCACGCTGCGCGAGTTGTCGCCACAGGCTGCGGCGCAGACGCGCACCTATCGCGCGCGGCTTAAGCCGGTGCAGGCGCTGCCGCTGGGCGCCACTGCCACGGTAACGGCCGAGCGCATGATGACAAGTATCTCCGTGGCGGCGGTGCCGGCCACGGCACTGACGCAAAGTGGCGGCCAGCCGGCGCTGTGGGTGGTCACTCCCGCGGGCAAGGATCCGGTAGGCACCGTCGAACTGGAGCGTGTGGCCGTTTGGGGCTACCGCAACGACGAGGTGCTCGTCTCCGGGCCGCAGGCCGGCGTATTGGTCGTCACTGCCGGGGTCCAGAAGATGACGTCCGGACTGAAGGTCGCGCTCCCCGGCGCGGCGATTGTTGACGCGAACACCACGCAGCAGGCCGCCCGATGAACAACTTCAACCTCACCGACTGGGCGCTGCGCCATCGCGCCATCGTCCTGTTCATGCTCCTCATTGTCGCAGTGGCCGGCGCCTTCAGCTTCACCAGGCTCGGTCAGCTCGAGGATCCGAACTTTTCCGTGCCCTCCATGACCGCGATCGTCATCTGGCCGGGCGCAACCGCCCAGCAGATGCAAGACCAGGTCCTCAATCGCATGGAGAAGAAATTCGAGCAGATCGACAACTTCGAGAAGGTGGTCACCTACGCGCGGCAAGGCTACGCTGGCATGACGCTTACCGTGCGCGGCGGCACCTCCAAGGCCGACCAGCGCGAGGCCTGGTACCAGGCGCGCAAGAAACTCAACGACCTGAACCGTGAGCTGCCTGACGGTGTGATCGGCCCAATCGTAAACGACGAGTACGGCGACGTGTATGGCCTGATGTACGCGGTCAAGGGCGACGGTGTCGGCCACGCCGACCTGTCGGACGCCGCCGAGGACATCAAGCGCCGCATGCTGAAGGTGCCGATGGTCAAGAAGATCGATGTCATCGGCAAACAGGCCAAGCGTGTCTACGTCGAGTTCTCGCACGAACGCCTCGCAGCGCTGGGCATTACACCGCTGGCCATCGCCGAAAGCCTCAAGAGCCAGAACGCCCTGTTGCCCGCAGGCCAGATCGATACCAACGGCGACCGCGTCATGGTGCGCGTGAGCGGCCAGTTCGCCAGCGAAGAGGCTATCCGCAACGTGCCCATCGCCGCGGGCGGCCGGCTGATCAAGCTCGGCGACATCGCGACCGTCTCGCGTGGCTTTGAGGACCCGCCAACCTACACGGTCCGCCACAATGGCCAGCCGGTGCTGATGCTTGGCATCACGATGACCAACGACGGCAATATCGTAGACCTCGGCAAAGCGATGGAGACAGCGGTCGACAAGATCCAGTCCGAGCTGCCGCACGGCGTGGAACTGGAGCGCGTGGCCGACCAGCCCTCCACTGTGAAGGATGCGATCTGGGACTTCGAGCGGTCGCTGATGGAGGCACTGATCATCGTGATCGCGGTGAGCCTGGCCAGTCTGGGATGGCGCACAGGCCTTGTGGTCGCGACCTCGGTGCCGCTGGTGTTGGGTGGCGTGGCGTTGGTGATGCTGGCAATGGGCTGGAACCTTGAGCGCATCTCGCTCGGCTCACTGATCATTGCGCTTGGCCTGCTGGTCGATGACGCGATCATCGCTATCGAAATGATGGTGGTGAAGATGGAGGCCGGTATGGACCGCGTGAAGGCGGCCGCGTTCTCCTACCAGTCCACCGCCATGCCGCGCCTGACCGGTGCACTAATCACCGTCGTGGGCTTCTTGCCCATCGGCCTCTCGAAGTCCACCACCGGCGAGTACGCGGGTGGCATTTTCTGGATCGTCGGCGCCGCGGTGCTGTTCTCGTGGATCTGCTCGGGTATCTTCACGCCGTACCTGGCGGTCAAGATGCTGCCCAATGACTTCGGCAAGCACCAGCATGCCGGCGATCCGTATGACTCGAAGTTCTACCGCAAGCTGCGCGGTCTGATCGACACCGCCATTGAGCGTCGCTGGGTGGTCATCGGCGCAACGTTTGGCGCCCTGGCGCTTGCTCTGGCCGGCATGAAGTTTGTGCCGCAGCAGTTCTTCCCCAACAGTTCGCGCCCTGAGCTGGTCGTCGACCTGCGCATGAAAGAAGGTTCGTCCTTCGCGGCGACCACCGAGCAGGTGAAGCGGATGGAGGCGCAGCTGTCGAAGGACGAGGAAGTCAAGTACTTCACCGCCTACACCGGCGCCGGCGCACCGCGCTTCTATCTCTCGCTCAACCCCGAGTTGCCGAATCCTGGATTTGCCCAGTTCGTCGTGATGACCAAGGATCTGGATGCCCGCGAGCGGGTGCGTGCACGGTTGATGGCCGCGGCCGACCAGCAGTTCCCGCAGGCGTGGGTGCGGGTAACCCGGCTTGAGCTGGGGCCGCCCGTCGGTTACCCGGTGCAGTTTCGCGTCGTCGGCCCCGATACCCAGGTGGTGCGCCAGATCGCCCGCGATGTGGAGAAGGTGGTCGGGGCCAGTCCGAAGGTGCGCGACCTCCAACTCGACTGGAACGACCCGGTGCGCACGCTGAAAGTGCAGCTTGATCAGGACAAGGCGAGCGCGCTTGGCCTCACGCCGGCTGACGTGTCACTGGCGACCCAGACCGTGATGAACGGCGCAACCCTGTCGCAGCTGCGTGAGCACGAGGACCTGATCGACATCGTGGCCCGTGCCGTGCCTGAGGAGCGCTTGAGCCTCGACACACTGAAAGACATCAACCTCTACACGCGCCAGGGCACGGTGGTGCCACTGTCGCAAGTCGCACAGGTGCGCTCTGAGCTGGAAGAGCCGGTGCTGTGGCGCCGCAACCGCGACATGGCGATCACGGTGCGTGCCGACGTGAAGGATGGCGAGCAAGGTGTATCGGTGACACAGGAGATCCAGCCGCTGCTTAAGGACATCGAAGCCAAGCTGCCGACGGGCTATCGCATAGACGTGGGTGGCGCGGTGGAGGAAAGTGACAAGGCCAACAAGGCGCTGCTCGCCGTGGCCCCACTGATGCTGATCACCATCCTGCTGCTGCTTATGCTGCAACTGCAGAACTTTTCCCGCATGTGGATGGTGATGCTGACTGCACCGCTCGGCCTGATCGGTGTGGTGCCGGCGCTGCTGGTGTTCCAGTCGCCGCTGGGCTTCGTCGCGATCCTGGGCATCATCGCACTGGGTGGCATGATCATGCGCAACTCGGTGATCCTGATCGACCAGGTGCAAACCGAGATCGCCGAAGGGCGCGACCCGTGGAATGCCGTGCTGGATGCCGCCATTCACCGGGCCCGTCCGGTGATGCTGACGGCGCTGGCCACCGTGCTTGCAATGATCCCGCTAACGCGCAGTGTGTTCTGGGGACCGATGGCAATTGCGATCATGGGCGGCCTTACCGTGGCGACGCTACTGACGATCTTCTTCGTCCCGGCGTTGTACGCCGCATGGTTCAAGGTGGGTCGCCAGACGGCCGCTGACACCCAACAACTACGGGGGGACGCCGCGCTCGCTTCTGAGTGATGAGTGCCGTAGCACGTGTGCAATTTCGCACGGTATTCCAACTAAAAAATCAAACCCGATATCAATGTTATAAATCAATAGGCTACTGAGCAGATTCAAATCACCTCGGCCCACCAAACGAAGCCCGCCTTGTGCGGGTTTCGTTGTTTTCGACGGTTGAGCAAACCTGACCAATCTCAAAATGATCAGGGCAACGGAGGTCAGGCTGCGACACTTTCCGAATCTCGCCGCGGCCACTCTTGGACTCGAGCCTAGGAAATTTCCTGCAAGCTATAGCGTCTTAAGTGAACTGGCGCCAGATGAATCGTGAAGATAATCTTCGGGAGTCGCTGCACATCAGCGATCGGCTTTGACAGGCCGAAAAGTGTAACCTTTCACACCGCTCGATTAGACGGCATGCTTCCACGCGTGCGGTTTTGTTTATGGCGGCTGTGCGTGGGGCATCTTCGGGTGCGCCGGGTTCCTACACTTCCGGTCTGTCAACCCGCGCACAGCTGCCACCCAATCCTGTTTGACAGCAGGGGAATGGCAGCTTCTCTAGACAGTGTAGGAGTTGCAACGTGAAAAAGATCACCCCCGATCCTCCTGAAATCCCAAGCCTTTCCACCTCCGACGCCCTCGACTCCAGCAAATTCCACGAAGCCGCCGAGCGCGCCCTTAATTACCACCTGCAATCACCCCTCGATCAACCGAAGCTCGACAAGCGTCCAGGCACCATCTTCGCCGTTGCTCCCGACGTCGATACTGAAACGCTGTTGGTTCACGCCTGTGAGACGCTCGCGTCGCTCAATGTCATGAGCACTGACCTGGCCTTCGAGCTTGAAGGCTCTCGCCGCAACGTCGCGCTGGCGATTCAGCAGATGGTCGTGCTGAGCGAGTTGTTGGTGAACAGAGCGCTGGACAACCTCGACCCGCCCGATGCGCAGGCGTCCGGGGTCGAGCCAACCTCCCGCCACTGAGTGGTGGCGCTGTTTTATCGAATGGAGTTTTGCCCATGGCTCGATACATGGCCATCACCGGCCTGGACTGCACCATCCCTTCTCTGATGATCGACACCGAAGCGCCCCTCGACGTACTGCACGAAACCGCGGCCTACCGTATCCGCACCGTGACCCAATTGCTGGAAAACCTCGCCCTGCGCGAGGAGGCTCACAGCGACGCCGCGCTGCTGCACGACTTCGCGCGGGTGCTGGCCATCCCGCTGCGCGACGGCTGCGATTTAATGGACGTCATCGGGCGACGCTTGCAGGCGCAGATTGCGTCATAAAAAACGGGCGACCTCAGGGTCGCCCTTTTTTGGGGTTGAAGGAAATTTTAGGTAATTGGGAGCAGACCACGATCTCTGGCCTGAGGGATCACGCAGATGCGAAATAAATCGTGGTCTCCGATTTCCTTTGATAGCCACCTCGGCGTCCGGCTTTTCTGACAGCGACCAATCCACTAACGGGCCCGACCCCGCATGGATTACAACTTGCCTGCCAACTCGATGATGACTTCGCGTACCCAGCGTTGGCCGCTATGGCCATGGTTGCGCTCGTGCCACAGCATGCTCACGGTGAAGCCCGGCACGGGGAAAGGGCATTCAACCACCGTGAGCGCTTCGCTACGATCGTGCACCAGCCGTTCCGGCACCAGGGCAATAAAGTCAGAGTTGGCGACGATTTCAGGTACGAGCAGGAACGATGCCGCGGAAAGCGCAACGTTACGTTTGTAGCCTAGCGCTGCGAGTCCGTCGTCCACTGGGGTTGTGAAGTCGCCACCGCGCAGCGAGACGACAATATGGTCCAGCCGCGCGAACTGTTCCACAGAAAGCCCTAGTCGCAGTCCCGGATGCCGATGCCTGCCGATAAGCACGTAGCGCTCGTCGTACAGATGCCGGCTGCGCAGACTGACTGGGCCATGCTCGGGCGTCATCAACGCCAGGTCCACTTCGCCACTGGCCATCTGCGCTTCCAACTCTGGCGGATCAAGATGGCGCAAGGCAATCCGCACACCGGGTGCCTGCTTTCGTAGCGCAACCGCCAACGGCTGGACCACTGTCTTCTGCAGGTAATCGGTGCAGGCGATAGCGACAGTGAGTCGAGCCTTTATCGGGTCGAAGTGGCGGTGCCCGGCCACCGTGGCGCGCACCTGATCCAGCGCGAGGCGAAGCGGATCAAGCAGCTCAATGGCCTTGGCAGTGGGCGTCATGCCGCGCTGCACCGGTATCAGCAAAGGGTCATCGAACAGTTCGCGCAAGCGGTTCAACTGTGCGCTCACCGCCGGCTGGCTGAGGTGCAGGCGCTCAGCCGCGCGAGTCACGTTCTGTTCCACCAAAAGGGTTTCCAGAGTGACCAGCAGGTTAAGGTCCAAACGTCTTTTGGTATCCATTGCATGGATGGTAGCGGAAAATTATTTTGATTTCACGGATACCTTAGGCCAATACAGACTGCCAACTGTCTCATTACTCTGTGAAAACCAAGCCATGCGCTCAACCAGCAGAAAAAAAGTTCTTATCGTCCATGCTCACCCCGAGCAGACTTCCGTGACCTGTCATCTTGTCGATATCTCCATCGAAGTACTGAAGGCCCAGGGCCACGAGGTAATGCATTCTGACCTGTACACCATGGGATGGAAGGCAGTGTTCGACGGCGAGGATTTTCCCAAACGTGTCAATCAGGACCGTCTGTCTTTCATCGAGGAATCGGGGCACGCCTTTTCCAACGGTTGCCAGACGCCCGACGTCGAAGAAGAGCAACGAAAGATCCTGGCGGCGGATGCGGTGATCCTGCTGTTCCCACTGTGGTGGTTCAGCATGCCGGCGATCATGAAGGGGTGGGTGGACCGAGTGTGGGCCTATGGTTTGGCCTACGGCTACCAAGGGGCCGGTAACGCCTATCGCTACGGCGAAGGCGGCTTTGAAGGAAAGCGCGCGCTGCTGGCGGTCTCTGTCGGCGGGCCGGCAGACGACTACTCTCCCCGTGGAATCAACGGGTCGTTGGAGCAATTGCTCTTTCCCATCACGCACGGTGCGCTGTTCTTTCCTGGCATGCAGGTGCTGCCCACCTTCGCGGTGTATGGAACGGGTAGAATCGACGCCCAAGCTATGGCCGAAGCGGCTGCAGCCTGGCGCGGCCGAGTGGAGCGTCTGTTCGACGACGCGCCGATTGCTTTCCGCCCACAGAACGGCGGTGACTATCCAGACCGCCACGTGTTGGCCGACCACATTGCACCGACTCAGACAGGATTGACGGCTCACATCGCCGATGCCCCTCAACCCGCTGCGGCCGAGGAATACAGCGCCCCTGTCCCTGCCGCCATTCTGGAGCGCTGAGATGAAGACGATCGTGATCCTCACGCGCAAAGCGAACGCGTCTAGTGAAACGCTGGCGAGCCTTGCCGCGCCGGAGATGCAGGCCGTCTGGCAAGGCTTTGCAACCGGCTGCGTGCGCGCCGCACATGGGTTGCTGGAAGGCGCGGGCGCACTACTGGAACTGGAAACTTCCACTCCAGAAGAAGCGATGCATTTTGTAGAAGCCCTGCCATATGTGGCGCAAAGGCTGCTCGACGTGCAGTACTACGCCCTCAAGCCCTTTCCTGGCTTCGCAGCGCTGGCGGGGTGACTGCGTAAGCCCCACAACTTTCGGAGCCTACTGTGTTCTCGCACACTTTCATCGGCGTCAATAACTTCGAACGAGCACTTTCGTTCTACACGGCATTGAGTGGCGGCTGGGTTTGCGCTGTTTGATGCAGGGTTGCAGCCGACGTTGATTACGGATTTGACGGTGGGTTCGTCGCTGGATCGGACACAAAAAATCTGACAGTCCCGATTAGTCGCAATCTGTGAGCTTCAGACGTTTCCTGCAACCTATAACGCCTTGGGTGAACTTGCGCAGGATGACCCACGAAGACAATCTTCGCGGGCCGCTGCAAAAATCAGCGACCGGTTTTGACAGACCGAATAAGATCAAGGCATGCAAGTGCCGCTATCCGATCAGTTGGCGCTTTTTTTGCGTCCGCTGTTTCGTATTATGGCGGCTGTGCGTGGGGCACCTTCGGGTGCGCCGGGTTCCTTGATCCTCGGTCTGTCAACCCGCGTACAGCTGCCACCCATTCTTGTTTGACAGCAGGTAGTGGCAGCTCCATTTGATCAAGGAGCTTCACTATGAAAAAGATCACCCCCGATCCTCCTGAAATCCCAAGCCTCTCCACCTCCGACGCCCCCGATTCCAGCAAACTCCACGAAGCCGCCGAGCGACCCGCCCGATGCGCAGGCGTCCGGGGTCAAGCCAACCTCCCGCCACTGAGTGGTGGCGCTGTTTTATCGAATGGAGTTTTGCCCATGGCTCGATACATGGCCATCACCGGCCTGGACTGCACCATCCCTTCCCTGATGATCGACACCGAAGCGCCCCTCGACGTACTGCACGAAACCGCGGCCTACCGTATCCGCACCGTGACCCAATTGCTGGAAAACCTCGCCCTGCGCGAGGAGACTCACAGCGACGCCGCGCTGCTGCACGACTTCGCGCGGGTACTGGCCATCCCGCTGCGCGATGGCTGCGATTTAATGGACGTCGTCGGGCGACGCTTGCAGGCGCAGATTGCGCCATAAAAAATGGGCGACCTCAGCGTCGCCCTTTTTTGGGGTTGAAGGATATTTTAGGTAATTGGGAGCAGAGCACGATCTCTGGCCTGAGGGATCACGCAGATGCGGAATCCGTATTAGCACTTCTTCGCTTGCTCTTTCGCCTGTGCCCATACACGCTCTTCCTGCTCGCGCAGTTGCGGTGTGAACTCGGCGCCGAAATCCTCCGCCTCAAACACCTGGCGAATCTCGATCTCGGCGTCCGTACCCGGCATCGGGTTGGGGCAGCGTTTGACCCAGTCGATGGCTTCCTGCTTCGACTTCACCTGCCACAGCCAGTAGCCGGCGATCAGTTCCCTGGTTTCGGCAAACGGGCCGTCGATGACCGTGCGCTTCTCGCCCGAGAAGCGCACGCGGGTGCCTTTGCTGCTGGGGTGCAGGCCTTCGCCGCCGATGAGGATGCCGGCCTTGACCAGCTCTTCGTTGTAGTTGCCCATCGCGGTCAACAATTCTTTGGTGGGCATCACGCCGGCTTCGGAATCCTGGCTGGCTTTCACAATAATCATGAATCGCATCGTCTTATCTCCGCTGGATTTGTGTGACTCACTTCCTGGCCGACGGTCGGGATCGCCTGGTCGACAAGATGCCGGGCTATTTTGTCTATGCCGGCCTGATTCCGTTGATCTTGTCCGGTGCATGCATCATTCACTACCGCCGCAATCCGGTCGATACCTGCCTATCCTGTTACAACAAGCAATTCGGCGGTGAGTAACTGTTCAGCTACGACCACGCCGAATTGGGGCAGTTCTATCGCGACTACCAGAGCTTGAGGGTTCACTGGCGCCAGATGCTACCCGTCGAATCCTTTATTTAAGTGGACTACGAAGCGGTGGTCGACGATCTGGAAGGACAGGCGAAGCGCTTGATCGACTTCATTGACCTGCCTTGGAATGAGGCCTGCATGGACTTTCACAAGACCCAACGCGTGGTGCACACCGCGAGCGTCAATCAAGTGCGGCAACCCCTCTACAAAACCTCGAAAGGTCGCTGGCGCGCGCATGCCGAACAGCTCGGGCCGCTGTTGGCGGCGCTGGGACTTGCCGAAGCATGAACGACTCAAGCGCAGCGCTGGCACAGCGCCTGCTAACGGTGTTCGCCTGCGTGTGTGCGCTGCTCGGAATCCTCACAGGTTGCGCCGATCCGAACCGGCACGCCGAAACCCTGGCGCACACCGGTAACTTGCAGCGTGACCAGGTCGATACCGACAGCTTTGTGCTGACCAGCTTTTACCGGATAACCCATCCAGACCTGCCGCTGACCCTCTACATCGAGGGCGACGGCATGGCCTGGCGCTCGCGTACCGTGCCGTCTGAAAATCCGACACCGCATCAGGCCCAGGGCCTGGCGTTGGCGGTGGCAGACCCGGCACCCAACGTCGTGTACCTGGCACGCCCCTGTCAATTCACGCCGCTGGCGGTCAACCCACGCTGTGAAAAAGCCTACTGGACCCACAGGCGTTTTTCAGAGGAGGTGGTCGCCGCAATGGACCAGGCAGTCACGCACTACGCCGCACGAGTACCCGGTCAGGGCATCCATTTGGTCGGCTATTCGGGCGGTGGTGCACTGGTGGTGTTGATCGCCGCCAGACGTCACGATATCGCCTCGCTGCGCACCGTGGCCGGTAACCTCGACCCTGTCGAAGTCAACCGCCTGCATCAGGTGTCGGCGATGCCTGAGTCGCTCAATGCCATCGATGTTGCACGCCTGGTCGCGTCGATTCCGCAGCTACATTTCAGTGGTGCCGATGACAGCGTCGTGCCACCGGTGATCGCGCAACGGTTTGTCAGCGCCACTGCCAGTGGATGCGCGCACAGCCATATCGTGCCGGGCATGGGCCATGAAAGCGACTGGGCTCGCCACTGGCCAGAACTACTCAGCCACCCTCCCCTGTGCTCCACGGCGCCCTGAAAAAGTCAGTCGACAATCCTTGAGTGAACGGCATTGCGTACTCGGCGAAATCGGTGGCCTTGATTTGAGAGAAGCAGACTGTTCCCCACAATACCTTATAAGTACCAAACCATACTTACTCAATATTAGACGACCGAAAACACAGGAGAGGAAACTACCTGCAACTACAATAATACCTAGAGGATATACATATGATCCGCACATGCGAAAGCGTTTCGGCAGTATCCCCTTCGACCTTCAACACGTTGATCGGGTGACAAACATGCAGTCCACTTCTTCCTGGATCGTCCTTTCCATCACCGGCATCTACATGCTCAGCCTCGCGCTGATCAGTTTCGGTGTTCGCCGGCACTCTCGCAGTGCCAATAACTACACCACCGGCGGCGGGCAGTTTCCTGCATTTTTGATCGGCTTTTTGATGCTGTCGGAATTCATCGGCACGGCGGTCAGTATTGGCACCGCCCAGACCGGCTTCAAAGTCGGGATCTCCGCCGCCTGGAACCTCTTCGCACTAGCACTGGGCTTTGTGTTGTTCGCCTGGTTGCTGGCGCGCAAGTACAAGGAGCTGGGCGACAACACCATCTCCGGTGTGTTGGCGCACAACTACGGTCAGAAAACCCGTTTCGCTACGTCAATCATCACCATCTTCGCCCTGGAAATCGTCGCGGTCTCGATCTACGCCAGCGGCGGCGCGGTGCTGGCCAGCGTGCTGCAAGTGGATCGCACCCTGGCGATCATCATCGTCGGCGTGGTCTCAGTGCTGTATGTCAGCATCGGCGGCATGCGTTCGGTGATCTACACCAATTTCGTGCACGCCAGTCTCAAATACCTCGGCGTCGCGTTGGCGCTGTGGTTCGGCCTGAAACAGGTCGGCGGGATCAGTGCGTTGCAGACTCAATTGCCGGAGCGGATGTTTGACTGGACCGCCATCGGCTGGGGTCAGATCGTCGCCTGGATGATTGCCGGAATCGGCTCGATCTTCTCCACCCAATACGTGATTCAGGCGGTGAACACGGTCAGCCATGCCGGCAAGGCCCAGCGCGCCTGCTTCTACTGCGCAATCCTGATGATCCCGTTCGGCATCGGCGCGGCACTGATCGGCATGTGCAGCGCGGTGTTGTTCCCCGCGGTCGATTCGCTGCAAGCCTTCCCGCGCCTGATCGCAAGCATGGACCAACTGACGGCTGGGTTGGTGGTCGCTGGCCTGGCAGGCTCGCTGTTCGGCACCATCTCGGCCGTTAGCATGGGTTCGGCCACCTTGCTGCTGCGCGACTTCTACGAGCCGTGGTTCAACCCGGAAAAAAGCGACGTCAAATCCCTGCGTTTCGTACGCCTGGCAACCATCGCCGTCGGCCTGCTGCCCATCGCTCTGGCGCTGACCTCAGACAAAGTACTGATGATCGCCTTCCTCGGCAAAGCCCTCCGTGCCTCCCTGGCCGTGCTGGTGCTGATGGTGTTCTACGCACCGAAATTCGGCACCGCCGCAGGCGCATTTCTGAGCATCATCGCCTCCCTGGTTGCCACCGTTGGCTGGTTCCTGGCAGGCAACCCGTTCGGCATCGACAACGCCTACATCGCCCTCTTCACCCCACTGGTGATCATGAGCATCAGCCACCTCAGCCGTCGAGGCACGCCGCCCGAGCAGGTGGAGCGGGTGGTTGTGGAGATTGGCTTGAAGTAGTTCGGTCGTGAAGCGTAGCGCGACACGCGATGTAAGCCGATCATCTGATTGGCGCCCAGCAACAACAACCGGCAATCAGCAGGTTTTCGCGGGCTGGCAATTATCGACGGCAGAAACTACATTGAGGCGGCATAGTGATAAACAAACGGAATGTTTTCGCCATATGGCAGCCATAGAGCTGAAAGGGGATAGCACAAATGAACGCAAACCAGCGCCGCCGACGCATCGTATTCTGGCGCGGATCATTCCCAGTGATAGTAGGCTTTGCTGTTCTGATTCTGACCTTGACTCTGGCTGAGCAAGCAGCCCCGGTAACGCCTCAAGAACTCGATGGCGTAAATTTGAGCCAGCAGGTGGTTCACTCTCCAAAATTGGGGAGCCAGACAACCGCGCCAATTCTGGCGGTATCTCAATAAGCCAAATCGCAGATAACAGGTAGACGAGCACATTGATCAGAAATACCAAAATGCCCAGTCATCCCTGTATGCAGGGTGTCTCAGATGTGAAATGACCGGTATTCACCGAGAACACTGCAGTGAATACCGGTCAAATCATCAACTAGCGGTCGTTCTTCATCGTTGAGGTGGCGGCGTTGCTCAAACCTTTTGTGTTGTGTTCGCCTGGCGTGGTTTTAGCAATCGAAGTGGCCTTGGCCACCCCTCTGGTAGCTTTAGAGTGCGCTACTCCGGAAGTGACCGAACCATGACCTTTGTCATTATTGCGCAGGCTTCCAGAATGCTTGCCGCTGATGCCCCTATCCCTCACGGCTTTTTCAGCTCTTCCAGCGACCTTAGCTTTTTCAGCACGATCTTCAGCGCGATCTGCAGCCTTTTCAGCACGGTCTTGAGTGCGATCAACAGCCCTTTCAGCACGGTCTTGAGTGCGATCTGCAGCCTTTTCAGCACGATCTGCAGCTCGATCGCCACTTAACCCCTTGCCCATGCCTTTCCCGCCCGCGCCATCAGAATGGCCGGCACCACCAGCCCCCCCACTATGACCACCGCCATTACCACCACCATTACCACCGCCGTGACCGCCACCGCCACCGCCACCGCTGCCTTTTGCATAAGCAGAGGAGATGGGAGATAGCTCACCAGGAAGCATGGATGCCCCGGCGAGCATCAAGGTGCATACAGCCATAACCATCAAATTTTTCTTCTTTATAAACATGATGCCTCCCGGCGCTCTGGATTCATTCCAATGAGACAGGGGTCTTGAAGTTAGGTTCTTGGCTGGCGATGAACGGCACGCTCACCGAACATGAGTCGATGGTGAATTATTCTGCAGGTGCTTTATTGCCGTTCTCCGCCACCAGGCAACCTTTTGCCATCCATTGGTAATCCCGCGCCCACTGAGCGTGCGATCATCAGAAAAGCTTCGCTCTGGGGCATCTTTGCCAAGCGTTTGAGAACGCAGGCGTCGACATGCCGAGTTACTACATCACACCGTTGTTCACACTTTGTTGAGAACTAGTCCCGTATACTTTCCCGACTGCCTGAATGTTCTTCGGCCCTATTCCTTTCCTTGGTAGCCAGAAGCCTATGTCCCGACCTGCCCCACTCTTATTCCTGCTCACTTGCCTGTTGTTCTTTTTTGCCCTTGGCAATCACCAGCTGCAAGGTTCTACCGAAGCCCGGGTCGCCGGGATTGCAATGGAGATGCACCTGGATAACGACTGGGTGACGCCCCGACTATTTGGCCAGCCTTTTTTGGAAAAGCCACCGCTGAGCCTCTGGATCGACGCCGCAGCTATCCGCGCGTTTGGCGGCACGCCTTGGGCGGTGCGGCTGGCCTCGGCCTTCGCCGGGCTGTTTAGCGTGATGCTGCTGTACACCATGCTGCGCAGGTTCGATCGGCCGACGACCATCGCCTGGTCCGCGGCCATCATGCTGGCGACCATGGCCAGTTACTGGAGCAATGTTCGCGGGGTTGGTGAGGATGCGCTACTCAGCCTTGGCGTGACGATGGCCTTGCTGGCGTTTTTTCAGGCTAACCGGCGACAGGCTGAACAACAGTCAGCCATGGCGACCTGGTTGTTGTTCGCGCTGGGCATCGCCATCGCGAGCTTGAGTAAAGGTGTGCTGGGGCTGGCAATGCCGGGGGTGGTGATCTTCGCCTATCTGGTGGCTGACAGCGTGATCGAGAAACGGTTCAAGCTGTCGGACTGGGTACGTCCGGGCCTGCTGACATTGCTCGGTCTGATCCCCTTGGTGATCTGGCTGTACATGCTCTATCAGCGAGGCGGTTTGCAGGCGGTAGAAGAAGTATTGTGGACCAACAGCATCGGGCGCTTCGGCGGCTCGTTCGAGTTGGCCGGACACTATGAACCGTTCTATTACTATCTGGCCAAGCTGCCAGAGGCCTTTCTGCCATGGAACATTCTGGTGTACCTGGGCCTTTGGCATTTCCGCAAAAGCCTGATGAGCAATCGTTACCTGTTGTTTTTCACCCTCTGGATTCTGGCGCAGTTCACCTTGCTGTGCTTCGCCTCCAGCAAACGCACGGTGTACCTGATGTCACTGACGCCCGCCGCTGCCGTGCTGGCGGCCGAATACGCCTCGGTGCTGTTCGAGCGACTGCGCGAACGTACCAACGCTACGACGTTTATCGGCAAGCTTGCCCGGCACCGTCGAGGCCTGGTGGTCGGTGTGCTGAGCCTGGTGATCTGCATCTACCTGGCGGCCGCGCAATGGGTTGCGCCCCACGCTGACCGCAAATTGTCCTTCCTGCCGCTGACACAGCAAATTCAGACAATGCAGGCCAACGGGCAAGAGGTCGCGCTGTATCAGGCGAATGAACGTACAGCCGGAGCCAGCGTGTTTTATACCCAGAGCCTGCTCAAGGGGTTGGAGACCGAAGCTGAGCTGAGTGAATTTCTCACGGCATCACCCAATCATGTGGCGCTCATGGGCAGTGACACTGAACCGCCAGCGTCCTTGAAAGTGCTGAAGAAAATGATTGTGGGCAAGCAGGATTATTATTTCGTTGGGGCAATAGTCCAATAGAGCCACGCTAGCTGTAGGCAAAAAAAACGGCACCTTCATCAGGTGCCGTTTTTTTTGTATTTCGCCAGAATCACACGAGCTTTTCCTGGACCTGAGTATTGATCATGGCATCGCCGCCCTTGGCGTTGATCGCAGCATCCTGAGCGCGGACAAACCGGTGGCTGTCGCTTCGCGATGGCCAACAACGGTGTATTGGCTGCTATCCAGCGGAGCCTGTGGAACCGCTGATAGCCAGCGCAAACAGCAGGGAGGCGACGACGTTCAGCCGGTCAGACTCGTTATTGGGGAATGACTGAACTCCAGTCGGACGCGTCAATGAAGCCGAGCATCTGAGGCTTTCCAGTCGCCAGCGCAGTTGAAATAAACAGCGATGCGCCATAGCCCAGCGTCGATGAAGCGAACTTCATGTTTTTTTCAAGTTCCGACATGCACTCACTGTGCGTCACCAGAATCAGGTTTCGGCCGGCGACCTTGTGGCTGAGGACGTCCTTCAACATACGGCCTTTACAGTTGATCAGCCAATCCTGGCCCGCGTCGACCGTCTTGAACATGAAAGACGATGTCTGCGCTGCGCGGGTCAAAGGGCTGTGGTAGATGTCAGCCTTGTCCAGACCCAAATGTTCAAATTGCGAACCTACCGCGACCGCAACGTCGCGGCCGCGCTCGGTAATGCCATCGGCACTGCCAAGGCAAGTGGCGCTGGAGTGGTCGCAACGCTCGGCGTGACGAACCAGCACAATCATCTCGCCCTTGGCCCAATCCGCCCTCAGTTGCACTAACCCGGAGGTTTTGCCATGGACCAGATCGGGTACCGCCGCCGGCCTTAAAAGAACAACAGTCAGCGCAATAACAAACAACGCACACAACAGTACTACGACAATAGTTCTATATTTCGTAGCGCCACTTAAACCAAATCTTAATCCCACGATCAAGCTGCCCCTGTGGCGAAAAATCTATAAGCGAGCCATACCAAAGATACAAAACACCCATGGCAACTGCGCTATTGAAAACGAACGACCCGTGATTCGGGCGCCCAAGTGAACAAAAGACTCTATGGGGCGCGACGTCGGGCCCCAGTGAAATGAATGTGAAAAAAAGCTCAAAGAACAAGCACGTCCGGGCACCGGTATTTTCGATCACTCCTCCCCTGTAGATCAAACGCAGCACGCAATAGAGACGGCTCGCCCCCATTGTCCATGAAGGCAAGACAAAAACCGTTTCAGCTCTCGCGTACGCTGCCGATACACCACTACACCAAAACCTTGCTGGCTACCAAAAACAACAAACTTCCAGCCAACTGACGACCAACACTCGCAACGTTCCTGGAGTAATTGCAATGAATAGCTGGTTCGGCAATATCAGCGTCAACCTGAAACTGGGCCTGGGGTTCGGCGTGGTACTGGCGCTCACTACGGTCCTGGCCCTGACAGGCTGGACCAGCCTTGGCGGTCTGATCGATCGTAGCAACTGGATGAGCGATATCACCCAACTGAACGCCGGCTTGACCAAACTGCGCGTCAGCCGTTTGCAATACATGCTGACCAACGGCGACGAGACCGCCGCACAGAATGTGCAAACCACCCTCGATGGGTTTGTTGCCCAGCAAAAATCCCTGCTCAATAGCTTCAAGAGCCCGGAGAACCTCAAGCTGCTCAAACAGCAAAGCGCGACCATCGACGCTTACCAGCAATCGCTGAACAAAATGCGCAGCGCCTACCGCGCAGGCAACGCCGCTCGCCAGACCATGGGCAATAACGCCGAGAGTGCCAACACACTGATCGCCGCGATCAACACCCACGTACAGCAAATGCCTTCGAGCGATCAGCGTTTCGAGCAATTCCTGGCAATCACCAAAGCCAAAGAGGCGTTCCAGCTCGCCCGCTACGAAGTGCGTGGCTACACCGCCGACACCAACCCTGAAACCGAACACAAAGCCGTCGCTCAACTGGACGCAGCCATCGCCGGATTGAATGACCTCAACCTGCATTTTAGCGGTACTCAACAGGACGAACTGCGTCAGCTGGAAAGCGCCCTGATCGGCTATCGCAGCGCGCTGCAGGCCTTTAAAGCAGCGGACGGTGACGCGGATCAGACCCGCAAGGAAATGACCGATCAAGGCAATGACATCGTTGCCCGCAGCGATGAGCTGTACCAGATCCAGCTGGACCGCCGCGATGCCGAAAGCACCCAAGCCCGTAGCCTGCAATTGATCAGCACCCTGCTGGCGTTGCTGGTCGGCATTCTGGCCGCCGTGATCATCACCCGACAGATTACCCGCCCGCTGCGCGAAACCCTGGCCGTGGTTGAACGCATCGCCTCGGGCGACCTGACCCACGATGTGCATGTCACCCGTCGCGACGAGCTTGGCGTATTGCAGCAAGGCATCGCACGCATGGGTGTGACCTTGCGCGATTTGATCAGAGGCATTCGCGACGGCGTCACGCAGATTGCCAGCGCTGCCGAAGAACTGTCGGCCGTCACCGAACAAACCAGCGCCGGGGTTAACAGCCAGAAGATCGAGACCGATCAGGTCGCCACCGCCATGCACGAAATGACCGCCACCGTGCAGGAAGTCGCGCGCAATGCCGAACAGGCCTCACAAGCCGCCTCCGACGCTGACGGCCAGGCCCGCGAAGGTGACAAAGTGGTCTGTGAAGCGATCGCGCAGATCGAACGCCTGGCCACTGAAGTCGCGCGCTCGACCGACGCCATGACCGTGCTGCAACAGGAAAGCGACAAGATCGGCAGCGTCATGGACGTGATCAAAGCCGTGGCCGAACAGACCAACCTGCTGGCGCTCAACGCGGCCATCGAAGCCGCCCGCGCCGGTGAAGCCGGTCGCGGTTTCGCGGTAGTCGCCGACGAAGTCCGTGGCCTGGCTCAGCGCACGCAAAAGTCCACCGAAGAAATCGAAGGGCTGGTCGCTGGTTTGCAGAACGGTACCAAGCAAGTCGCCGCGGTGATGAACAACAGCCGCAACCTGACCGACAGCAGCGTCGAGCTGACCCGCAAGGCCGGCACCTCGCTGGGAAACATCACTCGCACGGTGTCCAGCATCCAGTCGATGAACCAGCAGATCGCCGCTGCCGCCGAGCAACAGAGCGCCGTGGCCGAAGAGATCAGCCGCAGCATCATCAACGTACGCGACGTGTCCGAACAGACCGCCGCCGCCAGCGATGAAACCGCGGCATCGAGCGTTGAACTGGCGCGGTTGGGCAATCAGTTGCAGATGATGGTCAGCCGCTTCCGGGTTTGACCTGGCGAGGACAAGCCGCTTCCACAGGATTACGCGGTCAACGGTGGGAGCGAGGCTTGCCCGCGATGGGCTGCTTCACCCGAGCACGGACCGGCCGAACGGGAGCAGGCCCTCGCCGCAGATTGTGCATTGATCAACCTTTATGTGGAACAAACCTGCGCCGCAGATCCCCCGCCCGCGCCAAAAAACGCCCTTCACGCCGTCCATTCACCTGACCATCCGCATAACTGCAAACGCCGTTGACCCATACCCCATCAATCCCCTCTGCTGCCCGCTGCGGGTCCTTGAAGTCGGCCACGTCACGCACCCGCGCCGGGTCAAACAACACCAGATCGGCCCAATGCCCTTCGCGAATTTCACCGCGTTCGACCAGGCCGAAACGTGCAGCCGAAAGCCCGGTCATTTTGTGCACGGCGGTGTGCAGCGGGAACAGCCCCACATCGCGACTGAAGTGCCCGAGCACCCGCGGGAAAGTGCCCCATAAACGCGGATGCGGGAAAGGATCTTCCGGTAAACCGTCGGAGCCGATCATCGATAACGGGTGCGACAGGATGCGCCGCACATCGGCCTCGTTCATCCCGTAATACACCGCGCCGGCCGGTTGCAGGCGGCGGGCTGTGTCCAGCAGAGGGAGGTCCCATTCGGCGGCGATATCCATCAGGTCGCGGCCGCCCACCTCAGGATGGGGTGTCGACCAGGTGATGGTGATGCGAAAAGCGTCGGTAACCTGCTTGAGGTCCAGGGTCGAAGAACTCGCCGCATAGGGATAACAATCACAACCCACCGGGTGGCTGAGCGCGGCACGCTCAAGGGATGCGAGCAGCTGTGGGCTGCGCCCCCAATTGCCGGCACCGGCGCATTTGAGGTGGGAAATGATCACCGGCGAGCTGGCGTGACGAGCGATCTGAAAAGCCTCGTCCATCGCCTCCAGCACCGGCTCGAACTCGCTGCGTAAATGGGTGGTGTAAATCGCGCCGAAGGCTGTCAGCTCTTCAGCCAGTTGCAGCACTTCATCGGTCTGGGCGCAAAAAGCACTGGCGTAGGCCAGCCCTGTGGATAAGCCCAAAGCGCCGGCCTCCAGGCTCTCGCGCAATTGCTCACGCATGGCGTTGATTTCACGGCGCGTGGCGGTGCGATACAGGTCATCCAGGTGATTGCTGCGCAGCGCCGTGTGGCCAACCAGCGCCGCCACATTCAGGGTCGGGTGCGCCGCTTCAACCGCGGCCCGGTAGTCGCTGAACGTCGGGTAGACGAAAGCGCTGGCCGCACCCAGCAGGCTCATCGGGTCCGGCGGTTCGCCGCGCAAACTCACCGGCGAGGCGCTGATCCCGCAGTTGCCGACGATCACTGTGGTCACGCCCTGGCTGAGCTTGGGCAGCATCTGCGGCTGACGGATCACCACCGTGTCGTCGTGGGTGTGCACGTCGATAAATCCCGGCGCCAGCACTCGACCGACGGCATCGATTTCTTCTTCAGCGCAAGCACCGTTCATGTCACCGATGCGTTGAATGCGGCCATCCAGAATCGCCACATCGGCGGGAAAACCCGGTGTGTCAGTGCCGTCGATGACCAGGGCATTGCGGATCAATGTGTCGTACTTCATGTCAGTTTCCCAGCAGCAGGCAATCGGCACCGGCGTGATCGCAATGAAGGGATTGACTCGGTAACGAGCGATCAAAACGATCCGCGCGATGGCTGAGGCAGTTTGTCTTCATAGTAGATGACGTCTCAAGCCTTATCAGCGCTAGCATCGCCACCAATGCTTTCCGCAGGTCACTCCCTGCGTGAATCAGCGATGGAACGAGTATCGAGGACTGATCCCTGCTGCAAAAATCCGGATGCCCCCATTCAATCCTGCGCAGCGATCGCCAATCAACCTTCGAACACCGTCATGGCATAGGCCGCCAGCTTGCTCTGAATGAAGTCCAGGAAGCATTGAATACGCAATGCCAGCTGCGAATTACGGTAGTACACCGCATTGATCGGTTGGCGATAGCCGCTATTGGCCTCGGCCAAGACCACCTTCAAGCGACCGGCCTTGATGTCATCAATAGTCATGAAGTGCGACAGGCAAGCAATACCCTGCCCCTCCAGCGCCAGATGTCGCAAGGTTTCACCGCTGGAGGCGCAAATTCCCGGCTGAATCTGCCAGCGGTCACCCTGGGCATGACGCAACGGCCAATGATTGAGGCTTTCGGTCTGGGTGAAACCCAACAGCGAGTGCCCGGCCAGTTCCGCCACGGTGGCCGGCGAGCCGTGCTTTTCCAGGTACTCTGGGCTGGCGAGGATGTGCAGCGGGCTGCAGCCCAGGGAGCGGGCATGCAGGGTGGAGTCCACCAGAGGCCCGATACGGATGGCGATATCGGTGCTTTGTTCCAGCAAATCGATGATCAGGTCGTTGCTGTTGAGTTCCAGCTGGATGTCCGGGTACAGAGCGCGAAATTCGCTGATGTATGGCACGATCGCGTGCAGCATGAACGGCGAGGCGGCGTTGATTCGCAGTCGACCTGAGGGCGTTTTCTGGCGCGAGGACAAGCGCTCTTCGAGTTCATCCATCTGTTCGAGAATCAGTTTGGCCCGCTCGAAGAAATATTTGCCCTCTTCGGTCAGGTCCATACGCCGCGTGGTGCGGTTGATCAGCGTGGTGTCGAGCTTGGCCTCGAGCCGCGAGAGCGTGCGGCTGACCGCCGAGGGCGTTTGCCCCACCTGTTCGGCCGCAGCCGAGATAGACCCGCACTCGATGACGCAGACGAAAATTTGCAACTCATCGGATCTGGCTTTCACGTATGTCCTCTGTATCGAGTTGTCCCGGCGGGTGACTTACTGTGGGAGGGGGCTTGCCCCCTCGCCACCGATAGTAGCCCGATGCGGGGCAAAAGGAACCTTACGCCGGCAGGCCGAACACCTCGCTCAGGTGCTGCTCGTAGCGGACAACGTCGGCCTCAACGGCCGGACGCTTCATCACATCGACGCAAAGGAACGTCGGCAGCCCGGTCATGCCAAGGAAGGTGTTGGCCTTATGGAACGGGAAATACACGGCATCCACACCCTTGGCTTCGAAGAAGTCGGTCGGGTCGTCGAAGGCTTGCTGCGGCGCGTTCCAGGTCAGCGACAGCATGTATTGCTTGCCTTGCAGCAAGCCGCCGCTGCCGTATTTTTGCGATGCGTCGGAACGAGTGCGGCCATCGCTGGCATACAGGCTGCCGTGGCCTTCGGTGAAGACTTCGTCGATGTACTTTTTAACGGTCCACGGCGCGCCCATCCACCAGCCCGGCATCTGATAAATGATCACGTCGGCCCAGACAAACTTCGCCACCTCTTCAGCAATGTCGTAGCCCTCGTCGATGTGGGTGACTTTCACATCGATTCCGCCGCGATCCAGCACGCTCAGCGCGGTGTCATGCAGCGTCGAGTTGTAGCGCCCGTCGGAGTGGGCGAATTTCTTGCCACCGTTGAGCAACAGTACTTTTTTCATGGGGGTGCCTCATCAAGGTCCAATGCGCAGCGCTGTGGATAAGTCGCTGGATTGAGAAGGTTGAAAGTTGATGGCGGCAGGGTATCGATGCGGTGCCGAGGGAATAAGCCCGAAGCGGTCAAAATTCATTTGACCTATACGCACGAATTGCAGGTGGATTGTTGTCGTAGACTTTCCGAACCCGGAATTGAGGAGATCGACATGAGTGACTTGCACGGTTTTATCTTGCACGCAAAAACCAGACCGGAAAAAGCCGAGGCGTTCGAAGCGCTGTTTCGCGATTATGTCGAACCGAGCCGCGCCGAACCCGGTTGCATCGAGTACCACATGCTGCGCGACCAGCAGGATCCAACACTGTTTATCTTTTACGAAATCTGGCAATCCCGGGCTCACCTGGACATGCATTCGAATCTGCCACACATGAAGCAGTTCTTCGACCAGCGCATGGATTACCTGGAGCGCGATTTCGATATCCGTCGCATCGATATGCTCAGCCGGTCATCAGCTAGCCGCTGATCCGCTAATCGCTGCCTCAAAGGCAGCTTTCATCCTCAGACCTTCCCTTCCCCCAACCCACCGGGTTTGTGTACCTCTCTCACCTGTAGCAATCGCGGGTTCAGGCGGTCTCCAGCGGCAAATTATCAGCACGATTCCAGAAACCTGCTATCACTTGAATCTGTAACAGGAACGTCACCGATTCATTGTCGAACGCAAATATCCAGCTGGAACATCTGCATTTTGTCTGGATGATGGCAATTTGCTGCAATACAATCCGAAAACTGTCATAAAACGCTAAATGAGCATGGATGCCAAACAGATTCAGGCTGCCTCAAGTCCCTCATTTTGTCTGCACTCGGCCAATCGAACAGTCCGAGTGGACGAGCGCGGAAAATAATTAGAACCGGGTGGTTAATTGATGAGGGAAAGGACACCGGGCGGTATGTTTTCCAGCCTTGAGAATCACCGTGAGTGGTTGGGCGCGTGGGTAATGCACCGGATAGTCGGGTTTATCGCAGATCTATTGCCGGTTTTTTTCAGGTCGTTAGCGGTGCTACCCGAGGACTATGCCAATGTCCTTTAAGATAGCGATCAACGCCGAGCACCTGAGCAAGTGCTATCAAATCTACGACAAGCCGATGGATCGCATGCTGCAAATGCTGACCCGTGGCAGAAAACGCTATTACCGTGAATTCTGGGCACTCAAGGATGTGTCCCTGCAAATTGCTAAAGGCGAGACCGTCGGCATCATCGGTCGCAATGGCAGCGGCAAGTCCACGCTGTTGCAGTTGATCTGCGCAACGATGGCACCCACCCAGGGCAGCGTTGAAGCTCGAGGCCGTATTGCGGCGCTGCTGGAGCTAGGGTCCGGCTTCAATCCAGAGTTCACCGGCAGGGAAAACGTTTACCTGAACGGTGTAATACTGGGCCTGAGCCAATCCGAGATCGACACCCGTTTCGATGAAATCGCTGCCTTTGCCAACATCGGCGACTTTATCGACCAACCGACCAAGACCTACTCCACCGGCATGTTGGTCCGGCTCGCCTTCGCCGTCTCGGTGTGTGTGGAACCGGACATTCTGATCGTCGACGAGGCGCTCTCCGTCGGTGATGCGTCCTTTCAGTTCAAATGCTTGAACCGGCTGGAGAGCTTGATCGAGAACGGCTCTACGCTGCTGTTCGTGTCCCACGACATGAGCATGGTCAGACGCTTTTGCAACCGCGTCATTTATCTTCGCGAAGGTCAGATATTCGCCAGCGGTGCCCCCGACGAAATGGCCGAGTTGTACCTGCTTGATATGCGTGATGAACAGCGCCGCTGGGCAAGCGGCGGCGACGTTGCGGTCACGCGCAAACCTTTTCTGGGTGTTTCAAGCGATGTCAAAGAGGGTATTGCCTTCGGCACACAGGAAGGGCGCATTACTTCTGCCTTCTTTACAAACACCCGGGAACTCTTCTCCAGCTACCTGTATGGCGATGAGATCGAGATCCAGGTCGAAACCTTGCTGCGCGACAGCATCACCCAGCCATCGCTCAGTTTTACGGTCCAGGAGGCTCGGTTGATGGTCATCGGTGGGGCGAACTTTGCACTGCAAATGGCACCGGCCGAGGACGGCTGGCGGCAGGCTTCGATCTGCGTGCGATTCCCGGCCAGTCTGTCGGCAGGTCGCTACCACATTACCCTCAAGCTTCTACAGGGCGGGACTGAGGACACCTCACAGCTGATCGAGAAACAGGTGGGGCTACTGGCATTCGACATGCTGCCCAATAACAGGGGTTTCCTCGGCGTCGTAGATCTGGGTTTGCAAAGCGTGGTCCAGCCTCCTGAACAACAGGGTCAAATAAAAAAAATGTGTAATGTCGATGTCCCGGAGAGTACATGAACGGACGCACCTGGCAGATCGCCATAGTTGGTACCTTCGACGTCGAGAATTATGGCGATCTACTGTTTCCGATCATTGCACAAGTCGAGCTGAGCAAACGGCTGGGAGCCGTACATCTACGGCGGTTTTCGTACAACTCCAGGCTCGCTGGGCAATGGCCCTATCCGGTGACGTCTCTGAGCGAACTGCCTGGTCTGGCCGAGCATCTGGACGGCTTGTTGATCGGCGGCGGCTTTCTGATTCGCTTCGATAAGCTCGTGGCTGAGGGCTATGGCCCTGCTTCACCGGATATCCACCACCCCACCGGATACTGGCTCACCCCGGCGCTGATCGCTTTGCAACACGCAACGCCCGTGATCTGGAACGCTCCCGGCATGCACTGCAACAGCATTCCCGACTGGGCCGCACCGCTAGTGAAACTGGCCCTGGAACAAAGCCAGTACGTGCGGGTTCGTGACAGCCTGTCACGCGATACCCTGGCTGCAATCTCGAGCGAGATTGACGTCGAAGTCCTGCCCGATACCGCATTTGGCTTACCCAACCTGATCGATGACCAGCAACCTTCCAGGCCATTCATCCATCTGTGCGAGCAGGCAGGATTGACCGCTCCGTATATCGTCATCCATGCCATCCACATGGTTGAGCCGTTTTTGCGCTTGTTCGAGCAATATCCGCAGGCGTTCGAACACTATCAGTTTCTGGTGCTACCCATTGGTCCGGTCCTTGGTGATCACCCCTCGATAGTCACCCGGCATTTGCCCCACGCAATCAGCCTGCCGGAATGGCCCGAGCCGTTATTGCTGGCAGAATTTCTCAGCCGGGCAGAGGCCGTTATCGGTCACAGCTATCACCTGGCGATCAGCGCGCTGGCCTTTGGCGTCCCGGTGTTTTGTTCCGCCGATCTGAGTGCCGGGAAATACACCGCCCTGGCCGACTTCGAATCGCTGCACGCCCTGCCCGATGTCGAGACCATTGACGCACAGTGGTTTCTCGATCGAGCCGGCAAAACCCGGCCCTGCGCCGCAGCACAGGCGGCTGCGCTGCAGGTGAGCACTCACTGGGACCAGGTCGCGACCCTCATCAAGCAGGGAAAGACCTCTTCGACGCGGGCGCTAGACGCGTTTTGGCAAGGTTTGCCGACGCTGCTCGAAACGGCAGCAGAGCCCCGCGACACACCGTACATCGAGGCCGCGCCCCCGTCTGTCGATGCGGACCAGGCAGGCGAACGCGCTGTCCTGCACGCCAGGTTGAGCACTCAACAGCAACAGATAACGAGCCTTCACCAGCGCCTGGCACGAAGCGAGGCAAAAGTGCTTGAGTTGCAAAACTCCAGCTCATTTCGAATCACCGCCCCACTGCGCTCAATTGCACGTGGCCTCAGAACCCTGAGAGGAAGGTAAGGACAGGATGCTAAACCTGACACGGCTGCAATCCAGCGCGTTGAACATTCAACCGTATTCATGGGCCGAAATTGGTGATTTGTATTCGCCAGAAGACGCGATTGCCCTGGCGACCACCTTTCCCCACGATCATTTCAAGACCGTGACGGGTTATGGCGGGGAAAAAAACTATGACTATGAGGCACGGGGCCTGGTGTCGATGGGCACCAACGCCGTTGTTTTTCCTGAGGAACTGAGCGTGGCATGGCAGAAGCTGGCTCAAGACCTCTGCTCTTCGGCCTATCGGGAAGCCCTGTCGCACTTGACCGACCATGACCTGCGCGATGTACCGATGGAGGTGAATGTCTTCCATTACGGTCCGGGTGCCAGCCTTGGCGCCCATCCCGACCTGAGCGACAAACTGGTCACCCACATCCTGTACTTCAATGAGTCCTGGAACCGCATCGACGGTGGCTGCCTGAACATATTGCGCAGCTCAGACCCGACCAGCATTGCGGCCGTCATCGAACCGCGGGTGGGCAACTCCGCCGTGCTGGTGCGTTCGAATCACTCCTGGCATGCCGTTTCACCGGTCGTCAGCGGCTGCCGCTCATCTCGTCGCAGCCTGACCGCGACCTTTTATCGTCCGGGCTCGAAGAGTTCCATGTGGCCGGATGATGACTGCACTGCATTGCACAGGTACCCACGTGACTGATCCGATCAAGCACGACACGGCCCTGGCCGAAAGAGATGCAGTACTGCAGGAGCGCGATGCCGCGCTCGCCAGGGTCGATTTCCTGCTGGGTAGCCGCTCATGGTTTGTGACCAGACCACTGCGTTTCATTGCCTGCATGATGCGCTATGGATTGCTCGAGGCTCTCTCTGGCGGTGCCGATGTTGCGTTTCGCGCTAAAGAGCTAACGCTCCCCAGCGACCCGGCCCGACATCCTGCGCAGCGCTCCGTAGGCGAAGTAGTCCCCCACAAGAAGCTGGATATTCTGTGCTTTGCGAATATCGAGTGGGCCGCCAGGTTTCAACGACCGCAGCAGTTGATGAGCCGATTCGCGCGCCAGGGAAGTCGAGTGTTTTATATCGTGCCCTCGAGAGTCCCTCCTGAGGGGCGGCCTTATAGTCTGACCCGTGTGGCGCACAACATTTTCGAAGTGACCCTTCAGCGTGATGCTCAGGATCTCTATTACGAGAAAGTCTTGACGCCCGAGAACACCCAAGCCTACCAACGTGCCCTCGACCTGCTGATAGAGGACTTCCAGATCCGGGATGCGCTTTCACTCATCCACATTCCTTACTGGAGCCCATTGGCCATTGAGTTACGCGCTGATCGCGGCTGGCCCATTCAATACGATTGCATGGATGACTGGGATGGTTTTCCGAATATCGGTGCCGGGTTGGTGACCGAAGAATGGAACCTCGTCGCCCAGGCAGATCTGGTAACGGTATCGGCGGCGCGTCTGCACCGTAAATGGTCCGCGCATTGCAAAAGATGCGTTCTGGTGCGCAACGCAGTGGACTTTGAATTCTTCCACCGGCACTGCATGCCTAACGATCTACTACCAGACTTTGCGGGACCTGTGATTGGGTTCTACGGAGCCCTGGCACAGTGGCTGGACTTCCCCTTACTCGCGGCGCTGGCAGACAAACGCCCGACCTGGAATTTCGTACTGGTGGGAGACGTCTTCGTCGACAACCTCGCAGGTCTCGAGGGCAAACCCAATGTGCTGTTGTCAGGAATAAAACCTTACGCTCAAATGCCTCTCTATCTTCATCGCTTCGATGTCTGCCTGATCCCTTTTCTGCTCAACAATGTGACCCACGCCGTGGATCCGGTGAAGCTCTACGAATACCTGAGTGCGGGAAAACCAGTGGTTTCGGCGCCCCTCGAAGAGTTGAGCCGCTACAAAGATATTCTGTACTTCGCGAGCGACGTCGATGAGTACCTGGTGCAGATCGAGCACGCCTTGACTGAAACCACACAAGACAGGATCCGGCATCGGGTGGAAACCGCCCGCAGCAATGACTGGAAAGAGCGCGTCGAAACCACCCGACAAGCCATCAGCGCGCTCGATGTGCAGGTGTCCATCATTGTCGTGACCTACAACAACCTCGATCTGACCCGAGAGTGTATCGACAGCATTGTGCGTAACACCACGTCGGTCCGTTACCAACTGATCATTGTCGACAACGGTTCAGCGGATGGCACCCCCGCCTACCTGCAACAGCTGAGCCGCGACAATCCTGATGTCGATATCATCCTCAATGCCGATAACCGCGGGTTTTCTGCCGCAAACAATCAAGGTTTGCGTCGGACCAGAGGCGAGATTCTGCTGTTGCTCAATAACGATACGGTGGTGCCCAAAGGCTGGCTGACGCCACTGATCAAACACTTGCAGGATCCAGGCATCGGACTGATCGGCCCCGTCACCAACATGGTCGGTAACGAGGCGAAAATCGCGGTTCCGTATACCAGTATCGGACAGATGCACGACTTTGCATCCCGCTACACCGCCGAACATAAAGGTCAGGTGTTCGACATTCCAATGCTGGCGATGTTTTGCGTCGCCATGCGCCGGGACGTTCTGCGCCAGGTAGGGTATCTGGATGAAGCCTTTGGCATCGGTCTGTTCGAGGATGATGACTACAGTCGCAGGGTTCAGGGCGCTGGTTACCGTACTGTCTGTGCCGAAGATGCATTCGTCCATCACTATGGACAGGCATCGTTCAAGAAGCTGATCGTCAGTGGCGAGTATCAAGCCCTCTGGGATAAAAATCAGGCGTACTTCGAAAGCAAGTGGCAAACCTGGACGCCTCATACTCACCGTGCGAGTGCCACACCCGGCAAGAACGAAACGGCTCCGCCACTGGCAGAGCCGACATAGCGGCCTGAACTGCCGGACATCAACGCCCACAACAACTGGCCCTGATGCAGAAGACCTGCTTTTGCGTACACAACGCTAGCCGCTGATCAACAGATGGCCTCCGAGCACTCCGAGGCCAATGAAAAATACGCGTTTGAACTGCACGGCGCTGATTCGCTGGCGTAGCCATTGCCCCAGCAACATACCCAGTACGGCCGGTATCAGGGCGAGCAGCGAAGCACTCAACTCGCCGCCGCCCAACGCCCCACGCCACAGCAGGCCGGCGGCCAGCGCCAGCGCCAGTGTCGAAACGCTGAACGACAGGCCCAGCGCCTGCACCAGTTCATCCTTGTTCAGAGCCAGTGCCTGAAGGTATGGCACCGCTGGAATCACGAAGACTCCGGTAGCCGAGGCGATGATGCCGGTCAGCACGCCGCAGACCGGGCCAAGCCAGCGCTCGGTGCTGGCGTTCACATGCAGCGTCGGCAATAACAGACCGCTCAGGGCGTAGAGCAGTAACGCCGCGCCCAGCGCCCGCACTACCCAACGGCCTCCATCGATACCCAGCCACAGCGTACCCAGCCCAGTGCCGATAAAAATCGCCAACAGCATCGGCCACAGCCGTTTGATCAGCGAACTCAAATGCCCACCGAAGGCCAATTGCCAGATATTGGTCAGGGTCGCCGGAATGATCAGCAACGCCGCAGCCTGCGCCGGAACCATAGCCAGGCCCAGCAGGCCCATGGCAATGGTTGGCAGACCAAGGCCGATTACACCTTTGATCATCCCGGCTAGCAGAAAGGTGCCAATGACCAATAATGACAAGGCCGGGCCGAGGTTTTGGTAGAACGCGACAAGTGTCTTCATGGCACTATCCTGGGCCCTGCGCGCGACCTTGAAAATTCGCCATATACTGAGGCAGCCTCTTGTGATTGTTGAGGCTAATCGTTCCCACGCTCTGCGTGGGAATGCATCTCGTGACGCTCCGCATCACAAAGGGCAGACGCAGAGCGTCCAGGGCGGCATTCCCACGCGGAGCGTGGGAACGATCCAACGCATCTCGTCTTCATGGCGCTATCCAAGGCCTTGCGCCTGGCCTTGAAAATTCGCCATATACTGAGGCAACCTCTTGTTAAAATTGAGGCTGATCGTTCCCACGCTCTGCGTGGGAATGCATCTCGTGACGCTCTGCGTCACAAGGGGCGGACGCAGAGCGTCCAGGGCGGCATTCCCACGCGGAGCGTGGGAACGATCCAAGTGTCTTCATGGCACTATCCTGGGCCCTGTGCTCGACCTTGAAAATTCGCCATATACTGAGGCAGCCTATTGTTAACGTTGAGGCTGATCGTTCCCACGCTCTGCGTGGGAATGCATCTCGTGACGCTCTGCGTCACAAAGGGCGGACGCAGAGCGTCCAGGGCGGCATTCCCACGCGGAGCGTGGGAACGATCCATCGAAGGCGACCCTATATGCACTTTGATCTGACCGATCTGCGGCTGTACTTGAACATTCTCCAAGCTGGCAATATCACCGCAGGTGCCAGCCGCAGCCATCTGTCGCTGGCGGCGGCCAGTGCCCGGATTCGGGCGCTGGAAGCTTCGCTGGGCACTCCATTTCTAGAGCGTGGACGCCGTGGCGTCAGTCCCACGCCGGCCGGCAAGGCCTTGGCCCAACATGCTCGGGTGCTGCTGCAACAGGCTGAATGCATGCAGCAGGATCTGGCCGAGTACGCCAAAGGCGTCAAAGGCCAGGTGCGGTTGTTGTGCAACACCACGGCAATCACCGAGTACCTGCCGGAATTGCTGGCGGACTTTCTGCGCAGCCATCCCAACCTCGACATCGACCTGCAAGAATTGCCAAGTCTGCGTATCGCCCACGCCTTGCGTCAGGGTTCGGCTGACCTTGGCATCGTCTCCGACGCGGTGGACACCCAGGACCTTCAGACCCGGCCCTTTCGCGACGACCCGCTGGTGTTGATCATGCCGCCCGATCATCCCTTGGCCAATGGCAGGCCGCCGGGTTTCAGCGATACCTTGCTTCACGATTACGTTGGTCTGGCCGCCAATAGCGCGCTGGCGGTGTACCTCGAAGAACAGGCGCTGCACACCGGCGTACGCATGCAAATACGTATCCGCGCTGAAGGCTTCGACGGGGTGATTCGTATGGTCGCCCGCGGCGCTGGCGTGGCGATCGTGCCACTGGCCGCGATCCGGCGCTGGACGGTCGAGCAACCGTTCAAAAGCTTCGCGCTGAAGGAAGAGTGGGCTCAGCGAAAACTGCTGCTGTGCGCGCGCTCATTCGACAGCCTGCCCGGTTATGCCAAAGCCTTGTTTGAGGCCTTGTCTGTTGAATGAGCCACCCATTGACTCTCCCGTTAGGGGCAGACTCTACCCTGAAAGCTCCACTTTCAGGATTTAGTCACGATGAGCAAGCGAGTACTGGTGATTCTGGGTCACCCCTCAACCGATAGTTTCTGTGGAGCCCTGACCAATACCTATGTCGAGGCCGCAAAAAGTGCCGGACATGATGTACGTCTGCTACGACTCGATGCTCTGAACTTCGACCCGGTACTGCACGATGGTTACAACCTGATTCAGATGCTGGAGCCCGATCTACTCAAAGCCCAGTCCGATATCACCTGGGCTGAACATCTGGCGTTTGTTTATCCGATCTGGTGGGGCGGCATTCCGGCCTTGATGAAAGGCTTTTTCGACCGGGTTTTCCTGCCCGGTTTTGCCTTCAAATACCGCAAAGGCAAAGCTTTCCCGGACAAACTCCTGAAAGGACGAACCGCTCACCTGCTGGTGACCATGGATACTCCACCGTGGTACTACAAGTGGGTCTACCGCATGCCCGGGCTGCACCAGATGCGCAAGACCACGCTGGAATTCTGTGGCATCAAACCATTGAAGACCCTGACGTTCGGCCCGATCCTCGGCTCGAAGTCGACACAACGGGACGCCTGGCTCAAGCAAGCCCAGGCTATCGCCAGTCACTGAAGCCTTGCTACGGGCGATGCCGGCTTCGTCGCGCCCTGCGCCCCACACCCGCCGCCATTTAATACGCCCGGGTTCCCGCCTCGGCATGCTTGTGTAAAGATGCCGCGCCGAAGCTTGCCTATCCGTGGAACGATTGATACCACGGGGCCAATCGATAGCTGTTCAGCTGGAACATTGCCTGTCATCACGTCAGTTGATACAGGTGCGGCAGGCGCGTGAACGCTCGGCCTCTTTGTGCACATAAAAAAGGACTTTTCATGTATATCGGCAAAGCCGCCCAGCTGTCGGGCACGACGGTCAAGAGTATCCGGCACTACGAAGAAATCGGCTTGTTACCGCCGCCACAGCGCGAAGGTAAATATCGCGTCTATAGCCAGCAGAGCGTTGAGCTGCTGACGTTCATCAAGTGCGCCCAGCAACTCGGTTTCAAGCTCAAGGAAATGCAAGCGATCCTGCAGGATCACAGGGGCCAGGAACTGCCATGGGACCTGGCGAACAAGGCTATAGCGGACAAAAAACAGGAGCTGATGACCCAGATTGAAGCGTTGCAGAAGGTGCACTCGGGGCTGGTCGAATTCGAAGCCAGCCTCAAGGACGCTCAGGATCAATGCCAGTTCGAACATATCGCCAAAATCGCCTGAACACCGTCACCCCGCTGCACAGAACTGAAACAGTTGTTAAGCCGCTTTGCGCTGCCAAGGCACGCCGGCAATGAGTGGTTACTACAAACCCAATGCCGGCGCATCCTGCTGCAACAGCAGCCCTTGCGCTTAACTCAAGGCGCCATCACGCAATGGGTGTTCACGTTCATCCACGGGCGACTCAGGCACGATCGCGGCAAAGAACCACGGCGAAATCAATGTCACCAGCAAGATGGTCATTACTCCACTGGAAAATAGCGCCAGCGCCACCAGCGTTCCCAGGTCAATGACCGGCTTGTAGGCGGAAAACAGCAACGCCAGGAACCCCACCGAAAAAATCACCACGTTGACCACGGTCGAACGCCCGACGCTGTGCATGGCTGTGAGAATCGCCTCATCGACATGCACGCCTTGCTGAACCAGCAACTTGATCCGCGACAGCAGGTGTACGGCGTAGTCGACCACCCCCACCACCAGGAACGTCACCAGCGTCGTGCCAATGTTCAGCTCGATGTCCAGCAGATACATACAGCCATAGACCGTCACGGACGTGGTCAGCAGCGTGAGCATGCCAAGAATGCCCAGGCGTACCGACTTCAACCAGTACATCATCATCAGCGTGACCACCACCAGCGCCAGGGAGAAGCTCAGCACCTGGCCCTGGGTGATTTCCTGCAGCACTCCAGTCCAGATGTAGGGTGTACCGGCATGGGTCACTTGCAGGTTGGCCGGCTTGTTCACCAGCAGCCAGGCATCCAGGCGATCAAGCATGTCCTGATAGTCGCTGGCGACCGAGGAGGTCATGGTGTAAAGCGTCAGCGCCTTGGAATAGTCGGCATTGAGCACGTTCTGCAAATCCGAGCCGCCGCCGTTCTCGAACATCATGATGTGTTGCTCGATCAGCGAGTTGCCGTCGACCTCAAAGGTTTCTGTCTGCCCCTCATCATTGACCGACTTCACCTGTTCCAGCGCCTGCGGCACACGCAGATAGTCGGGCTTCATGTCATTGAGCACCAGGTTCATGCGCTTGACGTAAGTCGCCACCGAATAGGTGTAACTGACGTTCGGCTGGGACTTGATGAATTGGTCGAGCCTGTCGAGGAACTGCACCACCTCGGTGGTCAGGACACCTCGCGGGGTCTTGCTGTCGAAGGCAATCCAGCCCGGAGAAGTGCCGGCGACATGGGCCCGATTGATGAACTCATCCGAGACCCGGAGCGGGCTGTCCTTCTTGAAGTAGGCAATCCCCGAGTCCTCGATATTGACCATGAAGGTGAATACCGTCATCAACGCCAACAACGGCAGGGTCACGACCAGAACCGGCTTGCGCCACTGGATCAAACGCGCACAGAACGCCACCAGGTAGCGCGAGATGATCGACTCTTTGTGGACTACTTTGCGCGGTGGCTGATCCTTGCCCCAGATGGAGATCCACGCCGGGATCAGCAGCAGGGAAATGATCAAGGCCGCCGTCAGCCCGATAGACATGAAGAGACCGAAATTGCGAATGCTGACGATATTGTTGGTGGTGGAAATCATGAACGTGGCAATGGTGGTGACGGTGGTCAGCACCACTGGAACGACCATCATCCGCATGGTCTCGCGGTTGGCCTCACGAAAGGATTTGCCGGCATTGAGCTGCTCGTAATACTCGGCCATCACATGGATCGCGTCGGCACAGCAAATGGTGAACAAAAAGACCGGCAACACGCTGGTCAGCAAGTCCATCGGTACCTGAAACAGCGCCATCAGGCCCAAGGTCCAGATGGTGCAGAAGAGGATATTGAACAGCGGCAGGAGCACGCCCAAAGGCTTGCGGAAAAAGAACACCAGCAGCGAAGTCACCAGCAGGAACACGATCGGGAACAGCAGCGCCAGGTCGTGATCGATGATCTCCTGCTGCGCCGCAATAAAGATCGGCATCCCGGCGATGAACACCTCATCGGTGAATTGCGGATGTTTGGCCTGGTAGTCCGCGATGATTTGACGAACCTGGTGATAGGCGCGTAGTTGAGCCTGGGCGTCGTCCTGTTTGGTCCCCAGTTCAGCGACCACCATGGCGACTTTCTTGTCGGCGGAAACTACCCCGCCGACCATTTGCTCGTTGCCCATGATCTGCGCTTCGACGACCTTGGGGTCCATGTCCAGGCCATGCAGGGTCTTGTGAATCCACAGTTCGCCATCGGGGCTCAGGCTGATGTTTTCCAGGTCGGCCATGGAGGCCATTTCCTTGATCGGGTTGATCCGCTCGACGAGAAAGCCGAGGAACTGCTGATCGCGCTCGCCCCAGCCCTGACTGCGGGCGTGATCGAGCAATACCTTGGCCTGGGCGTAATCGTTCTGGGAAAAACCCTCATTGAGAATGTCCGCGGCCAGCAGTTGGGCGCGACTGTCCGCCCCATGCTTGCCGACAATGCGCTGAAGTTCGACTTCATCCTCTGCGTTGGCCAGCATCAGCCGCCGCAGGGCTTGCGAAAGTTCGAACTGGGCATTGAGCGAGTCGGTGTTGAAGACACTCTGCCGATTGTTCAGCGCCACCATGACCGAGTCGTAGGTACCGGTGAATTCGTGCTGCAGGTCGAGAATGGTTTTGCGCGCCGGATGGGTTTCCTTGAGTAAATAGGGATTGGTGTCCGACATCAGCGAGCCGAGTGTGTAGGTGAACCAGGCGGTGATCGCCACCAGCACAAATACAATCGCCCGCGCATAGCGCTCAACGAAGTTCAGGTATCGTTCCATGATCATGCGTTCCACAAAGGTCGGAGCAGTGCTTAGCGAGCGGACACGGCGAATTCAGGCAGGTCGCCGGTCTTCAGGCCGCGTTTGATGGCGGTCTGGGTAAACAGTCGGTCGTCCAGCTCAACGTTGTACTGCAACTGGTTGAAACGCAGCTGGGAGCGAGTGCCCGCGATGAAGTCTTCGGTCTCGCTCAGGGTGATGCTGTCAATCTTATCGACAGTCTCGACTTTCAGCGTGCGCATCTGTTTGAACATCACGCCTTTGACATCGAAGAAATCCTGACGCATGACCAGCAGATTCTTTTTGTCGATCCAGACCTTGAGCTTGTTGTAGCCGGTCTTGGCCAGGACTTGCGCGGACGCAGGCGTGCGCTCGATGACATAACACTCACGACCGGCAATGTTCTCTTCGCCGACCAGGGTCTGGCGATAATCGTTGGCCCGGATCTTGTCCAGGTCTGCATAGGAATAATCACTGCCCATGAAGGCGCCGCGCTTGTCGGTGGTCGAAATGCGCCGGGTCTGCCGGCTGACCGGCAAGTACATCCACTGGCTATCTTCGGTGCTCAGTGCTTCGTGGGGGTTTTCAATGTGGAAGGCGACATCGCGCACGTCATTGGGCGCCGAGAAATACATGGTGAACTTGTCGCTGTCCGGATAATCCTTCTGCAGGTAGTTGAACTCGCGCACCCGGCTATTGCCCTGCTTGTCGAGCAGGATCAACGACACCTGCGACATGAAGCTCTTGCCGTCGTTGCGATCTCTGGCCTGGCGGATGATTTCGTCGGCGTCCTGGCCCTCGGCGGCAAACACCGAAGCGCTCGTCAGCATCAACACACCAGCGGTCAGGACCTTTAATAGCGGCAACATAGAATTTTCCTTTTCATCATGTGAGTGAGTTGCTCGCCAACGCACGGTGCACGCAGGCGCTGTATGTTCAGAACAAGCTGTATGGTTAAAACAAATAGCCCGCCGAAAGCCGAACCTGATCGCGCTGGTCGTACTCGCCAAATGACCGGTCCTGCTTGCCAAAAAACACATCCACCTCCAGCCCCAGCTTGAGCCAGTCGACCGGTTTGTAGGTGAAGATGCCCTGCAGCAAGGCGTCGTCTTTGGCCGGCGGTGACATAGCCAGCACCAACCGACTCTTGAGCCGGTCCCGCAGATGTGTGCCTTCGGCAGACAGGGTGAAGAGATCGGCACGTTTGTCCTGCAACATCCCGACCTGCCAGTCGAGCAATTGCTGCTCCTGCCATTGCAGGGAGATCAGCCAGTTGCGCAGCAGATAGTCGACGCCAAGCAGTGACTTGATCATCGGGCTCTCGTCGCTGCCGTACTGGCGGAAGGGATTGGTCACTCTCCAGTCATCGAAATAGGCCACCTCGCTGCGCACGACGATACTGTGCCCGGCATCGATCGCCAGACCGGCCCCGGCCATGCTGTAACGCGGAAACTGCCGTTCCAGGCGAATTCGCTGATCGTCGGCCACACCCTCGACCGCATACACCGGATCTTGCTGACGGGCATTGAGTGCGACGAAGCTGGCGTCCACCGCGCCGATCCGGCCGTTGGCGCTCAGGCCATAGGAGAAACCGCGTTGAGCGTTGTAGTCGGGCGTGGAATCGACGATGAACGTTGCCGGGTCCGGCCGGGCGAACAGCGGAGCGTCGAACTCACTGCCTTGGGCCGGTGCCTGGTTCTTCACAAAGTCGGTAATCCACAGGGCTTCCAGCTCCCACTCGCCCACCGGCTGGGTCAGACGCACCATAGGCACCGCAATGCGGCTGTCTTCGAGCAAGGCAGTCAGGCCCTCGCGGTAGTCGAGCGGGTTGATCTGATCGAGCACTCGCAGTTCATCCGCGCGGCCCCAGACCACCTGCTGCCAACCCACTGTCAGCTCACCGTCACCGACGTATTGTCCCCAGTACAAATGCCGCCAGTCGGCGCTGAAGCGGTAGTCTTCCCGGGCTTCCTGGCTGTAGGGGTTATTGCCGTCATAGCGGGCGTCATAACGCACCCGGCCCTTGGCCTTGTAATAGCCACTGTCCCAGTTGTCCTCCAGATTGGCCTTGAAGTAGACGGCCTTCTGCGTGACCTGGTCGTCACCATGCAAGCGCAGCGCGGTGGCCACGCCGACTTCAGCATCGGCATGGGCCGGCACGATGTCGGCGCTGGCCAGCTGCGGGCCGAGACAGGCCAGCACGGCAACCAGCCCCTGCCTGAATCGCTCTCTGGCCATGACTACATTCCCAACCCGACGCCGCCATCGATCATCAGGCTCTGCGCCGTGACGCCCGCCGCCTCGGGACTCGCCAGGTAACGCACCATCGCCGCCACTTCATCGCCCTGAATGAATCGCCGCAGCGGCAATTTCTTTTTCGCGTTGCGCAGGATCTGCTCTTGGCTGATCCCCGCGATACGGGCTTGAGCCGCCAACTCGCCCTGCAACATCGGCGTATCGATCCAGGCCGGCAGGATCGCGTTGACCGTGATCTGGCGGGGTGCCAGGTCCATCGCCAGTGCCTTGGTCATGCCAATGATGCCGTGCTTGGAAGCGCAGTAAGCGCTGTTACGCACCTTGCCGGCACGCCCCAGAATCGACGACATGTTGATGATCCGCCCACGGTCCGCCATCAGCGGCAGGCACAGCGAGGTGACATAGAATGTTCCGTTCAGGTTGATCGAAATCACCTTGTGCCAGTTGTCCAGGTCCTCAGGCTCGTTTTCGTTGCAGACACCGGCGCTGTTCACCAATACATCGATGTAACCCAGACGCGCGGCCAGTGTCTTGAACAGCACCTGTAAACCGGCAAGGTCGGCGATATCGGCCCCATGGGTTTCGATGCTCGCCGCAAACGCCTGCCCGGTCACCCAGCCTTGCAACTGCGGCAGATCCAGATCGAGCAGGATCAGACGGTTTCCAGCGTCGGCGGCGAAGCTTTCCGCTACCGCCCTGCCGATGCCTTTGGCTGCACCTGTAATCAAAAACGTTCGTAGCGCGCTCATGGCATTTTCAATCCGCCGTTGACGGACAACACTTCACCCGTCAGGTAATGTCCGCGCTCGGCGATGTACAGCACCGCCTCGGCAATGTCCTGTGGTTCGGCGAAGCGTTTGATCAACAGGCGCGACTGGATTTCCTGCTCGTGGGCCCCCAGCAACGCGGCGGTCATGTCGGTATTGACGATGCCTGGCGCAACCGCGTTGACGCGGATGTTGCGCGGTGCCAGCTCAACGGCCAGGGCACGGGTCAGCGCCTCGACTCCGCCCTTGGCGGCGGCATAGTTGCTTTGGCCCTTGCCGGGCTTTTGCGCGGCCACCGAGCTTAAGTTAATGATGCAGCCGCTACGTTGGCGCATCATGCCGGGCACGACCTGCTGGCAGCAGAGCAAGGTCCCGATCAGGTTGGTCTGGATCACCTCGGTGAGGTCATTGATCGACAGCGTCGCCAGCAAACCATCGCGGGTGATCCCGGCGTTATTGACCAGCAGATCGATGCGTTCGAACCGCTGTTCGACGCGGTCGAAAAAGTCCTTGATGCTGTTGCCGTCTTTGACGTCGCATTGCGACGCCAGGCATTCGCGCCCCATGGCCTCGACCTCGGCACGTAACAGCATGGCCGCCTCTTTGTCGCGCACATAACTGAATGCAATCTGATAACCGGCGCCGGCCAGTGCCAGGACAATCGCTTTACCGATGCCGCGACTGCCCCCGGTCACTACCGCTATTTTCTGGTTCATGGCCGTTCCTTAGAGTGAGTTGTTGGTCTTGAACTGAGCAAGGCCGAAGCCATGGATCGCCGCCAATGCGCGGATTTGCTGCACTTGCTCACGACTGATATCGCCATAGGAGTAATGCTGCTTGATCCCCGACAACCCCATCAGGACCGACTCGGCCATGCAGGCATACAACTGACCCTGTTTCAGATAGGCCCGGACATTTGGCGCAAGCCCATCGCCAAGCGGCGTCTGGACAATGCCGCCATGCATGTACAGAACATCCGCACGCTGGCTGCAGAGCGCCTGGTCAACGTTCAACGGCACCGCGATATCGCAAATCACACTGTTCTCGGCAAAATGTCCGGCATCCAGGAACGGCTGCGCAGCGTTCGCCGCACACAGCACGACACGGGCTCGCTTGAGTGCTTTCAGATCATTGGTGACGGTGATGAACGCATTCACCCCGACGCGCTCCTGCACCAGCCGCGAGATACGCAGACCCAGGTCCGGGCTGCTGCCATGTTCCTGGAGCAACTCCTCGATACCGTTGAGCTTGAGCAGACGCATCGCCAGCCGATCCTGTTCGGCGTTGCCCTTGAGGATCGACCGGGCGGCGTCGGCGTAGATCAGCTGCGCGGTTTTCTCCAGGCGACGCACCGAGCCATCGCGACCACTGCCGATCAGGATCAGGTGATCGACGGTGGCCGACAGCAGGGACGCGTAAGTCGAAGCAACGTTGCCGGCCGCCCCGACCACGGCCGCGGTTTGCCCGCGCAGCTCAAGCTGCTGTTGTTTGCAGCCTTGCTCAATGGCTTCCAGCCCCATGCCGATGGTCAAGGCATTGCCGGACGTCAGCGCCATGTCCGGGATCTTCAGCGCCTGGCAGTTGTTAGTCACGATGGAGGTGTACATCCCCAGCCCCGCGACGCTGTAACCATCGGCGCGAGCGTCGAGAATGCGGTTGCCGACCTCTTCGCGGATGACCTCCAGGTCACCGCTGATGATGTAGTCCGCCATGGCGTTGGAGTCCATGCACAACGGATACAAGGTGAACTCCACCGCAGTACCGAGCCGCGAGCGAATCAGCACCGGTCCGACTGGCGCAGCCCGGCGTTCCGGCGCAGTGCGCGTAATGAAAGCGCGCTTCTGTTCGGCGCTCAGCTGGCCTAACGACGGATCGACATCGCCAAGAATGTCGGCATCGATCAAGTGGTTGATGAAGGCAACGCGAGCGACGACCGGCGTGTCCTGGTCGGCTTTGATGCCGCTGGCAGGCCTCTGGAAACTGGCGTCACGCGCGGGCACAACCGGAATCGAATCGGCACAGATAGTCGCCGCCAGCGGGAAGGCGTCGCCCCGGCGAAGCATGTCGCAGACATTTTGCAGCGCGCCGATCAGCCCGTCGATTTCAGCGAAGGTGATGCAGGCCGGCGGCTCCAGGCGGATCACATTGGAGTTGCTGCCCGATGGCGCCACACGCAAGCGTTCGAACTGCAGCAGGTAGCCGGCGATGAGATAACCCAGTGCATCGTTGTACTGGGCCGAGGCCTGCACCAGCGAACTGTTGCCGCTCTGGTCGTGCAATTCGAAACCGAGCAACAGCCCTCGGCCGCGGACATCGGCAATCACATCGGGATAAGCCGCCTTGAGCTCGAGCAGCGAGGTCTTGAGGTACTCGCCCTTGTTGTGCACGTCCTTGAGCATGGCATTGTCGTTGGCGAACAGCCGATTGAGGGCCGACAGCGCAATATGGCAGGACGCATCGTCTTCGGCGAAGGTCGAGCTGTGGATATAGCTGAAGTCGTTTTCATAGTGGCTGCTGCGAATCACGGTTGCCGCAATCTTCATCAAGCCACCGCCCAGCGCCTTGGACAGGCAGTAGTAGTCGCCTTGCAGATTGAAATGGCTGCTGGCCAGGAAGGTGCCGGTACGACCGAAGCCCGACTGCACTTCATCGACAATCAACGGGCATTGCTGTTCGTTACACAGACGCCGCAACGCGAGGTAGAAGTCGGAGGCGAATTCGATGATGCCGCCTTCTCCCTGAATCGGTTCAAGCAACACCGCAGTGATTGCACTGAACGCCTGCCGAGCGACCAGTAACTGCTCGCCGCTCCACTGCAGGGTCAGCCAGTGCCGGGTATGGCGCGCCGGCAGTTCCTGGAGTTGATGCGGCTGTTGCGGATCGATGAACTCGACGTTCAAGCCGAAGCGGGCGAATGGCTGGCGATATTGCCGGCCATAAGTCAGCTGCACGGTATTGACCAGCTTGCCGTGGAAGCTGCCACGCAGCGCGACGAACACCGGCTCGACATGCAGCTGCGCCAGGTTGTACTGACGCACCGCCTCGACCACCTGACGTACCGTTACACTCGTCAGGTGAGCCGGTAGCAGCCCGGCCGGCAGGTCAAGGTCATCGACATCCAGTTCCCGATAAGCCCGGTCGCTGGCCGTCAGATTGGCCAGGGCAAAATCCAGATCGTCGAACTGCTTGTGCAGGGTTTTCTGACGACGATACTCGGCATGCTTGACGGCGATTTCCACCGCTTCGGCACCGCTGTTGGAGAAGGTCGAAATGTACCGTTCGGTGTTCTTCAACTCACGATTGAAGGCCTCGCTGAGCGCACGGCCCAACTCTCCGGCCGCACCGCGTATCGACATTTGCGCGTTGAAAGGCACGTCGTCACGCAACAGCGTGCAGAGCTGGTCGACGAACTGCGGATCGTTGTGCCCGAACAAGGCTGCGCCGTAACCACCGAGAAAATCGGTGACGGTGACTTGTGCACCGTCACGGTCGCGATAGAACAGTTTACTGCCCAGCGCCCGCTGGAACTCGCACTCCAGGCCCAGTGCCTGCAGCAGGTCAACGAACTTGGGGCGAACGAAATTACGGTAATCCATGACAGTCATATCCCTTGAAAGAAGAAGGCGGTTCACAAAAAACGTCAGGCGCTGGCTGCCTGAACGCTGTACTCGAGTTGGTAACAAGCACTGAAACCGTTGTCGTCGCGGTTGATGACCAGACAGTCGCGCAAGTTCGCCGAGCGACTGGCGCCCATCACAAAGGGCAAATGCGCAGCGACTGGCTGTTGCAAGCCGAAAATTGGCGGCACGCTCTGGGCCTGCAGGGCACGTCTGGCCAGAATCAGATCGACCAGGCTGGGGGCCGCGCTGAGAATTCCGGTCACCGGCAGCCCACTGGTGATATGTGCAGCGCCCGTACGGGCCAGGGTCTGGCTCAGCTGACGATCCTTCTGCGGATCGCCGCTGCCCGCGCACACCAGCAGATCGACTTGCTTGTCGGGCAGGTTCAACGCTTCAAGATCGACGTGGGCGGTCATGCCCACCAGGCAAACCTGCGGGGCATCGCACAGGTCCTCGCGTCGGCGCAGGATTAATGCCGCAGCGCCCTCTCCGGCAATGCCGCCCGTCCCTTGCACATCGAAAGGTCGCAGCGTTTGCGAACCGTCGGCGCTGATGATGCCCGCCTGCACCAGTGCGCACAGTGCCAGCGCGTCGAGTTCACTCCCGGAACCAACGATGATAGCGGCGTCGATACGCCGGCTCTGCAGCGCCGCACTGGCCTCGCGCAACGCTGCCAGATTGCCGGAGACGCCCTGCATGTAGGCATTGCATTCGCACTCAAGCTTGAGGGCCAGGCTGACCACGCCGAGCAAGATGTTGCTCAGGCCTTTGAGCACCAGAAATGGATCCTGCACCCGCTCCTGCAGAATCCGTCGGGCCAGCAGGCGCATGTCGGCGCCCTCGCCCTTGCGGCATTCGTGGAGCAACTCGCCATAAGAGGCCAGCGAGGGGTGGGTGAATCCGCCCTGACAGCAATAGAGGCCATAACGCAAACCGTCCTGACCCGGAGCAAGGTTCGCTTCGGCCAACGCCTGGCGTACCGCGCTGACACCCCAGATCACCGCCGGCGCGCAATAGCGCTGCAGGTTCTGTGCGAGGTCCTGACGGCTGCGCTGGTGATCTTCATCCGAAATTTGTCCGAAGGCCGTCACCCGGGCGCTGTGAAACTGCCTGGAGTGCAAGGGCGCAATTGCACTGCGCGATTCACAGACCGCCGACCAGAAACGCTCCACACCCCAGCCGCTGGGCAATACACAGCCAGCACCGGCAATCGCGACCTGAGCGTGTGCAGCCCCCATCATGCGTGCTCCCGATATTTGCCAAGCACCAGGGAGGTGTTGAGACCACCGAAACCGAATGAGTTGCTCAGTGCCACATCGACCCGGCGGTTGACCGCCTGATGGGCGCAGTAGTCCAGGTCGCACTGCTCATCGGCGCTGTGCAGGTTGATCGTTGGCGTAATTCGGTCGTACCGGCAGGCCAGTGCCGTGACGATGCACTCCGGTGCGCCGGCCGCCGCGATCAGATGCCCGAACTGCGACTTGTTGGCGCTGATCGCCAACCGTCGATAGTGCTCGCGTTCAGCGAACACAGACTTGATCGCCAGGGTTTCGGCGGCATCGTTAAGTGGCGTCGACGTCCCGTGAGCGTTGATCAGATCCACCTGTTGCGGCGCGATCCCGGCGTCGTGCAACGCCGTCTGCATGGCCAGGGCAGCGCCACGTCCTTGCGGGTCGGGCGCGGTCACCTTGTATCCGTCCAGGCTGCTGCCAAAACCCAGCACTTCGGCGTAGGGAACGGCGCCACGCGCCAGCGCTCGCTCCAGGGTTTCGAGTACCACAAAGCCGCCGCCCTCGCCCGCAATCAAGCCACTGCGGTGGCGATCGAAAGGCCGGCAAAGTTCGGTTCCCCAGCGCTGCTCACTGCTTGCCGCGCCCAATAGATACAGCGCGGTCATGGTGTCCAGGCTCAACACAGAGTCCGCTCCACCTGCGATTGCCACCTCGACCTCGCCACGACGAATCATCTGGAAAGCATTGCCAATGGCCTGGGACGCGCCGGCACAGGCACTGCTGATATTGATCACCGGCCCTTCGCAACCGATTCCGTCGGCAATGACCCGTGCCAGCCGATCGTTGCTCTGGCGCAACGAACCGGCCGGATTGACTTGATCGACCCGGCTCATCAGATGGCGCCAGGCCGGGGTGCCAGCAGGCTCGCCGGAGTAGGTCAGCAGCATGTCCTGGAGCATGTGCGCAGGTGCGCCGGACGCACACAAGACAGCCGCTTCGCGCAGCCCGGCGGGCTCCAGACCACTGTCAGTAACCGCCTGGCTTGCGGCAATCCAGCCAAATTGGCTGCGCTTTTCCAGGGCCGTCTGCCAGGCTGAATGGTCCCGCAGATAACCAGGCAACAAGCCTGAATCCACTGGCGCCGCATAGCGAACCGGGAATGTTCCGTCCTTCACGCCTTCGGGCTGCCAGGGGCGGATGCAGTGTTCGCCGCGCAACATTTTTTCCCACATCGACTGCCATTCGAAACCGAATCCGGTCACGGCGCCCATGCCGGTTATCACGATCCTTGTCGCACTCATGCGTGCTTCTCCATGATTTCATTCACCAGCAATAGCGCACCCCAATGCCCTGCACGGCTGTGATTGAGCAGCAGCGTGTAATGCGCTTGCGCAGGTTCACTACGATCGTCGTGTAACGTCAGGGCCACCTCGGTCAGCAAGGCACTCGCCCCCAGATCGCCAGTCATGTGCCGGGAACTGTGAATAACCCGCCCTGTCTCTGCGAACAGGCTCATGAGCCGCGCATCCTGGGTATCCGCCACGATGCGTGCGACGTCGCTCAGGCAGAGCTTTTCCTGACTCAATGCCTGCTCGATGACCCTGCTCGCCACCGCGCTTGAGCGCTCGGGCGAGGCGCTATAACCACGCGCGAATCCAGCGATGCGCAACGCCATCGAGCCGCAGGTCGGCGCAGAGGATGTCAGCAACAACGCGGCCGCGCCTTCCCCGTAAGGCTGCGAACCCGCATTGACCGGTCGCTCGGCACGTTCTCGCAGGTACAACGCAGGGGTGATGTTCGGACTGCTGCTGACCACGACAGCCGCCTCGGCGCGACCTTCGGCAAGGTGTTCAAAGGCTTCGATCAAGGCGTCGACACCGGCATTGCCCTGGGAACAGAAACCACCCATGGGGCCATTGCAGTGCAGCGCTTGCGCGACGTGAGCCATGACGCTGCTATTGAGCATCATCAGTGCATGCAGCGGTGGCGTATGGGCAAAGAGTTGCGCGAGCAGTGTGTCGGGTTGCTCACCGATGGCCTGCACGGCATCCCAACAAGAGCTGGGGCCATCGACTTCAGGGATGGCCGCCATCAGCGCAATCCGCTGCGCAGGCAGATTCAAGGCACCCAACGCCGGGGCGATGCGCCCCGCGCAGTACAACAAGCGCGCGCCTTGAGGCTCGATACCGCGCTGAATCTTTCGATCGAAAATGTCCGAGGGCAATCGTGGCGCGGTCACGCAATAGGCCAATCGAGCAGGGTCGAAATCCAGCGGTTGCGGGGTCGTCAGCGGACCCTGCAAGTCTGCGCACTCGCAGCCAGCCGCGTTGAACACCGAGGCCGCAGTAATGTAAACGGGTCTTGTATCCAGCGTATTCATCTCATGCCCTCCCCAGAACCAGTGAACTGTTGACGCCGCCGAAGCCAAAGGAGTTGGACAGCACGACATTGATGGGCTGATGCAAGGGTTCGCTCAGAAAATTCAGCTCGGGGAACTCAGCCTTGTCCGGGTCATAATTGAGCGTTGGCAACAACACCCCATCGCGCAGACTGATCAGCGACAGGACTGCTTCAATGGCGCCACTGCCTGCCAGGGAATGGCCAACTGCCGATTTGTTGGCAGTGAATGTCACGTTGTTCACGGACTCGCCGAATACCTGCTTGAGTGCCAACGCTTCGCTGCGGTCGTTGGCCTGCGTCGACGTTCCATGCGTATTGACATGCTCGACCGCGCTGCTCGTCAGGCCGGCATTTTCAATCGCTGCGGCCATGCAGTGGGCGTACTTGCTGCCATCCCGGCTGCTGGAGGTGATCTTTTGCGCCTCGCAATAATTGGCGTAGCCCAAAACGCGGCCAATCGGGGTGGCCTTGCGACGCTCGGCATGCGGCCTGGATTCGAGAACGATCAGCGCCGAACCTTCGCTGAGCACAAAGCCGCAACGATCCGGCATGAACGGACGGCTCTGTTGATCCGCGGCGAAATCGGAGCGCTGGCACACTGCGCCAAGGCCGTCGAAGCTGTAGTACGAAAGTTCGTGGGACATCAACTCCACGGCGCCGCAAATAGCCAGGTCGATGTCACCGCGCTCGATGGCGCGATACGCACTGCCTATCGCCATGGTCCCGGCAGCGCAGGCATCGGAGTGGGTAGAGATGTGATCACGAATGCCGAGAAATCGGGCAAGGTGCAGAGTCTGTTGGTCGACCCGACGAGAAAATGCTCCGCCCGCCAGTTCGTGGTTTTGCAGATACAGATCAAGATCCACACTGCCAGCTTCGTCCATGTATCGACTGGCCTCCTGCAGATCCTGGCTCACACAGTATTTGTTTGAGCCGAGGAACAACCCGCTGGCGACTTGAGAAAATGCCGAAGGGGTCAGACCTGCATGCTGCAACGCCTGCCTGGCGACGTACTCGGCCAGCACACTCTGTCGCGGTAACGTCAAAACATCGCTCTGAACCTCAGCGGTCATTTCCTGCCACTGACGGTGATCGATATAACCGGCTGCGGTATTTGCAAATCCAAGCTCGGCAAACACCGGATGTTCACGAATACACGAACGCTTCTCGCTGATCCGCGAAAACAGCGTGGCTGCGTCCATCGCCGTGGGCGCCACCAGTCCGTATCCCGTGACATAAACTTCTCGCAGCCGCATGAAGAAACTCCTAGGCCGTTTCTTGCAAGCGGGACGCGGCATATTTTTCCACCAGTTGGCGAGAGATTTCGTCCCCTTCCATCGGGACCAATCGAGCGCTGCAGCCGGAACAGACCACCTGCCGGCGTTCATTGAGACGCGCTTGGGTGGCGCCACACTCCGGGCATGTCGGGGGCAGGTAGTTGAAGACGCTGTGGCACTGTTGTGCCCAGTTGCGCACGGTGGTGGCAGCGAACACGTCCACCGGCTGCATGCCGCCCCGCAGCTGACCCGGGGCATAAGCGCTCAGGCTTTGTTCGAGAAGCTCCACACCGGCGTCGGTGATACGGCCCTTGTCGACAAACTGGCTGACGTCGCCAAACACCGCTACCGCGTGATCCAGCACGCTGGTTTTCGGCAAGGTGCAGCCATAAGTGCGACCCAACTGAAAGCTCAGGTCGACAATATCCAGAGAGTCGGCACTGAGGTCTTCCACGATACTGCTGTGTTCATCGATAGCATCGACTTCCATCACCAGCAACTGCGCGAGGATTTCGCGAGTACTCGTAATAACGCTCTCCAACTCCAATGGATTGTTCATCATTTATCTCCGTATAAATTGTGCGCAGGGTTATTGAAAAACAGCGCAAGAGGTTTGATTCCCCCTGGGTCTTTTCCAACGGCGCCGGAGTCTAAACTCTCCCCTTGAGGGGAGAGTCAACGTGTGGTCATGGTTTTTTAAAGAACTGTTTTGCGCTTAAAACCGGTACTTTAAACACCTGTTCGATGCACAGAAAAAGAGTGCAGCCGAAAGAGCAAAACTGGAACGGTAGTTCCACCATTCACACATTTTAAAGAGAGTGGATTAACTGATGAGGGAGAGTTGTGGCAATTAGCTGACTTCGAGAATGCTTAGAAACAATGCCGGCCCGACGGTCTTTGAAAACCGCCGGGCCGGCAATGCACATCTCCTGCGTCTAAACCTTTGGCAGCGGATTCAATACTGTGGTTGCCTTGGGTTTTCTAAAGAAGATCCAATAGACAACCGTGAGGATCAGCAGGAAAGGCACACCGAATACCAGGGTCATCTTGAAGGCATCGGTAAAGTAGGTGGTGATCATCACAGCGCCCATCAGCACCAGCCCCAACAGCGTGGTGTAGGGGAACAACCGCATGCGGAAGGACAGTTTCCGCTCGCCGTTGCGCTCCTGGTAACGGCGGAAACAGTAGTGGGTCAGGAAGATCATGAACCAGGTGAAGATGGCGCCGAACATCGAGATCGCCATCATCAAGGTAAAGGAGCTTTCCGGGTACACCACGTTCAGCAACGTCGCCAAAGCAATCCCCGAACTGGACAGCAACAAGGCATTGAGCGGGATCCCGGTCTTGCTCAACGCGCCCATGGACTTGGGTGCATAGCCGCCACGGGACAGGCTGAACATCATGCGCGTGGTGATGTAGAGCTGACTGTTCATCGCCGACAACGCGGCGATCAGAATCACGAAGTTCATCACCCCGGTAGCACCGGGAATACCGATGGTCTGCATGACGGTGACGAATGGACTCTGGGCATGACCGGCCTGAACCCACGGCACAATCGCCAACATCAACGCCAGGGTCAGCAGGTAGAAGACCACCAGCCGCACGATGGTCGCGCGAAAGGCCTTCTTCACCGCCCGCTCCGGATCCTGCGCCTCACCGGCTGCCACCGCGATCATTTCCACGCTCAGGTAACTGAAGATCGACACGATCACCGCGACCCACATCCCTTGCAGACCATTGGGGAAGAAGCCGCCGTGAGCCATGTAGTTGTGCACGCCGTAATCCGGATTGCCGGCACCGAACACCACATACACCGCCAGGATGATAAAGCCGACAATCGCACCGATCTTGATGGTCGAGAACCAGTACTCGAAGGTGCCGAAAGTCTTCACGCTGATGGCGTTGAGCACGATCAGAATGCTGGAGAACGAGACGATCCAGATCCATTCCGGCACGTTGGCGAACCAGTACTTCATGTACATCGCGACCGCCGTCACTTCCGTGCCCACCGCCAGCACAATCGCCGCCCAATAGGCGTAGCGCACCAGAAACCCGGCCAGCGGGCTGACATAGAATTCGGCATAGGCACCGAACGAGCCGGAGGTCGAATGGGCCACGGTCATTTCTGCCAGACAGCCCATCAACAGCAGCGTGATGATCGCGCCAATCGCGTAGCTGAGCAGCACGCTCGGCCCGGCATAACCAATGGCGTAGGCACTGCCCATGAACAGGCCGGTGCCAATCGCGCCGCCAATGGCGATCATGCTCATCTGACCCGATGTGAGCTGGCGCCGCAGGCCCTGCTCACGATTGGAAATCGCTTCGAAACCTTTTTTGGAGGTGGTCACTTTGTGTGCCCCTTTTTATTGTGATTGCACGGATACAAAACCTTGACGTCAAGTGACGCTATGGCGGATCTGGAACTGCTCCTGGGACCAGGTTTTCTGATCGAGAATCTCGCCGAGAATCTGCACTGCGTCCCAGACCTCGGTGAAGCCGGTGTACAGCGGGGTGAAGCCGAACCGCATGATCCGTGGCTCGCGGTAATCACCGATCACGCCACGGGCGATCAAGGCCTGGATCACCGCATAACCTTCGGGATGTTCGAAGCTGACATGGCTGCCGCGTTTGGCGTGTTCGCGAGGGGTGATCAGGGTCAGCTCGTGAGCGGCGCAGCGCTGCTCGACCAACTGGATGAACAAGTCGGTCAGTGCCAGGGATTTGCTGCGCAGGCTGGCCATGTCGGTCTGGGCGAAAATATCCAGACCGCACTCCACCATCGCCAATGAAGTGATGGGCTGGGTGCCGCACAAATAGCGGGCAATACCGCTGCTCGGCTCGTAGCGAGACTCCATGGCGAACTGCCGTGAATGGCCGAACCAGCCAGACAGCGGCTGCGTAACCAGATCGCACAGTTCAGGTGAAACCCAGACGAAGGCTTGCGAACCAGGGCCGCCATTAAGGTACTTGTAGGTACAGCCGATGGCGTAGTCGGCGCCCGCCTGATGCAGATCGACCGGCACCGCCCCGGCGGAATGCGCCAGATCCCAGATGGCCAGCGCACCACACTCGTGAGTCAGCGCGGTCAGGGCCTGCATGTCGTGCATGTAGCCGGTCTTGTAGTTGACGTGGGTGAGCATCACCACCGCGGTGTCCTGGTCAATCGCTTGCGGCAGCTCTTCAGGGCTGTCGACCAGACGCAGGCAATAGCCCTGCTGCAGCAGGTCCGCCAGACCTTCGGCGATGTACAGATCAGTCGGGAAGTTGCTGGTCTCGGTGACGATCACCCGCCGCGTCGGCGCTCTCGTGGCCTGCACGCGCAGCGCAGCACTGAGCACCTTGAACAGGTTGATCGAGGTGGTGTCGGTCACCACCACTTCACCGTCACCGGCACCAATCAGCCCCGCCAATCGATTGCCCAGACGTTCAGGCAGGTCGCGCCAGCCGGCGCTGTTCCAGCTGCGGATCAGACCATTGCCCCACTCCTCGGCGATCACCGCCTGAGCACGCGCCAGTGCTGCGACCGGGCGAGCGCCCAGGGAGTTGCCGTCGAGATAAATCACGCCTTCGGGGAGCGCAAACTGCTGACGCAAAGGAGCCAGAGCGTCCTGCGCATCAAGCGCCAGGCAATCGTTTCTTGTAGTCATTGAGTGTCCTGTTTTTTGAATGACGTGCCGTCCGGGCAAATCGCGATAGTCGGGTCGAGCATGGGTGTGAGTGTCGTGTTTCAGGCGTTATTTACGCCTTCACGGTGGAGAGATAATGAACGAAGTTTTGGAGAATTTTCGTGCAAAGTAAGTGGCCGTATAGTAGTTATCTCGAAGAAAATTCGAATCCAACCCAAATAAACGCGGATTTATTCTAGCCATGACTCTCGACTCGACAGACCTGCGAATCCTGCATCACCTGCAACAGGATGGCCGTATCAGCAACCAGGAATTGGCGGAGAAAGTCGCACTGTCGCCGTCGGCCTGTTTACGCCGTTTGCGGCTGCTGGAAAGTGAGGGAATCATCACCGGCTATCGCGCGGTGCTGAACGCCGAACGGCTGGGAATCGAGCTCGAAGCCATCGTCCATGTGTCATTGCGACAGGACGTCGAGGACTGGCACGAGACCTTCATCAAGAAGGTCCAATTGTGGCCGGAAGTGGTCACCGCCTACGTGATTACCGGGGCGAGCAACTATGTGCTGCGAGTCCAGGCGCGCAACCTGAAACATTTCTCGGACTTCATCGTCAATCAGCTGAACCGCACCGCTGGCGTCACCGATATCCGCTCGGAAATCGTCCTGCAGAAAATCAAGGAACGAGAAGAGTTGCTTGATCTGGTGGTGCGTAAGTGAGTGTAGGAGCGAGCTTGCTCGCGATGCGGGTACCGCGGTGTATCTGAATGACCGCGGTGATGCTATCGCGAGCAAGCTCGCTCCTACATTGGATTTTCTTTGCCTCAAGCCCGTGCTCGCAGGTGATCAGCCCTGATCACCACCGCCCACCGGCAGTGTCATGCCAGTGATATAGGACGCCTCGTCCGAGGCCAGAAACAATATCGCCGCTGCCTGCTCATCGACCGTGCCGTAGCGCTTCATCAGGCTGCTGTCGCAGGTCTGTTCAACGATCTGCTGGTACCAGATTTTCTCTTGCGGCGTTTGCTCGGCACTGTTGCGCGGTATGCGCCGGGGCGGTGCTTCAGTACCGCCGGGGGCCGTGGCATTGACCCGGATTCCGCGCTCGGCGGTCTCGAAGGCCAGGCATGCCGTCAGCGCGTTCACTCCGCCTTTGGCCGCGCCATAAGGCACGCGGTGAATACTGCGGGTGGCGACGGAAGACACGTTGACGATGGCTCCGCTGCCCTGCTCCAGCATGTAGGGCAACGCGGCATGGCAGCACCAGAGTGTCGGGAACAGCGAGCGTTGCACCTCGCTCATGATCTCGTCCGGTTTGTAATGCTCGAATGGCTTGGCCCAGATCGTCCCGCCGACGTTGTTGATCAGAATATCCAGCCGACCGAAGCGCTCGACAGCCTGGGCCATGACCCGGCCGCACTCTGCGTACTGCTCAAGATCGGCGGTCAGCGCCAGCACTTCGCTGCCGGCCGCAAGCTCATCGCGCAATTCGAAAATCAATTCAGAACGATCGACCACCACCAAGCGCGCACCTTCGGCCGCCATGCGCTCGGCGACCCGTCGGCCAATGCCCTGGGCTGCGCCGGTGATCAACGCGACCTTACCCTTGAAACGTAAACTGCTCATGTCATCTCCTCAACCATGGGATTGGATTCAGGCCGCGCTGGCAGCGAACTTCTCGTAGTAGAAGTTCGCCGGCGCAATGCCCTGTTCGGCCAGGTAACGGCTGACCCCATCGACCATCGGTGGTGGCCCGCAGAGGTAGACGTCGACATCACCGGCGTTGAGGTGCTGCGGTTCGATATGTTGGGTGACGTAGCCCTTGAGCGGATGGCCGCTGTCCGGATTGGCGACGCACGCACTGAAGCTGAAGTTTGGAATGCTCGCCGCGAACCCTTGCAGCCGCTCCATTTCCACCAAATCGTGGTCGTTGGTCACGCCGTAGATCAGGTGCAACGGATAGTCACTGCCCTGCTCGGCGATTTTTTCCAGCATTGCCGTGAACGGCGCCAGCCCGGTCCCGCCCGCCAGTAACAACAACGGCCGACGAATTTCCCGCAAATAGAAAGAGCCCAACGGACCGGCCAGGTTGATCGAGTCGCCGGCCTTCGCAAGACCTGTGAGAAAACTGCTCATCAGCCCGCCCGGAACATTGCGGATCAGGAAACTGACCTCGCCCTCGCGCTGCAACGAGCTGAAGGAATAGGCGCGGGTCTGTTCGCTGCCGGGCACTTGCAGGTTGACGTATTGCCCCGGCAGGAACGCCAGTTTGCTCAGTGCCTCACCCTTGATCGACAGCGACAGGGTGCTGTCGGAGAGCTGGCGGATCTCGCTGATGGCGGCGTTGTAGTGGGTCTGCTGAGTGCGACAAACGTCCGAAGACACCGGTACTCGCACCACGCAGTCGCTTTGCGCGCGCATCTGGCAGGTCAGCACGTAACCCTGAGCGGCCTCATCCTCGCTGAGCGCATCCTCGATGTACTCTTCGCCCAGATCATAGCGACCGGCTTCAGCGAAACACTTGCAGGTACCGCAGGCGCCGTCACGGCAATCCAGCGGAATATTGATACCTTGACGATAGGCCGCGTCGGCGACGGTTTCGCCAGCATTGGCGGCGATGAAACGGGTCACCCCGTCTTCGAAATTCAATGCAATTTGATGGCTCATGGCAGCGGCCTCACAAATGGTAGATGTCGATGACCTGACGGACGTAATCGTTCTTCAGGATGACTTTCTTGGCCTTGATCAGTGGGGTTTCGCCGCGCACGTCGAGGGTGTAGAAACTGCTCCCGAAATAGCTGTCCACGGTCTTGTAGCGAAAACTCAGGGTGTGCCAGTTGAAACGCACCTTGCACTGGCCATCGGCGACTTCCAGCAACTCAATATTGCTGATGTTGTGCGAGGTCCGGGTGTCCGGCACGCTGGCGCTGGAACGCTCGGTCTTGATACGGAAAACCCGGTCCTCCAGGCCACCACGGTTGCCGTACCAGATCAGCGAGATTTCTCGTTGCGGATCTTCGGTCAGCTCGTCGTTGTCGTCCCAGGACGGCATCCAGAAACTCGCATCGGCGGCGTACAGTTCCAGCCAGTTGTCCCAGTCCTTGTCGTCCAGGTAGCGCGCTTCGCGGTAGAGGAAGTCACGCACCGCGTCATGGGAAATACTCATCACACGGCCTCCACGGGGATCGTTTTCGATTGTTCGGCGGCCAGTGCCTTGAGCATGGTCTCCTGCCAGTACTTGTGTTGCAGCACGAACAGACCTTCATCTTCGGTGCGTACGCCGCTGAGCAGCGGGTGCAAATCGATTTCCTGTGCTGCCGGATCGGCGCCTTCGACCCAATGCATGGCGCCGCGCGACATGTCGTTCCAGCCTGCGCTGCCCTGATAACCCACCTGGCAGGAGCGGAATTCTTCCAGGTCATCGGGAGTAGCCATGCCGCTGACGTTGAAGAAATCCTCATACTGGCGAATGCGCTTGGAACGGGCGTCGTCGCTCTCGCCTTTCGGGGCGATGCAGTAGATGGTGATTTCGGTGCGATTCACCGAGATCGGCCGGGCGATGCGGATCTGCGAACTGAACTGATCCATCAGATAGACGTTGGGGTACAGGCAAAGGTTGCGTGAGTTCTCGATCATCCAGTCGGCGCGGGCCTGGCCGAAGTCCTGGGCCAGCTCATCGCGACGCTCGTACAACGGACGGTCTTCCGGGTTGGCCCAACGGGTCCATAGCAGCATGTGGCCCTTGTCGAAGGAGTAGAAACCACCGCCCTGCTTGGCCCAGCTGCCGGCACTCATGGTCGGATTGCAGTCACCGGCCTCGCGCTGCTTGCGCTGGCTCTGGGTGGCCGCGTAGTTCCAGTGCACGGAGCTGACGTGATAACCGTCGGCACCGTTCTCGGCGGTGAGTTTCCAGTTGCCTTCGTAGATGTAGCTGGAGGAGCCGCGTAGCACTTCAAGGCCGTCGGCGGATTGATCGACGATCATGTCGATGATCTTCGCCGACTCGCCCAGATGCTCGGCCAGCGGCACTACATCGGCGTTCAGGCTGCCGAACAGAAAACCGCGATAGGACTCGAACCGCGCAACCTTGGTCAGGTCGTGGGAGCCTTCGCAGTTGAAACTCGACGGGTAGCCCGCTTCGGCCGGGTCCTTGACCTTGAGCAGCTTGCCGGAGTTGTTGAAGGTCCAGCCATGGAACGGGCAGGTATAGGACGCCTTGTTGCCGGTCTTGTGCCGGCACAACATCGCGCCGCGGTGACTGCAGGCGTTGATGAACGCATTGAGCACGCCACCCTTGTTCCGCGCGATAAAGATCGACTGGCGGCCCATGGTGGTGGTGTAGAAGTCATTCTTGTTAGGGATCTGGCTCTCATGGGCCAGGTACAGCCAATTCCCTTCGAAGATGTGTTCCATTTCCAGGTCGAACAACCGCGGGTCAGTGAACATCTCTCGCTTGCAGCGATAGACGCCTTGTTCCGGGTCTTCTTCAAGCAGTGAATGAAGGTATTCAGGTCGCAAAGACATGGCCACAGCCCTCCGTTGTTTTTATTCAGGCAAGGCTCATGCTAGGGAGGTGGCGCAAACGGCAATATCCGTTGAGTGCAGATCGCTATCCGTTTTCTGCACTGGGGGGGACGGGGATTCAGAGGGGGTGGAGCGCAGATTCAGTGACGGCGTTTGAGGGTATCCGACGGCAGTTCGCCGAACTGCTGGCGATAGCTTTGCGAGAACCGTCCCAGGTGCAGGAAGCCATAGTCCATGGCCAGCTCCGTGACGTTGCGCACGTTGCAGGTCTCATCACTGAGACAGGCATGCACCCGCTCCAGCTTCTTCAGGCGAATGTAGTTATTCGGCGTGGTTTGGGCATGGCGCTCGAACAGCGAATACAGCGAACGCAGGCTCATGCGGGCCTGAAGCGCCAGTTCTTCACTGCAGATGTCCTGTTTCAGGTTCTGCTCGATGTAGTCGACGATGTGCTCGAAGGTGGCACCACGGGAGCTCAGATGAGCGCGACTGACGTTGGTTTTCATCAGGCTGAGCATCTTGCTCGCAACGATCTGGGCGTAATGCTCCTGGACCTGGAGCATGGGTTCGCCCGCTTCAGCTTCCATACAGACCATGGCCAGCAAATTGACGAAGCCTTCCAGCTCTCCCAGGCTGTAGCGATTCTGCATAAAGCGCACACCCGGCTCCGGGTATAACCAGCGCTGCTCCAGGCAGGCCGATTCCAGCAGGCTGGTCGGTACTTTCAGAATGAATTTTTCGCAGTCTGCGGAATAGGTCAGATCGACCGGGTCATCGGGATTGATCAGCAACAATTCGCCAGGCGCCAGGTAGTGTTCCTGATCACGCCCGCGCCACAGGCAATTGCCCCTGAGCAGCACTTGCAGGTGGTAGATGGTTTCCAGTGCCGGTGAGGTGACGTGAACGCTGCCGCCATAGCTGATGCGGCACAGGTCAAGGCTGGCGAATTTGCGATGATTGAGACTGGCCTGAGGGCTGGAGGCCCTGGGCAGATGGATGCAATGCACGCCGACATGCTGATTGACGTAACCGGACACCGCATAGGGGTCGGCACGCTCAAACACCATGCTGCGCTCGCTCAGCAGACGACTTTCCATAACCGGTCACTCTTATTGTTCTTCAGCTGTGATTCTATGCCAGCCAATGCCGCGAACAACGCCGCGAGATAAACGGTCGGTTATCTCGCGGCTTTACGGGCAATGGGCTGTCAGTCTTCCAGGGCGCGGACCCGCTCCATACGCTTCTGTTCAACCGGCTCGGCGGCGGACTGCAAGGTAAAGTCAAAGTCGATCTGCGCGAAACGCCCCTCGACACCCAGCTCGCGGGCCATCTCCTGATCTTCGCTGAAACGAATTTCGGCGATCAGCTCATCACGGGTCGCATAGGCGAAGTCGTCGTGCAGGTACGGATCGCCGGACAGGTTGATCTGAGTGGTCAGGTGCCGATGGCCGGGCGCCGAAATGAAGAAGTGGATATGCGCCGGGCGCTGGCCGTGGCGGCCCAACTGATCCAGCAACTGCTGGGTCGGCCCGGTCGGCGGGCAGCCATAGCCGGACGGCACGATACTACGGAAGCGATAGTGTCCCTGGGCATCGGTCTCGATACGGCGGCGCAGGTTGAACTCCGACTGCGTGCCATCGAAGTAGGAGTAGGTGCCACCGGTGTTGGCTTGCCAGACATCGACAATGGCGCCGGCCAACGGCTTGCCGTCGGTGTCGCGGACCTGGCCTTGCATGAACAACACGACGCCCGGATCCAGACCGTCATCGAGACGCGCTTCGTATTTGGAGAGCGGCGCACCGGCCACATACAGCGGCCCTTCGATGGTCCGTGGCGTACCGCCCGACTTGCCGGCCTGCTCGTCCTCGGCATCCATCAGCAGGTCCAGATAATGCTCAAGGCCTAAACCTGCCACGAGCAAACCGGCTTCCTGGTTTTTGCCCAGTTCGTTGAGGTAGTTGACCGCTTTCCAGAACTCTTCCGGGGTCACTTCCAGGTCTTCGATGATGTTTACCGAGTCACGCAGGATCCGGTAGATCAGCGCCTTGGCCCGTGGATTGCCACCCTCGTTGAGGTTACCGCTGGCTTCTTCGAGAAACTTCTGGACGCTGGCAGTATGGGAAATTCTGACTGACATGATTTATTCCTCATCTTGTATTTATTAGGTTGGAGCACAAAGGTCATCTGGCCTAGCGGTCATCTTCGTGAATCGACGAAGGGTGCCGGCACAGTGCATTCACTTCGATGGCCATGTACGGATAGAGCGGCAGCTGCATCAGCAGATCATGCAGCTCCTGCACGCTGTCGACGTCGAATACGCTGTAGTTGGCGTAGAGCCCGGCGATCCGCCACAGGTGCCGCCACTTGCCTTGCTGTTGCAGGCGCTGGGCCAGGGCTTTTTCATCAGCCTTGAGATGCGCGGCGCGCTCGGGATTCATGTCGACCGGCAGGTTCACGGTCATTTTTACGTGGAACAACATGGTCTGATGTCCTCAGGCGTGTGAAGTGACAGGGGAAGATTTGTCGCGTCGGAAGAACGCCAGGCGCTCCTCGTCGAGGGTCAGGCCCAGGCCCGGCTCGTTTGACACATGCAGCTGAAAATCGCGATAGACCAGTGGTGCGGTGAGAATGTCCTCGGTCAATAACAGCGGACCGAACAGCTCGGTATCCCACGCCAGCCTGGCCAGCGTCAGAAAGGCATGGGCCGACGCCAGCGTGCCAATCCCGCCCTCGAGCATGGTGCCGCCGTACAGGCCGATCCCCGCCGCTTCGGCAATTGCAGCGGTGCGCAATACGGCACGCGGGCCGCCGTTCTTGGCGATCTTCAGGGCAAACACCGAGGCCGCGCCTTCGCGGGCCAGATTGAAGGCGTCTTCGACACATTCGATGGACTCGTCGGCCATGATCGGTGCCGGGCTGGACAGGTTGAGCCGGGCCATCCCGCTGCGGTTATTGCGCGAGATCGGCTGTTCGATCAGATCGATGCCGTTGTCGCCCAACACCTGGCAGGCCCGCAGGGCGACGGCTTCATCCCAGGCCTGATTGACGTCAACGCGGACGCTGGCGCGATCACCCAGGGCCTTTTTGATGGCAATGACATGGGCCAGATCCTGGCTCACTTCACCGGCGCCGATCTTCAGCTTGAAGATCCGGTGGCGGCGCAGATCGAGCATCTGTTCGGCTTCGGCAATGTCTTTTTCAGTGTTGCCGCTGGCCAGGGTCCAGGCCACCGGCAGGGCATCACGGACACGCCCTCCCAACAACTCGCTGACCGGCAGGCCAAGGCGTTTGCCCTGGGCATCGAGCAACGCGGTTTCGATCCCCGATTTGGCGAAGGTGTTGCCGCGAATGCTGCGATCGAGCCGCAGCATGGCCGCGTTGATGTTGCAGGCATCCTGACCGATCAGCAGCGGTGCGAAGTGGCGATCGATGTTGGTCTTGATACTGTCCGGACTTTCGTTGCCGTAGCTCAGGCCACCAATGGTGGTGGACTCGCCGATGCCTTCGATACCGTCGGCGCAACGCAGACGGATGATCACCAGGGTCTGGTTCTGCATCGTGTGCATCGCCAGCTTGTGCGGGCGGATGGTCGGAAGATCGACGATGATCGTCTCGATCGATTCAATGGCGCTAGCGTGCATGTCGATACCCGTCAGGTTCTTTGCTTGTTTTGCCCGATTCTGCCCCCCATTTTTTAGCCGTTCCAATATAGAATTGGTCTCGATCCATACCCCAAGGGTATGCAGCACACTGATCCGCACTCTTTGAGGAGTCCCCATGGAGCTTCGCCACCTGCGTTATTTCCAGGTCCTGGGGGAAACCCTCAACTTCACTCGCGCCGCCGAGCGTCTGCATATCGCTCAGCCGCCCCTCAGCCGACAGATTCAGCAACTGGAAGACGAGTTGGGCGTGGTGCTGCTGGAGCGCGGTCGCCCGCTGCGACTGACTGAAGCCGGACGGTATTTTTATGAGCACTCCAATGTCTTGCTCGAGCAACTGGGCAAGGTCTGCGACAACACCCGTCGCATCGGGCTGGGCGAGAAGACCTGGCTGGGTATCGGTTTTGCCCCTTCGACCTTATACGGCATGCTGCCAGAGCTGATTCGCCGCTTGCGTAACAACGACGCCCTGGAGCTGGAACTGGGCTTGTCGGAGATGACCACCCTGCAACAGGTCCAGGCACTCAAGGCCGGCAGGATCGATGTCGGCTTCGGCCGCATCCGCATTGATGATCCGGCGATTCAGCAACGCGTACTGATCGAAGATCGGCTGGTCGCCGTCCTCCCCGCCGGTCACCCATTGCTGGCCGGGCCGACGACGCTTGCCGAGTTGGCCAAGGAGCCTTTCGTGCTGTATCCGGGCAATCCCAGGCCGAGCTACGCCGACCATGTGATCGCGCTCTTCGATGCCCATGGGCTGAGTATCAAGGTGTCCCAGTGGACCAATGAGTTGCAGACCGCCATCGGTCTGGTCGCTGCCGGCATGGGCGTGACCCTGGTGCCGGCCTCGGTACAGGTGCTGCACCGCGCCGATATCGGCTACACCTCGTTACTCGAAGCCACGGCCACCTCGTCGATCATTCTCAGTCGCCGTGTTGCCGACCAGTCGCCAGGCCTCAATCACTGCCTGCAACTGATTGAAGAGTTGCTGATTCAAGCCTAGACGCCGGGATATTCAGAGCCCACGCATGCGCCGGGCTTCGTTACGCTGCACGGTCATGCTCGGGGATTCGTCGAACAACTTGCGGTACTCGGCGGAAAACCGCCCAAGGTGCGTGAAGCCCCAGCCCATGGCGATCTCGGAGATATTGCGCGCCGAGCCATGCTCGAGGATTTCCTGACGCACGGCATTCAACCGGTATTTTTTCAGGTAGACCATCGGTGACAGCGCGAAGTACTTCTTGAACGCCTCGAACAACTTGAAACGCGAGACGCCGGCCGCAGCTTCGATGTCCTCCAGATGCAACGCTTCGCGGGCGTTATCGTGAATGTACTGCTTGGCCCTGATCAGATAATGCGGCAGCTTGACCCCCAACACGTCCCGCAGCTCCTCGGAATAATTGTTCGGCTGGGCGAGGATCAAACCTTTGATCAAAGAGCTTTCGATGTCCCGAGTGAAGGCCACCTTCTCGTACAGTTCACTGCTGCGTTCCAGCTCGGCAATGAAATAACGCGCCATGCGCCACCATGAGGCCGACGCCCCGTCGACCGCATCCATCACCGACTCGAAACGCAGCGGCGCATCCAGCGGACGTTGCAGCATCCCCTCCAGGGACTCACTCATGGCGACTCGAGTGATCACCACCTGGACTTTGCGACAGTCGCCGGAGATCGCCAGCACCTGGCTTTCATTCGGGGAAATGATCACCCCTTGATCGCGGTTGGACTTCAATAGGGTGCCGTTCTTGCTCAGTTCCTGCTCGCCCACCAAAGGCAAACTCAGGCTGTAACTGCTGAAGTGCTCGGCGTCTTCGATATCGATAGTGACATCAGTGCCATATTCGATGGTGCCCAGGGTCGTGGCCATCGACTTGAACACATTGGCGCTGTGATGAAAGCGGATCCGCTCGGGGGTCGAGGTCTGGAGCCGGTGCGGGCCGCAGATACCGGACATCCAGTGCCTCGCACCCTCAAGGTCATAGCGATCGATACGAATGTCGCGAAACTGCGGATCAGCTTTGCTACTCATCACGGCGCACCCACGGCAATATTTTTTTGCGCGCTCTAACGGCGCGTATCAGGCTTGAAAAGAGCAAGTTCCACGCCACAAGACGACCCAGCCAACCCAGTGGATAGCGATCACCGACTAAGCGGATAAAGCATCCGTCTTGAAGCGCAGGCAAGCCATCGAACAGCGTTCGACGCACCGCAAAACAGTACCTGATTGCTGCAAACGGGTGCAGCCGTTCATCGACTGGTGCACCGCTTTGAGTATTAGCTGCCCAGCGCAAAGCCCGGGTGTTACCCCAGGTTAAAACCGTCCCCGTAGCAGCTGCCGAAGGCTGCTACGGGATCAGCGCGTCAATTGCCCACGAACTTTATGGACTGCCTTCGCCGACAAACCGGATAGACCCCTGCCCGCCCCACTCTCTCTAATGAGCGTACCGATTGGCCCGAATAAAAAAGGTACACACCCATGAGTGGTGCAAAAAGCGTCGAACAGTGGAAAGAGTTTATCGAGGGCTGCCTGGACTTCCGTCCGGCAGACGGCGTGTTCCGGATTGCCCGGGATATTTTTACCGAGCCGCAGCTGTTCGATCTGGAGATGGAGCTGATCTTCGAGAAGAACTGGATCTACGCCTGCCACGAAAGTGAGCTGGCCAACAATCACGACTTCATCACCATGCGTGCCGGCCGCCAGCCAATGATCATTACCCGCGACGGCGACGGTCAGCTCAACGCGCTGATCAATGCCTGCCAGCATCGCGGCACGACATTGACCCGTGTCGGCAAGGGCAACCAGTCGACATTCACCTGCCCGTTCCACGCCTGGTGCTACAAAAGCGACGGACGCCTGGTCAAGGTCAAGGCTCCCGGCGAATACCCGGAAGGTTTCGACAAAGCCACTCGCGGCCTGAAAAAGGCTCGCATCCAGAGCTACAAGGGCTTTGTGTTCATCAGTCTGGACGTGCACGGCGAAAACAGCCTTGAAGATTTCCTCGGCGATGCCAAGGTGTTCTTCGACATGATGGTCGCCCAGTCGCCGACCGGTGAGCTGGAAGTGCTGCCCGGCAAGTCCGCCTACACCTACGACGGCAACTGGAAACTGCAGAACGAAAACGGTCTGGACGGCTATCACGTCAGCACGGTTCACTATAACTACGTGGCCACCGTGCAGCATCGCCAGCAGGTCAACAGCGAGAACGGCACCAGCGCCGGCGACACGCTTGACTACAGCAAGCTGGGCGCTGGCGATGCCAATACCGATGACGGCTGGTTCGCCTTCAATAATGGTCATAGCGTGCTGTTCAGCGATATGCCGAACCCGGCAGTGCGCTCCGGCTACGCCACGATCATGCCGCGTTTGATCGAAGAGCATGGCCAGGAAAAAGCCGAATGGATGATGCATCGCCTGCGCAACCTGAACATCTATCCCAGCCTGTTTTTCCTCGATCAGATCAGTTCGCAACTGCGCATCATCCGCCCGGTAGCCTGGAACAAGACTGAAATCATCAGCCAGTGCCTGGGCGTCAAGCACGAGTCGGACGCGGATCGGGAGAACAGGATTCGTCAGTTCGAAGACTTCTTCAACGTTTCCGGACTCGGCACCCCGGATGACCTGGTGGAGTTCCGCGAAGCCCAGCGTGGTTTCCAGGCGCGCCTGGAGCGCTGGAGCGATATTTCTCGCGGCAGTCACCAATGGGCTACCGGCGCCACCCCCAACAGTGAGTCGATTGGCATCCTGCCGGCAATGACGGGCACCGAATTCACCCACGAAGGGCTTTACGTCAACCAGCACAGCAACTGGCAGAAATTTCTGCTCGATGGTCTGGAAGCGAAATCCTTGAAGCTGCGTGAGGTGTGAACATGAATCAGCAATTGCAGTACCAGATCGAGCAATTTTTCTATCGCAAGTCCGAACTGTGCGACGCCAAGGACTGGGACGCCTATATCAGACTGTTCGACGAACACAGTGAATTCCACCTGCCGCAATGGGACTCGGAACACGTCTACACCCTCGACCCCAAGCGCGAAATGTCACTGATCTACTACCCCAACCGCTCAGGCCTGGAGGACCGGGTGTTTCGCCTGCGTACTGGCAAGGCCGCCTCCGCGACGCCGATGCCGCGCACGCTGCACCTGATCAACAATGTGCGCATCAGTGAACTTGAGGGCGGTGACCTGGAGGTGCGTCTGAACTGGCACACCCTGTTCTATCGCCTGGCCACTTCCGAGCAGTTTTACGGGAACGCGACCTATCGCCTCAAGCCCCGTGAAGACAGCTGGGTCATTACCCGCAAGCACGTCCTGCTGCTCAACGACACCATCAACTCGGTGCTCGACTTCTACCACCTCTGAATCCATGGAGACCGGGGCATGAATCACAAGGTCGCGTTCAGCTTTGCCGACGGCAAAACGCTGTTTTTTCCCGTACAACCCAATGAAATACTGCTCGACGCCGCCCTGCGCAACGGCATCAATATTCCCCTGGATTGCCGCGAGGGCGTCTGCGGAACCTGCCAGGGCCGCTGCGAATCGGGCGACTACAGCCAGGATTATGTGGACGAGGAGGCCCTTTCCAGCCAGGACCTGCAACAACGCAAAATGCTCACCTGCCAGACTCGGGTGAAATCCGATGCCACGTTTTACTTCGACTTCGCCTCTAGCCTGTGCAATGCATCAGGCCCGGACCAACTCACCGGTACGGTCACCGAAGTCAGGCAGGTCTCGGCCAGCACCGCGATCTTGCACCTGGATATGGGCACGGCAGGCCAGCCACTGGATTTCCTGCCGGGCCAATACGCCCGACTGCTGATCCCGGGTACCCAGAGCAAACGCTCCTACTCGTTCGCCAACCGACCGAACAGCAGCAATCACCTGCAGTTCCTGATTCGCCTGCTGCCCGACGGAGTCATGAGCAACTACATCCGTGAACGCTGCCAGGTCGGCGACGAAATCGGGCTGCAAGCGCCGCTGGGGGCGTTCTATCTTCGCCACATCGCCAAACCGCTGATCCTGGTCGCCGGTGGCACCGGGCTATCGGCACTGCTCGGCATGCTCGACGAGATTGCCGAGCGCGGTTGCGAGCAGCCCGTGCATTTGTACTACGGTGTGCGGGACGCCGCCGATCTGTGCGAAAGCGCGCGCATTGAGGCCTATGCCGAATGCATTCCGGGGTTTCGCTACACCGAGGTGGTCAGTGATCCATCGCCGGAATGGGAGGGAAAGCGCGGCTACATTGCCGAGCATTTCGACACCAGCGAACTGCGCGACGCGGCGGTCGACATGTACGTCTGCGGGCCACCGCCCATGGTCGAGTCGATCAAGACCTGGTTGCAGGCCCAAACCCTGGACAACGTTCATCTGTATTACGAAAAATTTACCGAGAGTAATGCCTGAGCCCTTAAAATGAGCGCAATTGAATAAACTGACGCATTCAAACCAAGCCTGACCATTACAACTAAAAGGAAACACGATGGCGGATGACATCTTGCAACAGGGTGAGCTCAAGCGGGGGTTGAAAAATCGTCATATTCAGCTGATCGCATTGGGCGGAGCGATTGGCACCGGACTGTTTCTGGGCTCCGCCGGCGTGCTCAAGTCGGCCGGGCCGTCGATGATCCTCGGCTATGCGATTGCCGGGTTTATCGCCTTTCTGATCATGCGTCAGCTGGGAGAGATGATCGTCGAGGAACCCGTGGCGGGCTCCTTCAGCCACTTTGCCCACAATTACTGGGGCGGTTTTGCCGGTTTCCTGTCCGGCTGGAACTACTGGGTGCTGTATGTGCTGGTGGGCATGGCGGAGCTGACGGCCGTTGGCAAATATGTGCAGTTCTGGTGGCCCGAGGTGCCGACCTGGGTCAGTGCGGCGGTGTTCTTCGTGCTGGTCAACCTGATCAACACGATGAACGTCAAAATCTTCGGCGAAATGGAGTTCTGGTTCGCGATCATCAAGGTTGTGGCGATCATCGGCATGATTGCCCTGGGCTGTTACATGCTGGTCAGCGGCACCGGCGGCCCGCAGGCCTCGGTGAGCAACCTGTGGAGCCATGGCGGCTTCTTCCCCAACGGCACCAACGGTTTGCTGATGGCGATGGCGTTCATCATGTTTTCATTCGGCGGCCTGGAGCTGGTCGGCATCACCGCCGCTGAAGCCAGCGAGCCGAGGAAGATCATTCCCAAGGCGATCAATCAGGTGGTTTACCGCGTGTTGATCTTCTATGTCGGCGCGCTCACCGTGCTGCTGTCGCTGTACCCATGGGACCAACTGCTACAGACATTGGGCGCTTCCGGCGATGCCTACAGCGGCAGTCCGTTTGTGCAAATTTTCGCCTTGATCGGCAGCAACACCGCGGCGCAAATCCTCAATTTTGTGGTACTCACCGCGGCGCTCTCGGTCTACAACAGCGGCGTCTACTGCAACAGCCGTATGCTCTACGGCCTGGCGGAACAGGGCGATGCCCCCAAGGCGCTGATGAAGCTGAACAAGCAGGGCGTACCGTTACTGGCGCTGGGCATCTCCGCGTTGATCACCATGTTGTGCGTGCTGGTCAACTATGTCGCCCCGCATGAAGCGCTTGAGTTGCTGTTCGCGCTGGTGGTCGCCTCGTTGATGATCAACTGGGCGCTGATCAGCCTGACTCACCTGAAGTTTCGCAAGGTCATGGGCCAACGCGGCATCGTGCCAGGCTTCAAGGCATTCTGGTCGCCTTACACCAATTACCTGTGCCTGGCCTTCATGGCCGTGATCATTTACGTGATGCTGTTGATTCCAGGGGTACGTGCGTCGGTCTACGCCATCCCGGTCTGGGTGCTGATCCTGTTCGTGTGCTACCGAATTCGGTTAGCCAGGACTCGCTCGTTGTCGGTCGCTCAATAGCCGTCAACCAGACGATAAAAAGCCCCGGCATTCGGTGAATGCCGGGGCTTCTTTTATTGTGGGTCAGAGGGTGGAACGCACTCGCCACAACTCCGGGAACAACACCGTGTCGAGCATCTTGCGAAGATAGCCGACACCTTCAGTGCCGCCTGTGCCCGGTTGAAAACCGATGATCCGCTCAACGGTCGTGACATGCCGGAAGCGCCATTGACGGAACGAGTCTTCCAGGTCGATCAGCTTTTCCGCCAACTGGTAGAGATCCCAATACCGCGAAGGATCGGTGTACACCACACGCCAGGCGGCTTCGACCGAGGCGTCATGAACGGTCGGGTTGGCCGGGTCGCGCTCGAAGCGCTGCGGATCAATCGCCAATCCTGCGCTGACCATCAACCGAATCGCTTCGTCATACAACGAAGGCGTGGCAATCGCCTTTTCAAGCTCTGCCAACAACTCGGGACGGTGAGCATGCGGACGCAATAGCGTTGCACTCTTGTTGCCCAGAATGAATTCTATCTCGCGGTATTGAAACGACTGAAAGCCCGACGACTGGCCCAGAAATGGCCGGATCGCGTGATACTCGGTGGGGGTCATGGTCGCCAGCACCGTCCAGGCATGCACCAGCTGATCGAAGATCCGCGAAACCCGCGCCAGCATTTTGAACGCCGGCGGCAGCTCACCCAGCCTGACGTGTTCGCGGGCGGCCTTGAGCTCATGCAGCATCAGCTTCATCCACAGCTCGGACGTCTGATGCTGGATGATGAACAGCATCTCGTTATGGTCCGGGGACAAGGGATGCTGGGCGTTGAGAATCTTGCCCAGGTCCAGGTAGTCGCCATAGCTCATGGTGTCGGAAAAATTCAGTTCGGCGTTATGCCATTCATCTGTCTGGCTGGCCGGCGAATAGGGACATTGGCTCATCGAACAGACTCCTCACGTTGCAGTGGATTGAGTGGACGCAGGACCGCCCTGACCGGACTGGCATCCAGGTTGGCAAAGCGCAGCGGCAAAGCGATCAATTCATAGTCCCCTTCCGGGACGTCATCGAGCACGATGCCTTCCAGGATAGCCATGCCATGCCGGGCCACCGCATTGTGCGCATCCATGGTTTTGGATTGTTGAGGGTCCAGTGACGGCGTATCGATACCGATCAACCGCACGCCCAGGCTTGCCAGCAGGTCGACGGTTTCTTTGGCGACAGCGGTGAAGTCCGGATCCCAGGAGGTTAGCGGTGCTTGTCGATAGGTGCGCAGCAGGATGCGTTCAGGCAGGTCTTGCAAGCGACCTTCAAGCTGTTCAGGGTGCACCAGCCGGCCGCTGTCCAGGCAATGCAACACGCGGCACGGACCGATATAGACATCCAGCGACACATCGCCAATTGCTGCTCCGTCAGCGCTGTAATGCAGCGGCGCATCGACATGGGCACCCGTGTGAGGAGACAGAGTGATGCGCCCGACATTCACCGGGCACTCTGGCCCGAACTTCCAGACGCGCTCTTCTTGAAAAGGTGTATCACCCGGCCAGGTGGGTGTAGCGGTGCTCAAGGGCGGACTTATATCCCACCACGATATTGTTTCTTTCATTGCGAAGCTCTCGGCCTGTTCTGAAGTGAATGATACGAGTGATACCTGTGAATATTCTTGCGAAATCCTTCGGAAACGCCCAAGTATTTCGCACATATTGCTAAGAATCAGGCGTTTACCGGGCAGAAATTTCAATGAGCGAAATCGACTTCCGAACGGTTAATCCAAACGCCTGCTTCCATCCTTCGAGCATTACAACGATGCTCGAAGGCCACTGCGTTTCTGGATAGCTCAGTGTCGAGTACAGACAACTGACGCCTCGCCAAGCCCTATAGGGTGCGACTTCAGTTCTCCCTACCGTCCGGAGTCATCATGTCCAAACCGATTACCGTCCTGCGCGATACTCACCCGTTGCCAGTGCTCGATGCCTGCAAATGGGAAAAGCTCGAAGGCGACCCGCACACCGTCAACCTGAACGCCTACACCAGCGAAGACGGCAGCAAGATCATGGGCACCTGGATCTGCACACCGGGCAAATGGCGAGTTGAGTATGTGAAGTGGGAGTACTGCCATTTTCAGGAAGGCTACTGCGTGATCACCCCGGACGGCATGGCGCCGATCCATCTGCGGGCGGGTGATATTTTCGTCGTGGAGCCGGGGATGACAGGCACTTGGGAAGTGGTCGAGACAGTGCGCAAGTATTTCGTGTTTGCCTGAACCTCAGCCTATTGTAGGAGCAGCCGGTCGACGCTCGATTGCTCGCGATGGACGTTAACGATGACGCGTGTTTGCTGGATAAACGCGTCGCCCTTGAGTCCATCGCGAGCAAGCTCGCTCCTACAAACCCCTTACTGGGGTTTGCGATAGCTGTTGATGATCGCCGAGAAGTCCTTGTCCCCTTCCCCACGCTGACTCATCGCCTGATACAACTGCTGGGCCACCGCGCCAAGCACCACCGGCTGGTGCGCCTGACGCGCCGCTTCAGTGGCCAGGCCCAGATCCTTGAGCATCAGCTCGGCATGGAAACCGCCGGTATAACCGCGCGACGCCGGCGCCGTTTCGACAATGCCTGGCCATGGGTTGTACATCTCCGAACTCCAGCAACGCCCGGTCGAACTGTTGATGACTCCGGCCAGCACCTGGGTGTCGATCCCCAGTGCGTCGCCCAACGCCATGGCTTCGCTGACGCCGACCATGGAAATCCCCAGCAGCAGGTTGTTGCAGATCTTGGCGATTTGCCCGGTGCCGACTTCACCGCAACGAACGATGTTGCGGCCCATTTGCGCCAACACCGGTTGCAGGGTGGCGAACAGCTCGGGCGTGGCGCCGACCATGAAGGTCAATGTACCGGCCTGCGCACCGCCAGTGCCGCCGGATACCGGTGCATCGGCCATGGCCACGCCTTGCTTGGCCGCAGCAGCCGCCACATCGCGGGCGGTCTGCGGGTCGATGGTGCTGCAATCCACCGCCGGAACACCCTTGGCAATTCCGGCCAATACGCCGTCTTCATCCAGCCAGACGCTACGTACATGGGCAGCCGCCGGCAACATGGTGATGACCAGTTCGCTGCCTTGAGCCGCTTCACGAGGTGAAGTGCTGATGGTGCCACCCAACTGTGCCAGTTCGGCGAGCACGGTTTGGTTCAGGTCGAACAGGTTCAGCGCGTGGCCGGCCTTGATCAGGTTGCGCGCCATCGGCGCGCCCATGTTGCCCAGACCGATAAATGCAATTTTCATGTTCTTCTCCTCGATCAGCGCAAGTGAATGGTGGTGTTCACGCCATCGTTCACGCTGTCATCGTCGAACCAGCGACTGGTGACCGTCTTGGTCTGAGTGTAGAACTGAACCACTTGTTTGCCGTACGGGCCGAGGTCACCGAGCTTGGAGCCACGCGAACCGGTAAAGCTGAAGAACGGAACCGGTACTGGAATCGGGATGTTGATCCCGACCTGACCGACATCGATCTCGTTCTGGAATTTACGTGCCGCCGCGCCGCTCTGGGTGAACAGACCGGTGCCGTTACCGAACGGGTTGCTGTTGACCAGGGCGATCGCTTGATCAAGGGTGTCGACTTCCATCACCACCAGCACAGGGCCGAAGATTTCCTGGGTGTAGATCTGCATCTCGGGGGTCACGCCAGAGAACAGGGTCGGGCCAATAAAGTTGCCCTGTTCGAACCCCGGAACCTTGATGTCACGGCCATCGAGTTCCAGCTTCGCGCCTTCCTTGATACCGCTTTCGATCAGGCCCAGAACGCGCGCCTTGGCCTTCTTGGAGATCACCGGGCCAACATCGGTACCCGGCTCGCTGCCGGCATTCACTTTGAGTTTTTGCGCCAGTGCCTTGAGGTCCGGCAGCCATTGCCTGGCCGCGCCTACCATCACCACGACTGAAGTGGCCATGCAACGCTGACCGGCCGCACCGAAACCGGCGCCGACCAAGGCGTTGAGGGCTTGTTCGCGATTGGCATCGGGCAGCACCACCGCGTGGTTTTTTGCGCCCATCATCGACTGCACACGCTTGCCGTGTTTGCCGGCCAGATCGTAGACGTGAGTACCGACCGCGGTCGAACCGACAAACGACACGGCTTTGATGTCTTTGTGGGTGCACAGCGCATCCACTACATCCTTGCCGCCGTGCACCACGTTAAGCACGCCCGGCGGAATCCCGGCTTCCAGCGCCAGCTCCACCAGCAACATGGTCGACATCGGGTCCTGCTCGGAAGGCTTGAGGACGAAGGTGTTGCCGCAGGCGATCGCCATCGGGAACATCCACAGCGGGATCATCGCCGGGAAGTTGAACGGGGTAATCCCGGCGCAGACGCCGATTGGCTGGCGCAGTGTGTAAGTATCAACGCCACCGGCGACGTTCTCGGCAAACTCGCCCATCTGCAAACTGCCGATGGAGCACGCGTGTTCGACCACTTCCAGACCACGGAAAATATCGCCTTCAGCGTCAGCGATGGTCTTGCCCTGCTCGGCACTGAGCACTACCGCAATGCGTTTGGAGTGTTCACGAATCAACGCTTGAAGCTTGAGCATGATGCGCATCCGCGCGCCGATCGGCGTCAGCTTCCAGGTCTGGAAGGCGCGATGGGCGGCGCTGATGGCGGCGTCGACTTCAGCGGCGGTAGCGAACGGGACTTTGGCCAGCACTTGCTGGGTGGCCGGGTTGACGATGTCGTGCCACTCGGTGGTCTGCGACTCGACCCATTCGCCGTCGATCAGCAGCTTGACCCGTTGCAGGGTGGTTTCGTCTGGCGTGAGAGATACGTTCATGATGGTCTCCTGGCTTCTTGTTATTGAAGTGGGTTGCTGTGCAGGGAGCCAAGGCGTTTTGTCGCCTTGAAATGAGGCGGTGTCCCGAGTTGGTTGTCGGACTGTTTTTGGAGTATAGATGTGCAAACTTCTAATAAGAACGCACATAAAAGCCGGTCTAACATGCAAAAAAACATCACGTCTTTGGGCTCATTAAACTGGGATGACCTTAAGTTTTTCCTCGAGGTCGCCCGTACTCGCAAGGCCAGCACCGCCGCCAAACGCCTGGCGGTGGACTACACCACCGTGTCGCGGCGCATCAGCTCACTGGAAGGGGCGCTGGGGACGTTGCTGTTCGAGAAGTCGCGGACCAACGGCTTTGTGCTGACCGCCGAAGGTCAGCGCTTGCTGGGTTACGCCGAGTCGATCGAAAGCACGCTGCACATGGCCTGCGAGCAGGTCTCGGGCTCTGGCGTGGCGCTGTCGGGTCATGTGCGCATGGGCTGCACCGAAGGGTTCGGCAGCTTCTTTATCACCCCGCAGCTGAGCCATTTCGTCGACACCTACCCGGCGATTTCGGTGGACATCCTGCCGCTGCCGCACTTCATCAGCCTGTCCAAGCGTGAGGCGGATATCGTCATCGCTCTGGAACGCCCGGAACACGGTCCGTACGTGTGCTGCAAACTCTGCGACTACCGCTTGCAGCTGTATGCGACCCAGGATTATCTCGACAAACACCCACCGATCCGCCGCCCGACAGACTTGGGCAAGCACCAGTTCATCAGCTATGTCGACGATCTGGCGTTCAGCTCGGAGCTGCTTTACCTGGCCAACGTACTGCCCGGCGCCAGCGCCAACCTGCGCAGCACCAGCGTGATCGCTCAGTATGTCGCCGCGCAGCAGGGCCGCTCGCTGGCGATTCTGCCGTGCTTCCTCGCCGCGCAGGACCCGCGTCTGCTGCCGGTGCTGCCGGAGGAAATCAACATCACCCGGCAGTTCTGGATGTACTGCCGGGAAGATCTGAGGAAGCTCAAGCGGATTACCTTGTTGTGGGATTACATCCGCAGCGTGACCGAGCAGAATCAACACTTGTTGATGGGCGAAACCCGGTCGATGCTGTTCGCGGACTAATCCGCGCTCACTACAATCGACGCTCGACGGTTTTCGGTGTGGATTCAGCGCCTGGTTTGAACATGGGCGACAGGGTGCTCCGCCCCGCGGTGTACTGCCCGCCTCGGGAAAGGCGTTTGGCTTGACACATTGCCCCATCGGCAGCATCGAGCAGGGTGCCTGGAGTAACGCCATGATCGGGATAAATGGCAATCCCGATACTGAGTGAGGTCAAGACTGAGGTATTGCCCGGCAACGGGATCGGCATGTCCATGCTGGCAATGATCTTGTCGGCAATGCGCTCGGCGTCCTCGTACTTGTGCAGGGGCGTCAGCAGAATGGCGAACTCATCGCCCCCCAGGCGTGCGACCAGATCCTCTTCACGCAACTGAGCTCTGACCCGTGTTGCCAGGGCAACCAATACCGCATCACCGGCCGAGTGACCAAAATTGTCGTTGATGTCTCTGAACCGGTCACTGTCGAGAAACAACACCGCGACCCGCTCATCGAGCTTGTTCGCACTGCGCAATGCGCGGATCAGCCGGCCCTCGAAAAACGCCCGATTCGGCAGGCCGGTGAGGCTGTCATGACTGGCCTGGTGGGCCAGCGTTTCGTTTTCGTTTTGCAGATTCGTTTGCCAGGCTTCCATTTCATCGAGCAGGGCATTGAAGTCGTTACCCAGATTATTCAGCTCGGCAATCTCGGCCGGTGGCACGCGCTGATCGAAAGCTCGCTCGCTGCGGGCAGCATGGGCCACACTGGCCAGACCGCGCAGCGGGCCGATGACCCCACGAAGCTGACGTCGTGCCAGATGCAGGGCAATCCAGGCACTCAGGGCCGTGCACAACACAATGCCGGCCAGACCACTGAGCAGAAAACGCAACAGGCTGCCGCCATGACCGGTGAGCAGGATGCTGCCGATTTCCCGCCCCTGATGGAGGATCGGCAGGGTGATCGGTTTTTCCAGAAAGGTCTGGGCTATCTGCGCTTCTAACTCAGAGAGCAACCCGGTTGCCGGTCGCTGCCAACGCGCCAGCAACCGCCCGTTCTCGCCGAAAACCTGCGCGTCTGCCACCTCTTCCATGGAGGCGATCAACGCCAACGCTTCAGTCACCGCGACCTTGTCGTCGAACACCACTGCAGCCTCCACGGAGTAGTTGATCGAGCGAGCAATCAGATGCAGGTTGTGATCAGCATAAACGCGCAAGGCCAGCCCCCCAAGCAGGGTCAAGGAAATGCTGGCCAGGCCCACTGCTACCAACGCGACGATCAAATGCCCGCGGCCAATGACCGAGCGCAAGGTCGGAGGGTTATCGAGCTTGAATAAACTCATGGGCCCGCTATGCCAGTCGGCGTTTCTGGCGGAGCAAAAGCGAGGGAGGTCAACAAACAGAGAATGGTCGACAGCAGTAACTGCCTCCAGCCAGAAATGCGTTCTGTCGTCGCGTCCATGCTCGGATTCTCGATGATCGTTACAAGGTGATGCCGCAACGATAGCATAGCCAGTGAAATGCTCACGAAACAGCATTTATAGATAGGTGCCTAATTGTTTAGAGAAACATGAAGTAACGATTTGAGCTTTCCTATTCTTCCCAGCCTCGCGTCCTGCCTACCATCGACACCAATGTGACCTGTGGCCGCCAAGCGGCCGTAATAATAATAAAAGCTGACAGCGATGCAGTGAGAACGGATCCCCAGAGATCCGGCTCATGAAAACCTTTTACTACTGCCATAACAGCCCGATTCGGTCATGTACCGCCTCGAGCCTTGAGTAGTTGAAGGAATCGCGGAGGTTCACCAATGAAACTGGAAATATTCCGTACCCTCTGGGGCTATACCGCAAGCAAGGCTCAGGCACTCGATGAGTTACTGAAAGCCGGCTTCGACGGCATGGAAGCCCGCCTGCCGCTTGAAGTCCGTGAGCGTGCCGAGTTCGGCGCCTTTCTACGGGCCAATCGACTCGGTTACATCAGCACGGTTTTTACCGCCTATGACGTGTTGCCGGAACAATCCGCGCCGCCCGCCGAACACCTTCTTGATCTGGACAAAAAACTCGCCTGGGCCGCCGAGCTCAATCCTCGCTTCGTCAACGTTCTGGCCGGCAATGACCGCTGGCCACTGGCGCAGCAGGTGGAGTTCTTCGGCCAGGCCATGACGCTTGCGCGCAAGCACGGGCAAGTCTGCAGCTTCGAAACCCACCGTTCGCGCTCACTGTTCAACCCCTGGCTGACCCTTGAGCTGATCCGGCAGCTGCCCGACTTGCTGTTCACCAGCGATATCAGCCATTGGGTCGTCACCTGCGAACGCTTGTTGAATGACCCGGCGGATGACCTGAGCGCCTTCGTCGAACGCGTGCACCATATCCAGGCCCGGGTCGGGTATGACCAGGGCCCGCAGGTTCCCCATCCCGCGGCCCCCGAGTACGCCCGGGAACTGGCCTTCCATCAACAGCACTGGGAAGCCATCTGGCGCTCCCAACAGGCTCGTGGCTATCAGGTCAGTACCCTGACGCCAGAGTTCGGCGCCGACGGCTATTTGCATCACCTGCCCTTCACCAATGTGCCGGTTGCCGACCTGTGGTCGCTGAATGTCTGGATGGCTCGAACAGAGCGCGAACACTTCGATCGCTTCAACCACTCAACTCTCTCGTGAGGTTTTGCGTCATGCCTGAGAAGATCAATAACAGCCCGGCCCAAGCTAACTTCAAAAGCATTCCGGTGGTGGATATCGCCGGTTTGTTCAGCATCGAACGGGAACATCGCCTGGCCGTCGCTGAACAGCTCGGGGTGGCCGCCAGTGACGTCGGCTTTCTCTACATCACCAGCCACGGTATTGAGCCGCAGCTGATCGCCAACTTGCGCCAGGCAGCCAGGGACTATTTCGATCAGCCCTTCGCAACCAAGATGCAGCACTACATCGGCGCCTCGCAGACTCATAAAGGTTATGTCCCGGAAGGCGAAGAGGTTTACGCCAAGGGCAAACCAGATCACAAAGAAGCCTTCGATATCGGCTTCGAAGTCCCGGTAAACGACCCGCTGGTGCTGGCCAACACCCCGCTGCTCGGGCCAAATGAATGGCCGCTGCTGCCAGGTTTCAAGGAAGCAGTGCAGGCCTACTACGCAGCGATCTTCGACCTCGGCCGACGGCTGTTCGGTGGCTTCGCCCTGGCATTGGGCCTGGAGGAAGACTATTTCGACAGCATGGTCACCCGACCGCCCTCAAAGCTGCGGTTGATCCACTATCCCTTTGACGACGCGGTCCAGGATGCACCCGGTATTGGTGCGCACACCGACTATGAGTGCTTCACCATTTTGCTGGCTGACAAACCGGGGCTGGAGGTGATGAACAACCTCGGCCAATGGATCGATGCGCCACCCGTTCCAGACGCTTTCGTGGTGAACATCGGTGACATGCTCGAAGTCATGACCGCGGGTGCGTTCGTCGCTACCGCGCACCGTGTGCGCACAGTCAGTGAAGAGCGCTACTCCTTCCCGCTGTTCTACGCCTGCGACTTCCATACCCAGATCAAACCACTACCCGGCTTTGCCAAAACCGAGCACGAGTACGAGCAAATCACCATTGGTGAACACATGTACGGCCAAGCCCTGCAGACATACCAATACCTGCGCAAGCGGGTAGAAGATGGCGAAATCCAGCTTCCAGAAAAGGCCCGCAAGCCGTCGAGCTTCGGACATTTGAAAAACCAGGCGCAGCCTTCCTGAAACCCTGGCGTCGGCCACTACTTCCCTACCCTGGAGTCACCGAACATGTTCACTAAAAACACCGCATCCTGCCTGACCCTGCTTGCCGCCGGCCTGCTTTGCGCCACCGCCAGCTTTGCCACAACCACCGCGACACCGGGCCAGTTAAAAATCGGCATGGAAATCACCTACCCGCCGTTCGAATCCTATGACAGCCAGAAGAATATTGTCGGCTCCGATCCGGAACTGGCTCAGGCCCTGGCCAAGCAGATGCAAGCCAAGGCAGAGTTCGTCGATACCAAGTTCCCTAATCTGATTTCCGGCCTGAACTCCGGGCACTATGACGCGATTATCTCCGGCATGTACATCACGCCCGAGCGTCAGACTCAAGCCATGACCATTGGCTACGCCGTGACTGGCGCGGCAATCATGGCGCCGAAAGACAGCGGTCTGAATGCGCAAACCCCTGAGGACCTCTGCGGCCTGAAAGTCGGCCTGGAACAAGGCACCACCTGGGTCGCTCAATTGAAGAAACTCTCCACCGAATATTGTGTGCCGAACAACAAGGGCGCCATCACTGTCAGCGAGTTCCCGTCGGCACCGGAAGTGACCCAGGCCCTGCTGTCGAAAAACATCCAGGCCCAGATGGAAATCGCCGGCGCAGCGAAGATGATCGCCGAGCACACCAGTGGTCGTGTAGTGGTCACCAGCGAGCATCTGGTCTATCCGCAAACCCTCGGCATCTTCGTCAAGAAAGGCAACAACGACACCTATCAGGCGCTGCTCAAAGCGTTTGATGAAGCCAAAAAAAGCGGTGATTACGCGGCTATCCTGAAGAAGTACAACCTGGAAGAAGCGTCTAACTAAGGCTACGCCCCTTCGCGAGCACGCGCCTACAAAAACACCGCTCCCCATGCGGGAGCGGCTTACCCGCGAAGATTTCAATGCGGTTTGAGGTACTTATGCAATTCGATTGGACGTACTTTTTCTCCCTGTTCGCAGAGTCCGCCTTCTGGCAAGCCTGCGTCACCGTGATCGAACTCAGTTCGCTGGCCTGGTTCATCGGCATGTTGCTGGGTTTTCTCCTGGCCTCGGCCAAGTTGTCTGCTTCGGCCTGGCTTAAAATACCGGCGGCCGTTTATATCTGGTTCTTTCGCAGCATCCCGCTGCTGGTGCTGGTGGTGTTCGTCTACAACCTGCCGCAATTGTTTCCGATGACCGGCTCGGTACTGTCCAATCCGTTCTACTCCGGGTTGTTCGCGCTGGTGATAACCGAAGCGGCGTATATGGCAGAGATCCATCGCGGCGGCCTGATTTCGGTGGCCAAGGGTCAGAAAGAAGCCGGGCGGGCGCTGGGTGTCGGCTTTCTGGGCTTGCAGCGTTTGATCGTGATACCTCAAGCCTTTCGCATTTCCCTGCCCACGCTGATCAACGAATACATCACCGTGGTGAAACTGACATCGCTGATCTCGGTGATCTCCCTGACCGAACTGCTCACCGTCGGCCAGCGCCTGTACGCGCAAAACTTCCTGGTGATGGAAACCCTCGGCGCGGTAGCGGTGTATTACGTGTTTATCGTGAGCGTGTTCGGCTGGTTTTTGCACCGACTGGAACGCTATCTGGATCTGAACCAACGCAAACCACAAACCCTCGACGAAACTGCCGTGGCCCGACTCAAGGCCCAAATCCCACCGCTGATTGCCACCACCGGCCTTCCAGCCATCCACGGTGTAGCACCAGTTCTGCAATTGGAAAAGATCCACAAGCGCTATGGCAATCACGAGGTGCTCAAGGGCATCGACCTGAAAGTCGGCAGTGGTCAGGTGATCTCGATCATCGGCCCGTCAGGCTCGGGCAAAACTTCGTTGATCCGTACTATCAATGGCCTGGAAAGTATTGATCAAGGTGAGATCAAGCTGTTCGGCGAAAGCTTCATCAGCCACGACGACACTCCCAACAGCGCCCGGGTTCGCAGTGGCGTGCGGCATATCGGGATGGTTTTCCAGAACTTCAACCTGTTCCCCCATCGCTGCATTCTCGACAACATAACCCTGGCACCGCGCTACCACGGCAGCGCCAAGCCCTTGAGCGAACAACGCGCGTATGCACTGCTGGACAAGGTCGGGCTGCTGGCCCACGCACACAAATATCCGCATCAGCTTTCTGGTGGCCAGCAACAACGGGTAGCGATTGCCCGAGCATTGGCCATGGAGCCGAAGATCATGCTGTTCGATGAGCCGACTTCGGCCCTCGATCCGGAGCTGGTGGGCGACGTATTGAACGTGATTCGCGATTTGGCGAAGGAAGGTATGACCATGCTGATCGTGACCCACGAGATGGACTTCGCGATGTCGATTTCTGATCGGGTGATTTTCATGGAAGGCGGGAATATTCAGCTGGATGCAAGACCACACGCCATACGCAATGAGCAGGCCGGGGAGCGGGTCCGACGCTTCATGGGCCTGCCCTCCCAGGAAATGCTGCTGGTGGCGGAGTAGTCGTCGCGGGAATTGGCCAATTCTTAGTGGCGAGAGGTGAAACCCTCTCGCCACCGTCACGGCACCGGCTCACCCCAACTCAAGCATCAACCCGCTCAAGCGCTTGACCTTGCGCCGCACCGCCTCTTCGAATACACCGGGCCTTGGCTCGATCAGACTGAACCAGTCCTTGGCCCGGGTAATCCCGGTGTAGATCAGCTCTTTGGTCAGCACCGGGTTCAGTGCATCCGGGAGAATCAATGCGGTGTGGGTAAATTCAGAACCCTGGGATTTGTGCACGGTCATGGCGTACACGGTTTCCACGTCATTCAGCCGGCTGGGCAACACAAAGCGCACACCGCCCTGACCATCGTTGCGCGGAAACGCCACGCGCAGCACCTGACGACCTGCCTGCGGGCCGTCCCGTTCCGGCAGTTTCAGGGCAATGCCGATGTCGCCATTCATCAAGCCCAAGCCGTAATCGTTGCGAGTCATCAGCACCGGGCGACCTTCGTACCATTGCTGGTCGCTGTCGATCAGGCGTGCCTTGAGCAGCGCACTGGTGATGCGCAGATTCAGGCCATCAACGCCCCAAGGGCCTTTTCGCACCGCACACAGCAACTGGAACGCATCGAAGGCCTGCAACACATTGCGTGCCCATTCGGTCCAGCGTGGATCCTCAAGCGCAGTGTCGACTGTCGGTCGCTGGCTGCGTAGAAGACTCAAGTAATGCCGATAACCCTGCGGCCCCTCGCCGTGCCCTTCAAGCAACAGCCGCTCCAGAGCGCGATCCTGCTCCCCCTTGAGTGTCAGCGAGAACAAATCGGCATGGGTGCGAACGGCCAGTAGTTTGCGTGCCTCATCGGCCTGCTGCTGATTGACCCAGCGCGCCAATTGGCCAATACCACTGCCCTCACCGAAACGCCGCGAATGGCGCAACATCACCACCTGCTGAGCCAATGGATGAACGCCCTCGGTGTCTTCCTGCAAACCGCTGGCACTCAGATGTTCACCACTGACCGCCTCCAGCCAGACGCGAGTCTGAGGGCTGTACCAACCGGCCTCGGCATCGCGGCACAAATCACCAAGTACCGCACCGGCCTCCACCGAGGCCAATTGATCCTTGTCGCCAAGCAACACAAGACGGGCATGTGTCGGCAAGGCATCGAGCAGGTTGGCCATCATCTCCAGGTCGATCATCGAGGCTTCGTCGACCACCAGCACATCCAGCGGCAAACGATTACCGGCGTGGTGGCGGAAATGACGGGTGCCCGGACGGCTGCCGAGCAAGCGGTGCACAGTGGTGACTTCAGAGGGGATTTTGTCCCGCACGCTGTCAGCGACTGCCAACGTACGAACCTGTTGGCTGATGGATTCGGTCAGTCGTGCGGCGGCCTTGCCGGTGGGTGCGGCGAGACGGATTCTCAGCGGTTTGCCGGACTCCACGGCCGGCGCCTGCAACAGGGCCAGCAGACGCACCACGGTGGTGGTCTTACCGGTACCCGGTCCGCCAGTGACGATGCTGAAGGCGCCGCGAGTGGCCAGAGCACAGGCGAGCTTCTGCCAATCGATCGGCACCCCGCTCTTGGCCGCGCCGAACAAGCCACTCAAGCGCTCGGGCAGATCATCGGGCGTTGCTTCATGGGCCGCGAGTCGCTGACGCAACGCGGTATCGATGCGCCGCTCGTAAGCCCAGTAACGACGCAAGTACAAACGCTTGCCGGACAACACCAAAGGGCGCTGCTGCGCATCGTCACGGCTATCGGCGGCCAGCGCCACCAATCGGCTGGACGCCAACACCTTGCACCAGTGCGCGCCGTCCAGTGCTTCGAGCAGTTGCGACGGCAACAGCATGGCGCCTGTGTGCACATCCCCTTCCGGCGGCAACGACAGGGCGAAGTCCGGCTCCTTGAGGGTCTCGAACAGATCCAGACAGACGTGCCCGTGACCCAGTTGGTGACTGGTCAACGCCGCCGCAAGCAGCACCAGCGAGTCGCCTTGAGGTTCGAGTTCGTGAAGGAAGGCCACAAAGGCTTTGTCCAGCGCCCTCAGCCAACCGCGTTCGACCCATCGCTCAAGCAACAGCAGCAGATCTTCGGCTCGACTCAGCGGTACCAGCCCGACCAGGCTTTCAGCGGCCAACGGTGTGGGCAGTAAATCGGCAAGGGAACGACTCATAGCAATACTCCTTGTTCCCAGGCGGGCTCGGCCCTGGGTTGCTCCGGTTTGCCCTGAAACAGCCGATCCAGACGCTCGATCAACTCCCGTGGCGGACGGGTAAAGCACACGCCCTGGCTCGGCGCTCGGGTGCCACGCAAGAACAGATAAAGCGCCCCGCCCATGTGCCGCTCGTAATCGTAATCGGCGAGTCGTGCCTTGAGCTGGCGATGCAGGGCCAACAGATACAACACGTATTGCAGGTCGTAACGGTTGTCGAGAATCGACTGTTCCATCGCCAGTTCGGTGTAGGCCGAATCATCGACACCCAGCCAGTTGGATTTGTAATCAGCGACGTAATAACGCCCTTCGTGCTCGAACGTCAGGTCGATAAAACCTTTGAACATGCCATTGAGCAACACCGGCTCGGCCGCCACCCGGGTAACACCGTTATGGGTGTATTGGCACACCAGTTCATCGAGTTTCAACACATCGACTTTATGGCTGGCGAACCAGAACTCCATCTCGACCCGGTACTGGGTCAGTTGTTCGAACACCACCGGTGACAGTCCAGCACCGATACGTAACGGAGCTTGCAGCAGGTGCAGCAACCAATCGCTCAAGGTGCCGATCCAGCCTTCCCAACCACGACGGTTGCAGCGCCGAGCGATGGCGTCTTCGACACTTCGCCGATCGGCGGCAAAGCCTTCGTTACCGGCCCACTCCAGCAAACCATGGAGAAAGGTCCCGGGGTTCGGTCCACGGGGGAAACGATGGATATCGCCACCACTGGCGACCATTTCCCGAGGTGCATCCGGGTCGAGTCGCTCATCATCGAAGAGCTTCTGCGCTTGCGGACTTTCCGGCGCTTCGTCGCTACCGGCGCTCATACTCTCGCCAATACGCAAGGCGCTGTAAGAGGCAATCCACCAGTTCTCGGCAGCCTTGCGCTTGGGAATCAACGGCGCGAGCAAAACGGCTTCATTGCGCGGCGGGTTGAAACGGATTTCGCTCGCTTCGGGCATTTCGCTGCAACTGATTGCCTCACAGCCTTGCTGCAAGTCTTCCAGCCAGCGGCTCAGACCGGCCGATTCGGTCAACGACAAGCCACCACCGAGCAGATAGCCCAACGCCGACAGGTGCAGGACCGAACTGTTGTTATTGCCGCGTTTGAGGTCCGTGACACCCAACCAGCAGGCGTGTTGCGCGCGGGTCAACGCAACGTAGAGCAACCGCAGGTCTTCAGCCAGACGCTCGTCATCAGCTTGGGCGATCAGCTCTGCGGTGGGCTTCAACGACACTTGCGCCTTGCCCGAGTCGTCGTGGTAATGCAGCGGCAGGCGACTGCCATCCACCGGTTTTGCCGAGCAGATGAACGGCAGAAACACCAACGGATATTCAAGGCCTTTGGACTTGTGGATGGTCACCACTTTGACCAGTTGCTCGTCACTTTCCAGCCGCAAAATCTGCTCTTCACCCGCCTGACCGGACAACGCCAGATGCTCGGCCAAATGCCGAATCAAGGCTTGTTCGCCATCCAGTTCGGCGGCGGCTTGCTGCAACAACTCGGACAGGTGCAGCAGATTGGTCAGCACCCGCTCGCCATCGCTTCGAGCAATCAACGCCTGGGGCAACTGAAAGTCATGCAGCAGACGGCGCAGCATCGGCAACACGCCCTGGCTGCGCCAGATCGCCCGATAACCACGGAACTGCATCACCCGCGCTTCCCAGGCCAGTTCGTCCTGATTCAAGCGCTCCAGCTCGGCCAATGGCAGATCCAGTGTGATACAAGCCAGCGCAGCACGTAACGGCCGCTCGACATCCGGTTCGGCGCAAGCCTTCAGCCAGGCCAACAGATCGTGGGCTTCTTGAGCTGCGAACACCGAGTCCTTGTCCGAGAGGTAAACGCTGCGTACCCCGCGGGCGGACAACTCACCGCGTACCGCCTGGGCCTCTTTGCCGTCACGCACCAGAATCGCGATATCGGCCGGGAGCAGGCCTCGCATATCCTGACCGTCGCGAACGAATCCCGCGTGGCCCTGCTGGCCGCCATTGAGCAGCGCGACGATTTCACTGGCGCAGGCGGCGGCCAGTTGCTGCCGGTAAACCACACCGGACAATGGCTGCTCGGCAGACAACTGCCAGATATTCAGCGCAGGCACAGGTTGACCATCAATCTGCAAATCTTCTTTACGTCCCTGAGAAGCAACAGGCAGAAAGGGGACGGGGTTCTCGCCAGTCTTTTCCCGGAACAGAAACGCACCACGGCCATGCTCGCGCGACTCGGCGCGCTCGAATACGTGGTTCACCGCGCCGACCATGCCATGGCTGGAGCGGAAGTTAGTGCCCAGGGTATGCAGGCGGCCACTGGTGGCCTGACGCGCGCGCAGGTAGGTGTAGATATCGGCGCCACGGAAGGCATAGATCGCCTGCTTCGGGTCGCCGATCAGGAACAGACCGCATTCGGGATTGTTGTCTTCGATGCGGTAAATACTTTCGAAGATCCGGTACTGCACCGGGTCGGTGTCCTGGAACTCATCGATCAGCGCGACCGGGAACTGCTCGCGAATCAACGTTGCCAGACGCTCGCCAGCGTCGGCCTGCAAGGCGGCATCAAGCCGCAGCAGCATGTCGTCGAAACCCATTTCGGCGCGGCGACGCTTTTCTTCTTCGAAGCGCGTACCGACCCACTTGGCCGCATGTTGCAGCACTGCAGCATCCGGGGTCGGCAAGGCATCCAGACTGGCTTTCAGGCCGGGCATGGCGTCCAGCCCCGGATGGTCTGGCGCCTGGCCTTTCCAGGCTTCGGCCATACCGTCCGGTGTCAGACGACTGAAACCGGTGCCGATATCCAGTTGCTCTTGAGACTCGTCCTCGGCCCAGGCGCTGATTTTCTCAAACCAGGGTTCGAAGTAACGCGCCTGCATCTTGCGCCCATCGACGGTCTTTTCAGCGACACCTTGCAGACAGATATCCCGCAGCTCGGCCGCCCATTGCAGCCATGGGGTCTTGAGTTGCAGAAGGGCTTCGCGCCGCTCTTGCAGGCAAGCGGTAATCAGCTCGGCAGGCTCTTTTCCATCATCAAGACCTTGCTCGCTTGCGAACAAGGCACGCACGCGCGGCAACAACGCAGCCGGGCCTCCCCAATTGGCACGAACCCAGTTCAGCGCATCACCCTGCATCGGGTAGCAAAACAGTCGCCAGTAATCGCGCAGCACTTCACCGAGCAAATCGCTGTGATCGGTTTCCAGGGTCTGGGTAAACAGGCTGCCGCTGTCGAAGGCGTGCTCGCGCAACATGCGCTGACACCAACTGTGAATCGTTGATACCGCGGCCTCATCCATCCATTGAGCGGCGATGTCCAGACGATTGGCGCAAGTTGCCCATTGCTCAGGGCTGTATTGCTCGCGCAACTCGGCGATCAAGTCATCCGGTGCTGGCGTTTCGTCACGGAAAAACCGCGCAGCCTCGGCAAGACGAGTGCGGATACGCTCACGCAGCTCCTTGGTCGCGGCATCCGTGAAGGTCACCACCAGAATCTGCGGTGGCAGCAACTCGCGGCCAAAACCGGCGACCTCGCCACCGTGACCGAGCACCAGCCGCAGGTAGAGCGCCGAGATGGTGAAGGTCTTGCCGGTCCCGGCGCTGGCCTCGATCAGTTGGCTGCCGCGCAAGGGGAAAGCCAGCGCCAGAGGTGTCTTGGTTGTCATGAGCGAACCTCCTCGCTGGCCAACGATCGCCACGGGGCTTCAAGCAGTGGCCGGTAGAGGGCGTTACACCAATCAGCGAAGGTTTCGTCAGCGACGAGTGCGCTGTAATCGGGAAACTGTCGGGCCAATGCCGGGCTTTCGCGACGCTCACCGTTGGTGGTCTGACCGTCGCCTTCATAGGCCTTGCATGCGGCCGCTTCGGCTTTGACCGGATCGGTCTGGCCAAGCCAGGCGAAGGCAGTCTTCACCGCAACCGGCAATGGCAGACGCATGCCCGATTGCCAGGCCTGCAACAGATCGCCCAAAGAATTAAGGGCTGCGCTATGCTCTATGGGAGCCAGCAACAAGGTGTCGTCACTGGCCACCAGCGCCGTGGTCAGCGACAACCCGCTCGCGCAAGCCGCCAGATGATTGACCCAGGGCCGAGTCAGCCGATGCCATTTGCGGGTCTTGATTGAACCAATGCTGTTGGGAATCGCGGTGATAGCCAACAATCCTCCATCGCTGCGCTGATGCAGACCACTGAGCCAGCCCTCGAGGCTGACACCATGCTGCTCGAGACTCACCGGCAAGGCACTGTTGAGCGGCGTCGGCCATAAAGCCAGCAACTGTTGATAGCGTTGCAGCAAGTCAGGCAGTGGCTCGATCAACTCCTGTTGCAAGCACTCACCAAAACCGGCCATTGGTAACAGACCGCTGCCCTGCAGGCGTTTTGCTTGAGCCTCCAAGGCCAGCTCGGGTTGATCCGGATGGGTAAGCGCCGCTTCAAGTAAACTGTCGCTCAGGCTATAGCGTTGCAACGCATCAAGTACAAAGGGTTCCTCATCCGCCAGAGGTGCCTCGGCGGCCTCGAAAAACACCTTGAGCCGTTGGCTGAAGAAGTGTCGTACCGGGTTTCGCAGGAAATCCTGCAACTGGCCCAGGCTCAGTGGTTCTTCCTGAACATAGGCCGTCAGCGCTGGAAGCTCGGCGACTGCCTCGTGTGTCTGGTGAAGCAACTGCCACTCTCGGGCGTAGCTGAACAGTCCGTCGCCTTCATGGAAATAACGGGCGCTGAAGGGTTGCAGTGGATGTTCCTGGGTCATTGCATCAACAAGCGACTCATCGCTGTTCGACAGATGCCAACCGCTGGCCAGATGATCGCGCAACTGACCTATCAACACTGAAGCCGGACGCTCGCTGTTGTCACGAATGCTGCGGCCGACCCAGCTGATGTAGAGCTGATCACGCGCCGAGAGCAAGGCTTCGAGCAGCAAATAGCGATCATCCTCACGCCGCGAGCGGTCGCCGGGACGGTAATCGCTACCCATCAGGTCGAAGTCCAGCGGCGGTTGCGCGCGCGGATAGTCGCCGTCATTCATGCCAAGCAAGCAGACCAGTTTGAAAGGGATAGCGCGCATCGGCATCAAGGTGCAGAAATTCACCGCACCGGCCAGAAAGCGTTGCGACAAGCGCCCCTGATCAAGCCCCGCCAGCCAGGCCTCACGGACGACGGTCAGCGGTAACTCATCCTGCAAACCTACCGACTCACAAGTCTCCAACCAGCTTTCGCGCAACTCTTCGAGCTGGGCCAGGAGGTAGTCGTCATGCTCATTGCTTGCCAGGAAGAACAGCTGCGATAACGCATGCAGGCGCTCCCCCCATTGCTGCGGCGGAGCAGGTAACGAGAGTTCCTGGTGGGCAATCTGCAAGGCATCAAGCAACGCGACCAGCGGGCCGATCAACGCCGCGTCCAGACCACCTATTTCATCGTAAGGTTCGATGCCGTCACAAGCCGCTCCGCTGCCTACAACATAACCGAGCAGCATGCGCCGCAGGCCGAAACGCCAACTGTTCTGCTCCAACTCATCCGGTAGACCAAGCCCTGCGCGCTGTTCGGCATTCATGCCCCAGCGAATACCGGCGCCTTCAATCCAGCGATGCAAGGTCGGCAGGTCACGCTCCTCTACGCCGAATCGAGCACGTAAGGCTGGAACATCCAACAGATCGAGAATCTCGCTGACCGGGAAACGACTGTCGGGCAATTTGAGCAGATGTTCCACGGCTATCAGCAGTGGATCGCGGCCGCGTTGGCCTTGGTCAGTCAGAGTGAAGGGAACGAAACGTCGGTCATCTCGCTCCAGTTGGCCGAACACGGCGCGGATATGCGGAGCGTAACTGTCGATATCCGGGACCATCACGATCACATCGCGAGGGCGCAATTGCGGATCGGCGCTGAAGCGGGCGAGTAATTGGTCGTGAAGAATTTCGACTTCACGCTGGGCGCTGTGGGCGATGTGAAAACGGATCGACTCATCGTGTACAAGGTCAACACTTGGCCAATGTTCACGGGTTTCATTCAGGGGGCGCAGTTCGAGGATATCGTCCTGCAACTGGTTAAGCATATTCTGCGGCTGGCTTTCGCTGAACAGATCGATCCGCCCATCGCGAAAGGCCGAACGATAGCTGTTGGGGTCATCATAGCTGTCGAGCAGATTGATGTAGTCGCGACCCTGTTTGCCCCACGCGGCCAACAACGGATGAGCATGTTGATGCAGGGTTTGCGGATCGAGCGCCGCGGGCATTCCCGCCTTGCGCGCCTGACGCTTGTATTGGTGCCGTAGCAGGTCTTTATCGGCGACGATGTCGGCCCAATGGTGACGACATGGGTTATGCACGCAAAGCAAAACCTGACTGAAACGCGCCAATCCAGCAAGAGCTTCCAAGGCCTGGGCCGGTAATGAAGAAATGCCGAAAACGATCACTCGGGAGGGCAATCCTTTGGGAGCTGTATCCAGGCTGTTGATCCGCTCAATGAAGCGTTGATGAACTCCGGCACGACTTTGCGCCATGCCCTGCTCACCCACATCCAGCAGCAACGCTCGCCACAACTCAGCCTGCCAGCAATTTGCAGGCGTCAGCGCCTTGGCTTCGCCTCTGCCATTGCGCAGTTGATGGCGACCTGCTGCCCAGTCTTCCAGCCAGTCGGCTCGATATACCTGGTATTGATCGAACAGATCCGCCAAGCGTTCAGCCAATTGATAGCGCTTACGTAGATCTGTGTCGTGGGTAAGAAAGCGTTGCAAGGGTTCGAAGTGCGGCTGATCAATCAGCTCTGGCAACAAGCGCATCAGCCGCCAGGTCAGCGGGGCTTTATCCAGCAGGGATTTGGCCGGAATTTCATCACGCCCCAACACCATACGATAAAGCTGCCACATAAAGCTGCCAGGCAATTGCACATCGATGGCGGCCGCTATTCCACAGCCGCCCATATCGTCATCTTGCGGGTCTTCAGCCAGCGCGAGCTTCAACCACTGGGCGATGCCGTTGCTCTGCACCAGGGCGATTTCATTTTCCAGGGGGGTGAGCGGGTAGCGCCGCATCCAACTGACTACAAGACTACGCAACTCGTCCAGGCGGTTGCCGTGAACCACCATAAAACCAGCACTGAGGGACGTCGCGTCCGGCATAAAGGCTTCCTTGGAAAATGCAAAAGCTAGGGCCGAACCTTAGCACTGTCGGAGGGCCGGGGCAGCAGCGCGTGCCTGAAAGCTGCAGGAGCAGCCGGTCGACACTCGAGTGCGCGCCATGGCGTCTTCGAAATCGCCATCGCGAGCACGCCCGCGCCGACAAATCGCGCGCAAAACAAAACCCCTACCTG
>NZ_JBWKQB010000006.1:0-185857 GCF_059418545.1 Pseudomonas sp. GW821-FHT07G10 | reverse complement strand
CCCCCCCCCCCCCCCCCCCCCCCCCCCCCCCCCCCCCCCCCCCCCCCCCCCCCCCCCCCCCCCCCCGCTCCCACATTAGTTCTGCATCGCCTCAGGGAACTGCGAACTACTTCCTGGCCACAATCACCGCACGCATCGGCGCCGGCAAGCCTTCGATCGTCTTGCTGTGATCGTCGGGATCGAGGAAATCGCTCAGCGACTGAAACTTCATCCACTCAGTTGCACGTTGTTCCTCGACACTGGTCACACTGACATCCACGCACCGCACATCGCTGAACCCGGCGCGGCGCAGCCATAGCATCAGTGCCGGCACCGACGGCAGGAACCAGACATTGCGCATCTGCGCGTAGCGGTCTTCCGGTACCAGCACTTGATGGACATCGCCTTCCACCACCAAGGTCTCCAGCACCAGCTCACCACCTTTTACCAGGCAATCCTTGAGCGCCAGCAAATGCTCGATCGGCGAGCGCCGGTGGTAGAACACCCCCATGGAAAACACCATGTCGAAGCCTTCCAGATTCGCTGGCAGGTCTTCAAAGGGAAACGGCAGATGCCACGCCGACGGTTCTGACAGATAACGCTGTACCGCTTGAAACTGACAGAAGAACAGCCAGTTCGGATCGACGCCGATCACGCTGTCGGCGCCGGCGCCGAGCATGCGCCACATGTAGTAGCCGTTGCCGCAGCCGACATCCAGCACCCGTTTGCCCTTGAGGTCCAGATGCGGGGCGACCCGTGACCATTTCCAGTCAGAGCGCCATTCTGTGTCGACATGTACACCGAACAGGTCGAACGGCCCCTTGCGCCACGGGCACAGGCCCATCAGCGCGGTGCGCATCTGCGCGCGGGTTTCGTCGTCGCAGTCGGTGTCGAGGGTCAAGCCGTCCCGCAAGTCGACCTGGCTCGGCATAATCTTCGGCAGGGCATCCAGCGCACTCTGCCAGCGCTCCAGGTCGCCGTGACCCTTTTGCATTTTGGTGTCCAGTTGCGCTTGCAGGCCGTTGGCCCATTCGGCCAACGGGGTGCCGGCCAGACGGCGGGCGAGGGGAGACAGATCAATCATGGCAAGGCAATCAACGAGGCAAAGTTAAGACACTGGAACCACGGCACGACTTTCGAGAACCCGGCCGCCAGCAGGCGTTCGCGGTGTTCTTCGAGGCTGTCGGGTTTCATTACGTTTTCAATGGCACTGCGCTTCTGGGCAATTTCCAGTTCGCTGTAGCCGTTGGCGCGTTTGAAGGCGATATGCAGGTCGGTGAGCAGCGCATGCTCCTGGGCGTCAACGAAGCGCAGCTTCTCCGAGAGAATCAGCGCGCCGCCCGGCAACAAGGACTGGCGAATACGGCTCAGCAGCGCCAGGCGCTGTTCAGGGGCAATGAATTGCAGAGTGAAGTTCAGCGCCACCACCGAGGCCGGTTGGAACTGCAGCGCGAGGATATCGCCCTCGATCACTTCTACCGGCAGCAGCTCCTGGAACATCGAGTCCTGCCCGTTCAGGTATTCGCGGCAGCGCTCGACCATCGCCGCCGAGTTATCCACTGCGATCACCCGGCAACCGTCGGTGCGCACGTGACGGCGCAAGGCTTGGGTCACTGCACCGAGGGAGGAACCCAGGTCGTACAGCACGCTGTTGGGCTGGGCGAACTGTGCTGCCAGCACGCCCAGGTTCTCGACAATGGTCGGATAACCCGGCACAGAACGCTTGATCATGTCCGGGAACACCCGCACCACGTCCTCATTGAAGGCGAAGTCCGGCACCTGAGGCAGGGGCTGGGCGAAAAGGCGATCGGATTCTTTGCTCACGGCGGTTCCAGCGGTGTAGGTGGAAAAGGCCGGCATTTTAGCCGGGTTAACGAGGGGATGCGCGTTCTGTCTGATAAAGCGCCGGGGGTGATCGTTCCCCCGCTCCCACGCTGATCGTTCCCACGCTCTGCGTGGGAATGCCTCACTGGACGCTCCGCGTCCGCTTCTGTGACGCGCAGCGTCACGGGCTGCATTCCCAAGCGGGAGCGTGGGAACGATCTATCTAAACCTGCTCGTGGCGAGGCTGCGCAAACGCCGACGCCGCAATCCCCCATTGCCCCAGCCAGTAACTGAGGATGATCAGGTACGGCGCGGCCTCGAAGGCCACCACAAAGCGGCTGATGCCAATCACACTGTCGGAGAACACAAACGCCACGGCACCGCCGGCCGCGAGCAAAGCCGAACGCTTGGGCGCCGTGCTGCCCAAGCGTGCCAGCGCCCTCCAGACCATGGCGCTGATGGCCAGGCCGTAAACAATCACCGGAATCAGCAACGGGCCAAGGCCATGGGATATCAGGACTCCCAGCAACAGCGCCCCGACACCGAAAGCCAGTAACAGCGGCAACAGCGCCAGCCGACGGCAGTCACTCAAATACGCTTTCAGATAGACCAGGTGCGCGATCAAAAATGCTGCGAGGCCGAATACAAACAAGTCTGCCGGCCATGCCAGCAGCACATCGCCGAGTAGGGAAAACAGCAGGCCCAGGCTGATCCAGCGTCGATAGTCGCGCGGTGGTGCATCGTGCAACCAGCCGAGCAACGCCAGCACCGGCAACGGCTTGATCACCAGGCACAGCAGTTCGGCATGAACGCTCAGCCCGTAGATGAATGTCACCGCGCCCATCAGTGCAAGAATCAGCCAGCCCATGATCAGTTAACCAAAATCGGGCAGTCGAAGGTTTCCACCGCCGGCACCTCCGGCGCCCATGGCTGTGAATATGTCAGACGCAAGCGTCCGTTACCGGCCGCGAAGCTCTGAAAACGCCAGGTCGACTGCCCGCCGCTGCCTACCAGCCCTGTGTCTTGCGTGTTGCTATAGACCTCGGGGCTGAGGCTGCGCAGCACGCCCCCAGCCGAGTCCTGAATCGCCCAGCGATAGCCAGTGGTCGGATTGCTCGGCAGGGTCAGGATCAGGTTCTGCCCGGTCTTCAACTGCACAGGGCACTCGCTCTGTTTATCCACACTGACATTCTGCCTGGGTTGACTGGCGCAGGCGGCGAGCAGGGCGAGGCTGAGGGGGAGGAGCAGGCGGGTGGGGGACATGGGTCAGGAAACTCCGGTCATACACGACGAACGGCGAGCATAACCGAAGATAAGACAAAGTGTGACGAGCGGGACGGGCGACGGTTGTTGATCGTTCCCACGCTCTGCGTGGGAATGCCTCACTGGACGCTCTGCGTCCGCTTCTGTGACGCGCAGCGTCACGGGCTGCATCCCACGCGGGAGCGTGGGATCAAGCCCTCAAGCCAGTATCAGAACAACACCTTCGCCACATCCGCAAAGCGCTTGGCAAAGTGCACGGTAATCCCTTCCTTCAGATATTCCGGCAGCTCTTCGAAGTTTCCGCGGTTGGGTTCCGGCAGGATCAGTTCGTGGATCTTCTGTCGTCGTGCGGCGATGACTTTCTCGCGCACGCCGCCGATCGGCAGTACATGGCCGGTCAGGGTCAGTTCGCCGGTCATGGCCACACCTTTTTTCGGTGGCTGGTTGCGTGCCAGCGACAGCAGTGCGCTGGCCATGGTTACCCCGGCGCTTGGGCCGTCTTTCGGTGTGGCACCTTCGGGTACATGCAGATGGACAAAGGCTTCGTCGAAGAACTTCGCATCACCGCCGAACTGCTTGAGGTGGGAGCTGATGTAGCTATAGGCGATCTCGGCTGACTCCTTCATCACGTCACCCAGTTGCCCGGTGAGTTTGAAGCCGCGATTAAGCGTGTGAATCCGCGTTGCTTCAATCGGCAGGGTCGCGCCGCCCATGCTGGTCCACGCCAGCCCGGTGATCACCCCGGTGCCACTGAGCACTTGCTCATTGCGAAACACCGGCATGCCGAGGGAGGCTTCCAGGTCCTTGTTGCCGATCTTGATCAGCGCATTCGGATCGTCGATCAGCTTCATCACCGATTTGCGCACCAGTTTGCCCAGTTGCTTTTCCAACTGTCGCACCCCGGCCTCGCGTGCATAACCGTCGATCACCGCGCGCAGGGCGCCGTCGCTGATGGACAGACTGCCTTTGGATACACCGGCCTTTTCCAGCTGTTTTGGCCACAGGTGGCGCTTGGCGATGGCGATCTTTTCTTCGGTGATATAGCCCGACAGGCGGATCACTTCCATGCGGTCAAGCAGCGGACCGGGAATCGAATCCAGAGTGTTGGCCGTGCAGACGAACAGCACTTTCGACAGGTCCAGACGCAGGTCCAGGTAGTGGTCGAGAAACTCTACGTTCTGTTCCGGATCGAGGGTTTCCAGCAGTGCCGAGGCCGGGTCGCCCTGGTAGCTCTGGCCCATCTTGTCGATCTCGTCGAGCATGATCACCGGGTTCATCACTTCGACTTCTTTAAGTGCCTGCACCAGCTTGCCCGGCAGGGCGCCGATGTAGGTCCGGCGGTGGCCTTTGATCTCCGCCTCATCGCGCATGCCACCGACACTGAAGCGATAGAACGGCCGCCCGAGGGATTCGGCGATGGATTTGCCGACGCTGGTCTTGCCCACACCCGGCGGCCCCACCAGCAGCACGATGGAACCGCTGATCTCGCCTTTGTAGGCGCCCACCGCGAGGAATTCGAGGATCCGGGTCTTGATGTCGCCGAGCCCGGCGTGGTGTTGATCGAGCACTTTGCGTGCGTATTTGAGGTCGAGTTTGTCCTCGCCATACACGCCCCACGGCACCGCGGTTGCCCACTCCAGATAGTTGCGGGTCACTGCGTATTCCGGCGAGCCGGTTTCGAGGATCGACAGCTTGCTCATTTCCTCTTCGACACGCTTTTGCGCTTGAGGCGGCAGGACTTTGCCCACCAGCCGCTGCTCGAATTGTTCAATATCGGCGCTGCGGTCGTCCTTCGTAAGACCTAGCTCCTGCTGGATGACCTTGAGCTGTTCCTTGAGGAAAAACTCACGTTGGTGCTCGCCGATCTTGCGGTTCACTTCGGCAGAGATTTCTTTCTGCAACCGCGCGACTTCGACTTCCTTGCGCAGCATCGGCAAGACTTTTTCCATGCGCTTGAGCATGGGCACGCAGTCGAGCACTTCTTGCAGCTCGTTGCCGGTGGCCGAGGTCAGTGCCGCGGCGAAGTCGGTCAACGGTGACGGATCGTTGGGGCTAAAGCGGTTGAGGTAGTTCTTCAACTCTTCGCTGTACAGCGGGTTGAGCGGCAGCAGTTCCTTGATCGCGTTGATCAGCGCCATGCCGTAAGCCTTGACCTCGTCGGTCGGATCGCTCGGTTGGTGCGGGTATTCGACTTCCACCAGATACGGTGGGCGATGGTGTTTGAGCCAGGTGCGAATGCGCACTCGAGTCAGGCCTTGGGCGACGAATTGCAGTTTGCCGCCCTCGCGGCTGGCGTGATGGACCTTCACCAGGGTGCCGTAGAGCGGCAGGCTCGAGGTGTCGAAATGCCGAGGATCTTCCTGGGGGGTGTCCATGTAGAACAGGGCCAGGGAGTGATGATCGGATTTGCTGACCAGGTCCAGGGTTTCGGCCCAGGGCTCTTCGTTGACGATCACCGGCAACACTTGCGCGGGGAAGAACGGTCGATTATGGATCGGGATGATGTAGACCTTGTCCGGCAGATTCTGCCCGGGGAGGGCCAGACCGGTGCCCGTGGCGTGGTGTTCGGCGTTTTCTGGATCGGCGTAGTCGCTCGGGTTTTCCGGGAATTCTTGCTGGTCGCTCATGGGGGCACCTGCACAATTGGGTATGGAAGATAGATGGGGCAGGTGAGCGGTGGTTTCAATGGGGAGCGGTTGTTAGCAGGTATTTCATGCAAGGCTGCAGGTGGCAGACAGGTTCGCCGCTTGGCTGTCGCAGGCTGCGATCTTCAGCCATCGCCCGGAAAAAAGGCGACCACTTCTCGGTAGCCGCCCTTCCTTTACTGCCGCCAAGGCTTAATCCGGCAGTTTGAACGCCAGGAGGTAGTCGCCCTGTTTGGTGCCCAGCGAGCCGTGACCGCCAGCCATGACCAGCACGTATTGCTTGCCATCTTTACCGGTGTAGGTCATCGGGGTGGTTTGGGCACCTGCTGGCAGGCGACCTTCCCACAGCTGCTTGCCGTTTTTAACGTCGTAGGCACGCAGGTACTGGTCGAGGGTGCCGCTGAGGAAGGCAACGCCTCCTGCGGTGGTGAAGGTCCCGCCCAGACTTGGCACGCCCATGCTCAGAGGGATCGGAATCGGCGAGCTGTCACGTACGGTGCCGTTTTTGTGTTTCCAGATGGTTTTTTGCGTGGTCAAGTCCACTGCGGCCACATAACCCCAGGCCGGAGCCTGGCAAGGTAAGCCCATCGGCGACAGCAGCGCTTCGAGGATCACGCCATACGGAGCGCCTTTGTTCGGCTGGACGCCTTGGGTTTCGCTTTTGCGTGGGCCTTGGGCGGCGATTTGCGCAGCCGGGATCAACCTGGATTTGAACGCCATGTAGCTAGGGTTCACGAAGGCGATTTGCCGCACCGGGTCGATAGACAAACCGCCCCAGTCGAACACACCGAAGTTGCCGGGATAGATGACCGAACCTTGCAGCGATGGCGGGGTGAACGGGCCGTCATAACGCATGGATTTGAAAGTGATCCGGCAAAGCATCTGATCGAATGGCGTCACGCCCCACATATCGCGCTCTTTGAGGGGCGGCGGCATGAAGTTCAGGTCGGACCTGGGCTGAGTCGGGGAGGTATGGTCGCTAGCTACCGCGCCTTGCGGAACCGGCACTTCATTGATCGGGACAATCGGTCTGCCGGTGCTGCGATCCAGCACGTAGATGCTGCCTTGCTTGGTCGACGCGAGGACCGCCTTTTTTACACCGTCAGTGGTTTTCATGTCCACGAGCGAAGGTTGACCACCGACGTCCATGTCCCACAGGTCATGGTGAGTGAACTGGAAGGTCCAGCGTACGTGGCCGGTGTCGATGTCGAGTGCGGTCAGGCCCGCGCTGTATTTTTCCGATTCAGGGGTGCGACCACCGCCCCACTGGTCAGGTGTCTGGTTGCCCATCGGCAGGTAAAGCATGCCGAGTTTTTCGTCGACGCTGAACATGGACCACATGTTCGGTGAGTTGCGGGTGTAGGTCTGGCCTTCAATAATCGGGGTGGTGTTTTCCGGATTGCCGCTGTCCCAGTTCCACACCAGGCGACCGGTGTGCACGTCGAACGCGCGGATCACGCCGCTTGGCTCATCGGTGGAGACGTTGTCGGTGACGTGGCCGCCAATGACCACCAGGTTCCTGGTCACCGCCGGTGGCGAGGTGGAGTAGTAGCCGCCAGGGGCGAAGGTGCCGATGTTGGCGCGCAGGTCGACTTGACCCTTGTCGCCGAAGTCTTCGCACATCTTGCCGGTGTCGGCGTTCAGGGCGATCAGACGCGTGTCGGCGGTCGGCAGGAATATGCGCCGCGGGCACACGTTGGCGACAATCGCAGCGACTGGAATGGCAGTTGGCGTTGCAGCTGGCTTCCTGGTCGCTGGCTTGGTAGCTGGCTTGGCCGGGATTTTCTTAGTGGCAGTGGCGGCGTAGGCCGCGTCATCGTGGTATGACACACCACGGCAGGTCATGTGTGCCCAACCTTTGAAGTTCGCCGCATTCTGCGTGCTCAACTTAGGATCGAAGCGCCAGATTTCCTTGCCGGTGTCCGGGTCCAGCGCGATCACCCGGCTGTGGGGCGTGCAGACATAGAGCATGCCGTTGACTTTCAGCGGGGTGTTTTCGGCGGTGGTTTCACCTGGATCGCCAGGCCCTGGGAGGTCACCGGTGCGATAGGTCCAGGCCGGCACCAGCTTACTGACGTTTTGCACAGTGATCTGCGTCAGCGGCGAGTAACGGTCGCCATGAGCGCTGCGACCATAGGAATTCCAGTCACCGTCGGGCATGGCCGGGGCGGTGTTGGTCATGCCGGGTACTGCATCGCGCTCCAGCTGGCCCTTGATTTCACCTGGGTTGGTGTACTGGCTGGCCAGCGCCGTAGCGCCGGCGAGGACCACGGCCAAGCTCAGCGCGCTGGTACCCATCGTCGCGTTTTGGCCGCTCTGCAACGGGCGGCGCAACCACGGCAGCAGCAGAACGATACCGAAGGCAAACAACAGCGCCAGACGTGGCACCAGTTGCCACCAGTCCAGGCCGACTTCCCACAATGCCCACACCGTACTGGCGAACAGCACCAGTGCGTACAGGCTCAGAGCGGCACGGCGTGCAGCGAGCAGCAAAAAACCGGTCACGACCAGGCCGATACCGGCCAGCAGGTAATAAAGCGAGCCGCCGAGCATGCTCAGCTTGATCCCCCCGGCCAACAAGGCCAAGCCCATCAGCAGCAGCAGGATACCGAGCAGGTTCGGCGGCAGGCGGCTTGGACTGAAAGGACCGTCAGTGCTCATAGTGTGGTTCTCCGTGACGTTAAGGGTATTCCCACGCATGTTTACTGTAGATGAGGATCAGGCGCGGGCCTGGTTGATGAGCTGCTGCACACCCAGCCAGACCCCGTGTTTACTCGAACTGCTGCGATAGGCTTGGCCATTCAACGCAGCAGGCTGGTCGTTGCGGTCTTTATAAACGTCAGTGGCCTTGGCATTACTGTAGTAGTAACCCGCGCGATATCCCCGGCAGGCCATTGATCGTTGGTGTCCAGACCCGCTCTATCGGAAGGATCGCCCCCTGGACGCAGCTGCCTTTGAACTTGAGAGCGTTGCCGCGATCAAGATACGACGGGTTTTGTTCGTAGGCCCCCGACCTGCGCATAGGGTTCGGGCGCCGATCTTTTCCATTTCACCTACAGTTCACTTTCTAGCGCATAGAGCCCTTCCACCCGACGATGCCCTCGGCTAAGGTGCGCGGCTTCCTTTTCTTTCTTCGTTCAAAGGCCTGGCATGACTGCACCGAACAACAACCCGCTGCACGGCGTGACCCTGGAACAGATTCTCACCGCACTGGTTGAACACTACGGATGGTCGGGGCTGGCCGAGCGCATTGATATTCGCTGCTTCAAGAGCGATCCGAGCATCAAGTCGAGCCTGACCTTCCTGCGCAAAACTCCATGGGCGCGTGAGAAAGTTGAAGCCTTGTACGTAAAATTGCAGCGCACAAAACGCCCAATCTAGGGAAAAGGGATGCACAACGGACAATCTCAGCCTTCACGCCGGATGCGTGGTTTTATAGCGGTTGCCGCAGTGTTGGGCTGGTCGGGACTAGTCATTCAGCAGTATCTGATCCTTTACTCTCGCTGGACGGCTGAGGCCAGCCTGCTGGGCGGGCTGGTGAACTTCTTCAGTTTCTTTACAGTACTCAACAACACGCTGGTCGCAGTGGTGCTGACCTACGCGCTGAGTAGGCGAGTGTCGAAGGGACGGGATTTCTTTCTTCAGCCGTGGGTCAGCAGCGGGATCGCGGTAAGCATTGCGGTGGTCAATCTGGCTTACAGCCTGTTGCTGCGCCATCTCTGGCATCCGCAAGGCTGGCAACTGCTGGCTGACGAGTTGTTGCATGACGTGATGCCCTTGTTGTTCATCCTGTATTGGTGGTGGTGTGTACCGAAAGGGACATTGCGTCTCAAGCACATCGCAGGGTGGGCGATCTACCCGCTGGTGTATTTCGCCTACGCCCTGCTGCGCGGGCATTCGCTGGGGTTGTACCAATATCCCTTTATCGATGTTGACCGGTTGGGTTACCCACAGGTGTTCATCAATGCCGGTGGGATATGGATGGGGTTTGTGCTGGTTTCGCTGGTGCTGGTTGGGGTGGATCGGTGGCGGGGGAGACGTTAAGCGATGCAAGTCCTGTAGCCGCTACCGAAGGCTGTGCTCGCTTCGCAGTCGCGTTCGAGCGCAGCAGTCGTTAAAAACCATGCTGCGTTTCGACGTGAAGATTGAGTCGTCTGGATTACGACCACTTCGTGGCCGAACGCGGCCTGGCGGCAGCTGCTACAACAGATCCTTTCGGAGTCACTCTTCGTCACCACCCTCCAATCGCCAATACCCGACGGCCTTGACGAACGCTTCATTGAGCCGGTGTTCATCGTGCAGCACCCGGCGAATCTGTCGGGACACCTTGGTTTCAGTCGCCACCCAGGCATAGAGCTCGCCGGTCGGCATTTGCAGTTGCTGCACGGTGCTCAACAGATCCTGTTGACCGCCCTGGCGCAACACCCAGATCACCTCGACCTGCGCGGCGCTGTCCAGTGTTTGCTGTTCGGCAGCGTTTTCCACTTCAACGACCACCAGCGCGCGACGATTGGCACTCAGGCCTTCAAGGCGGCGGGCGATGGCGGGCAGGGCGGTTTCGTCGCCGATCAGCAGATAGCTGTCGAAGATGTCCGGTACAACCATCGAACCGCGCGGCCCACCGATATGCAGGTACTGGCCGGGCTTGGCCTGCTCGGCCCAGGTCGACGCAGGGCCGTCGCCGTGCAGGACAAAGTCGATGTCCAGTTCAAGGGTTTCCAGGTCATAGCGTCGTGGCGTGTAGTCGCGCATGGCAGGCATTGGGCCGCCATCTTTGCCAGCGCCGAGCACCAGGGTTTCCAGCGCTGCCTGTTCGGCGGCCGTCTGGGGGAATAGCAGCTTTACATGATCATCGGTGCCCAGGCTGACAAACCCGGCCAGCTGCGGCCCACCCAGCGTGATCCGGCGCATGCGTGGCGTCAGGTCGACTACTCGCAGCACTTCCAGGCGACGACGTTTGATCTCATGGCTGACACGGTGAATCGTTTGCACATTAATCGTTTGCACATTAACTGCAGTCATTCGGCTTTCTCCGGTGCGGATTGAACGGCCGGGCCGTCGACGATGGCCTTGGCGGTGTTGTTCAGCAGGTCGCGAACACGCAGGATTTCTTCCGGGCTCCAGCGCCCGTGATGCATATGCAGGGCATGGCGCAGGTTGTGCACGGCTTCGTGGATCTCCGCCGGACGGTCATGCCCGCGCAATGAGCGCTTGCTGACATCAATGCGCATGCGCACGCCATCCAGGGCAATCGCTTGCTCGCTTAAAGAAAGACGACCGGCGTCGGTCACGCTGTAGCGTTTTTTCCCGCCTTCGGCGTCACCCAGAATCAGTTCGCTTTCTTCCAGGAAGGTCAGCGTCGGGTAAATCACGCCCGGGCTTGGGCTGTAGGCGCCCTCGAACATGCCTTCGATCTGGCGGATCAGATCGTAGCCGTGGCACGGCTGTTCGGCGATCAGCGCCAGCAACAACAATTTCAGATCACCGGGGGCGAAGACCCGCGGCCCACGGCTACCGCGTAAACGCCCGGGGGCGAAGCCGTCGCGGCCGTCAACATGCTCTCGATGGGGATGATGCTCTCTCATTTTCCCGTTCTCTCTTCGGATTTAGATACAACTTAAGATATATCTTATTGATAAAGCAAGAAGACAAGACCGGTGGTGTTTTTTGAGTGCATGTGAGGGGGCGTGGGGCTCTTCTTCTGACTGAGGGATCTCGACAGACTTGCGCGCAAAACCTGTGGGCCCTCGATCGGGTACTTCATTGATCGGACTCACGAATTGCTCGGGGTGCCATATTGCTTGGGCGAGGCATCGATTGCAGCCGCGTGGCTGTTTCAGAGTTCAGGGCGAGGCTGGAGTAAAACTGCCGCTCACCGTTGCAGCGATGCGGCGTTTACGAGGCGATACGTTCGATCAGCAAGATCCGCGCCGGCTGATGTTGTGTTTTTCACGCGCAAGGTTGGGGCCGGATCAACCCGGCCTCAACGTCCTGCAACCGTTCCTTTGCATAACGTGTTGCCACCTGGCAGCAGGTAAGGCGTGAGAATCGGCGCCATACCTTTGAGCACTTGCACTGGCAACGCGGAGGTGAATTTGTAGGCTTGGGACGAGGCGCCCGGAACGAACGCGGTCAACGTGCCAAAGTGATGCTCACCGATGTAGAACACAAAGGTCGCGGTGCGGTTGATCGACTTGGAGCTCAGAACTCGCCCACCGGGGCCGAAGGCTTCAATGCGGTTGTCGCCAGTGCCGGTCTTGCCACCCATGGCCAGTGGTGTGCCATTAGGCAGTTTGAAAGTGCCGGCGACCCGTTTCGCGGTGCCGGCATCCACCACTTGCGACAACACTTCGCGCATCGCCGTCGCCACTTCCGAAGGCATCACTCGCTTACCTTTGTCCGGGTCATTGACCAGCCAGGTTTCGTAGGGCGTGCCGGCGGCGAAGTGCAGGCTGTCGATGCGCAGGGTCGGCATACGCACGCCATCGTTGAGGATGGTGCCGATCAGCTCTGCCAGAGCCGCCGGGCGATCGCCGGAGCTGCCGATGGCGGTGGCCAGTGACGGTACCAGGTGATCGAATGGGTAGCCGACTTTCTGCCAGCGCTGATGGATATCGAGGAACGCCTCTATCTCCAGCATGGTGCGGATCCGACTGTCGCGAGCGCTCTTGTGTTTGCTCTTGAACAGCCAGCTATAGACTTCCTGACGTTCGAATTCACTGGCCTTCACGATCTGGCTGAACTTGGCGTCAGGGTTGTTCAGCAAATACCCCATCAGCCACAAGTCCAGAGGGTGAACTTTGGCAATGAAGCCCTGATCCGGCAGGTCATAGGTACCGGGGCCGTAGCTTCGATAGAGCTTTGCCAGGCGCTCGTCAGTGAGTTTCTCGGTGACCTTTTTGTCTTTGTCGATGCTCTTGGCGGTTTTCAAATGCGAGCGCACGAAGCGGTTGAAGCTCTCCTGACTGGCCTCCGGCAGCAGGTAGCGGTGTACCGCTGCGAGGCGGATCGGTGTCGGGTGCATGCCGTCCAGGAAGGTCTCGAGGCGGGCCTGGGTGTCCTTTTTCTGGTATTTCTTCCAGAAGCGCAGCAGGAACGCAGTGCCCTCGCGGTCGGCGAATTGGGCCAGATACTCCTGACGCCGTGGGTCACCGTCGTCCTTGAGCAATAGGGCGCTGCTATTGGGGCTCGAGTAGGTGCTGTAGCGCACCAGGTCGCGCATCAAGCGAATGAACGGCAGGTTGATCGACTCGCGTATGGCATCGCGCAGGGTCGGGCTGCGACCGTTGTCTTCGCTGCGGAAGTTGTGGAACGTGTGTAGCCCGCCGCCGGTGAAAAAGGCCTCGCCGGGGCTCGCCGAGTATGTGCGATCGAGGGCCGCGGAGAGCATTTTTGGCAGGCTGCGGTCGGTGTTCTGGATCATGTAGTCGACAGCCCAGCGGGTGATCCGGTCCTGGTCGGCGACTTCGGTATTTTTCAGCTCTGCCGGGGTTTTCTCTCCATAACGGTCGTGCAGTTCGGAGATGATTTGCAGGTAAGTGGTCAGTACCCGCAGCTTGGCGGTGGAGCCCAGCTCCAGCTTGCTGCCTTCGTTGATATCGAACGGCTGATCGGTGCTGTCGGTCTGTACCCGGACCCGCGAACCGTCGGGGGTGCGTTCGAACAGGGTGAAGCTGTAGCGCACTTGCGTGGTGCTGGTGGGCGTCAGCAGGTGTTCGCCAAACAGGCCCAGTTGTGCGGCGTACGCCGGGTCGGCCAGATGCTTGAGATACGCGGTGGCCTTGGTTTGCAGTTCGTTCTGCAAGGTGCTCGTGGCGGACAGGTCAAGGCGGTCCAGGTCATACAACGGACGGTTGAGCATGGCCGCCAGACGACTGCGGGCAACGCTGATGCCCTTGTTGGATTCAATCGGCTGGATGGTCGGTTGTGTCTGCCAGTCGCGGTAAGTCACCTTGCTGGCCAGGGCTGCGGCCGACAACTGATCATCTATCACGCCGTTTTGCGCGAGCAGGCGGATGTGGCTGTCGGTGAGGTCCGCCAGTTCATTGCGACCCTTGGCCAAGTAATGCGAAGGTCGGCGCTGGGCGATCATCAGCGACAGTACCTCACGCAAGGCCAGACCTTTTTTCGCCAGACTCTTCGGATCGCTCGCGTTGCTGGCCAGGTCCTGGTTGACCTGATTGAAGTCCGCGCCATACCAGACCCGCAGGCCCTCGGCCATGCCATGCACTTCACCATGGCCAGGCACCGCTGACAGCGGCACGCTGTTGAGGTAGTCGCGGACGATGTTTTGCCGTGCCTCAAGAGTTTGCGGGCCATCCTGATAGGCGCGCACGCTGGCGGAGATCATTTGCCGGATTTTCTCGCTGCCGGAAACGGTCAGACCGTCCGGAGAGTGCCGATATTTCTCGAGTTGCGTGGCCAGAGTACTGCCGCCAGCAGTCTGGCCGGGTAAATGAAGCAGTTTCGCCACTTGTGACCACGCCGCTTTGCCAAAACGCGGCCAGTCCACCGCCGGGTTGGCCAATGGCTGTTGGGGATCGAGCAGATCGCGGTTTTCGATAAACAGCAGGCTGTTTATCACCAGCGGTGGAATCGCCGAAAAGCTTGAATAGAGCTGCTGCGGATAGTTGTACTGGTACAGCGGCGCAGCGCGGCAATCGGTTATCGACAGCCCGGCCTGGATTTTCTCCGCATACGGCACAAAGAAGCCTTTTTCGCTGTAACCGAATAACGCCGGGGAAAAACGGGTCTGCGACTGGATCATATAGTTGCGCTTGAGCAGCCGCGGCAGGAACTCACCCAGGGAGCTGTAGCCCAGGCGTTTGTCGAACGGGCCGGCGCCCGGATAGAAAATCGAATCGCTGGCGCCGGGCTCGATGGAGTAACTCAGCGACGAGGCGAATTTGCTGAACTCGCGCGCCTGCACTTTCGAGGTTCGCATCTCCTTGGTGGCGGCGAAGCCCAGAACAATCAAGGTAATCAGCAGTAACAACCAGAACAGCCGCCACCAGTGCCAGCGGCGACGAGGTCTTTTCTGTATAGGCGCTTCATCCACGCGGTCAGTTGGCTCCATAGTTTTACTCGAATCGGATTGCCACAAAGCGCCCATAGTCGACTGATCCATTCACGCAGATTTATCGGACTTGTTTGAAGCTTAGACGGTGGTTGGAACTGGTGAAAAATATGTGAAGGAGAATGTGTTTTGAGACGACCACTCACCACAGGGGGTAGCACTTGGCTTGACAGGTCATGCCCCTGCAAGCATCTGAATAGAGCCATCGCTCAGGTCAATACGGCGTAGGTAGGGGGCATTGCGATGCACCATTGCTGTGCAATACTCGATGCCGTTTTGCAGACGCGATGAGGCCCGAAACCCAGGTAATGCCCCCTCCGTTCAAGCGGCTTATACCGCGAGTTCTCGCTGAATCCAGTCGTTTATATAGTGAAAAGCCCTGATAAGAGCTTTTTATACTGCACACCCGCTGATCTTGCAGGATTTGCCCTGCAAGACGTGCCAACCCACGAAGTTGGCCCGGTATCAGGAAGTACAGGCTTATCGGTCGGTATTTCGAATACCAGGGGGTTCATATCCAATAACAAGACGAGGTTGTACCCATGCCAGTTGGCAATCATCTGCCCCACGGCGAGACCGCTCAGGGCGGCCCGCTCAAACGCGAACTCGGTGAACGGCATATTCGCTTGATGGCGCTTGGCGCCTGTATCGGTGTCGGTTTGTTCCTGGGTTCGGCCAAGGCTATCGAAATGGCCGGCCCGGCGATCATGCTGTCCTACATCATCGGCGGCCTGGCGATTCTGGTGATCATGCGCGCCCTCGGTGAGATGGCCGTGCATAACCCGGTAGCCGGCTCTTTCAGCCGCTACGCTCAAGACTACCTTGGCCCGTTGGCGGGTTTTCTCACTGGCTGGAATTACTGGTTCCTGTGGCTGGTGACCTGCGTCGCGGAAATCACAGCGGTCGCCGTTTACATGGGCATCTGGTTCCCCGATGTGCCGCGCTGGATCTGGGCGTTGGCGGCGTTGGTGAGCATGGGCTCGATCAACCTGATCGCGGTCAAGGCCTTCGGTGAATTCGAGTTCTGGTTTGCCCTGATCAAAATCGTCACGATCATTGCGATGGTCGTCGGCGGCATCGGTGTGATTGCTTTCGGTTTCGGCAACGACGGCGTGGCGCTGGGGATTTCCAACTTGTGGAACCATGGCGGTTTCATGCCTAACGGCATCCAGGGTGTGTTGATGTCCCTGCAAATGGTGATGTTCGCCTACCTGGGCGTCGAGATGATCGGCCTGACCGCCGGTGAAGCGAAGAACCCGCAGAAGACTATTCCGAATGCAATCGGCTCGGTGTTCTGGCGCATCCTGCTGTTCTACGTCGGCGCGCTGTTCGTGATCCTGTCGATTTACCCGTGGAATGAAATCGGCACTCAAGGCAGCCCGTTTGTGATGACCTTTGAGCGTCTGGGGATCAAGACTGCTGCCGGTATCATCAACTTCGTGGTGATCACTGCGGCGCTGTCCTCCTGCAACGGCGGCATCTTCAGCACCGGTCGCATGCTCTACAGCCTGGCCCAGAATGGCCAGGCCCCGGCAGTCTTTGCCAAGACGAGCAACGGTGTGCCACGTCGCGCGTTGCTGCTGTCGATCGGTGCTTTGCTGCTGGGCGTGTTACTCAACTATCTGGTGCCTGAGAAGGTCTTCGTCTGGGTTACCGCGATTGCCACCTTCGGCGCAATCTGGACCTGGGTGATGATCCTGCTGGCACAGCTCAAGTTCCGTAAAGGCCTGAGCCCGGCTGAACGTGCGGGTCTCAAATACCGCATGTGGCTGTACCCGGTAAGTTCGTACCTGGCGCTGGCGTTCCTGGTGCTGGTGGTGGGCCTGATGGCTTACTTCCCGGATACTCGCATCGCCCTGTATGTCGGCCCGGCGTTTCTGGTGCTGCTGACGGTGCTGTTCTACGTGTTCAAGCTGCAACCGGCCAATGCGCTGCAGGGTGTGGTGCGTTCGACGTCGTAATTGGTAGATTGAGAAAAGCAAAAGCCCCGACCGAGTGATCGGGGCTTTTTGTTTTTCAAGATCTTTTGACGTTAAGCCGCTACGACTTGTACCGGGCGGTTCAAGCGCTTGTTCAAATCCAGCCACGCCGCCAGCACGGCCATCAATCCCACCCCCAGTACGGCGCTGAATACCTGCATCGCCAAGGTATCTCCGGCCAGGGAGTTGAGCATGTCCGCCAGCGGCGCGAGCAGCACGCCGAAACAAAATACCTCCAGCGAATAACGACCCATGCGGCAGCTTTGCTGCGCCAACCAGTTTTGTGTCCAGCCGCTGCTTGGCAACAGCTTTGCGGTGACGTAGGCGAGGGCCAGGAAGTGCAGCAGACGCGTCGGCGAAAGGTTGGTCTTGCTGATCGGGTAGAGCCATTCGCCGAGCATTTTTGGCATGAAGGCGTCATGCACGGTCGGCCATTTCCACGAGAGTGCGATCAACCCTGTGATCAGCAGATAGGTCGCCGCTGCGACAAACAACGGCTGGCGAGGCAAGGAACGGTTTTGCGGCATGGCTGGCCGCTGCCTGTGAATTGCCGCTGCACCGCCGAGGATAAACAGCAGTTGCCAGGCCATCGGATTGAAGAACCACACGCCGCCGTCCGTAGCCGCCAGGTTCCACTGGAACCAAGGCGCCAGCAGATACACTGCCACCGATAGCAGCACCACGTATTCAGCCTTGTGCAACAGCATTGGCAAAACCAGCGGCAAGCCGAGCAACAACAGGATGTACAGCGGCAGCGGGTCCATCAGGTTCGGTTTGAAGCGCAGCAACAGCTCATCGACCAATGCTTGCTGCGGATTGCTCAGGAAATACTGGAGACCCATTTCCTGCACCAGATCGCGGGTTTGCACATGGCTGTTGGCGAAAAATACGATGCCCATCAGCAGCGCCAGCAGGAAGATATGCACCACGTACAGCACCCAGGCGCGTCGCAGGATCTTCACACCGGCGATCAGATAACCATCGCGCTGGACGATCCTGCCGTAGGCCAGTACCGCTGCATAACCTGCCAGAAACACGAAGATTTCCGCCGCGTCGCTGAAACCGAAATTGCGCACGGTGAAATGGGCGAGCGGACTTTGCGGCACGTGATCCCAGAAAATGAAGATCAGCGCCAGGCCGCGAAAGAAATCTATGCGAGGGTCGCGTCCGTTAAGCATCACAGCGGGCTCTTGAGCGAATATTAAGCAAGGAGTGGCGGACAAAACAAAAGATTGCATGCCGCACATCGGCGGCGCGCAGGGTGGCGTGGTTCGCCGGCAATTGCAAAGGTTGGGTATTACTGGATGTCTCAGACGCAGGAACGCAGGGGGCTGTCAGTGATCTGTTAATTAAAACGAGTCGGTAGAATGGCGTTTTGTCCACTGGTCTAATTGCGGGTCTGAAAGTAGACAAGTGGGCGCAGGGTGCCTAGCGTGGAGTACAGACCGCTCTTGTCTGAAAGCCGCAGCAGTGTTCGCAAAGAACGGTGCGTACGTCATATCTCCTGGAGCAGGAAGGTGTCGTTCGGTGAGTCGTGGATTGACCACTCAAGTCAATGGAACAGGTGCCAGCAGGTTAATCGGAAATAAACGCCATGGCCATGGATGTAAAGCCTGTGTTTCACGGCTTTTACAGATTCGTCTCAGTCGGTCTTCTTAATACGTTGATTCACTGGTCGACGTTTTTTGTTCTACACGCGCTCATGGGCTTTCGTCAGGCGCCAAGTAACCTCGCGGCCTTTTGTGTGGCAGTTTCATTTTCCTTTTATGCCAATGCGCGATACACCTTCAAACTAAAAGCCACTGCTTCGCGCTATCTGCTGTTTGTCGGGTTTATGGGCGTGTTGAGTCTTGGCGTGGGTTATGCGGGGGACCGATTACAGCTGCCGGGGTTGATCACCCTGGTTGTCTTTTCCGCCATCAGTCTGGTGTGCGGTTTCTTTTACTCGAAATTCTTCGTTTTCCAGGAGCGTGAGACGTGAAAGTTTCGCTGATCGTTCCAGTGTTCAATGAGGAACAGGCGATTAACCTGTTTTATAACGCTGTCCGCCAGCAATTGTCGCTCGATGAGTGCGAGGTCGAGATCGTTTTTGTAAACGACGGCAGTTCGGACCAGACCGCCGAGCAGGCCAAAGCCCTCGCGTTGGCCGATGACAATGTGTTGGTCATCAATTTCTCGCGCAACTTTGGCAAGGAGCCGGCGTTGTTTGCCGGGCTTGAGTACGCCACAGGGGACGCTGTGATTCCGATGGATGTCGATCTGCAGGACCCGATCAATGTAATTCCTCAGTTGATCCAGGAGTGGAAGAAGGGGGCCGATGTGGTTCTCGCCAAACGTCATGGTCGCGCCGCTGATGGTTATCTGAAACGGCATAGCGCGGCGCTGTTTTACCACCTGCTAAACAGGATCGCCTACACCAGGATCGAAGAAAACGTGGGTGATTTCCGGCTGATGGACCGCAAGGTCGTGAATGTGATCCGCACGCTTCCGGAACACCAGCTATTCATGAAGGGCGTCCTGTCGTGGGCGGGATTCAATACCGTGGTCATCGAGTATGAGCGGGCCGAGCGAGTGGCGGGAACGAGCAAGTTCAACGGTTGGAAACTGTGGAACCTGGCACTGGAGGGTATTACTTCTTTCAGTACTGTGCCGTTGCGGTTGTGGACTTATATCGGTACCGGGATTTCCTTGTTTGCGATCCTTTACGCGATTTATATGGTGCTGGATAAAGTTTTCTTTGGTAACAGTGTGCCGGGCTACCCTTCGTTGATGACCGCTATTCTGTTTCTGGGCGGTGTGCAGCTTATTGGTATCGGCATACTCGGTGAGTATGTCGGCAGAATTTATATTGAAGCCAAGCATCGGCCCAGATACGTGGTGAGGGATGTCATAGGCGGCAAAAACAGGCCCGGGCTATAAAAAATCCAGTGAAGTTCAGGGCTGAGAAAGGAGCGCTGAAATGAGTGTGGTCAGTTTTTTGGACAAGAAACTGGATGGGCGTGAAGTACGGGTGTTTTTTTTGATCAGCGCTTTCATTTACATATTCCCTCTGGTTCTGACGGATTACTATTATATTGACGATAACTGGCGGTCATTGGCTGCCGGAACAGCCTGGGCAGGTCAGGGGCGGTTATGGGCTGATCTGTTTTACAATGCGTTGACGTTTTCGTCGGGCGCGCCAAATATTTTCCCGTTACCACTTTTAATTGCAACGTTCGCAATGGCCCACGCCTTGACGAGCCTGACGATGCACTACTACAAAAAAATCACTGTTTCATGTTGCTGTGTGCTGTTACCCCTTTGGTATAACCCGTTTTTCCTGCAGAACCTGTCTTATCAATACGATGGACCTGCCATGACGTTGAGTCTGGTCGCCATTATTTATGCGATGACCTTTCGTGCGAAGTCTGCGGTGCTGCAAATTGTGGTGCCCGGCATGCTGATAGCAACGGGGGTAGGGCTTTATCAGTTGAGTATTAATGTATTTCTGGGACTTTGCTGTGTCGAACTGATCAGGGCTGTCAATGACGAAGCGTCATGGGGTTCGTTATGTTCGTTGGTTAAGTGGAAAATTGCACAGTCGATGGTGGGCGGGGTTGTTTATTACGTGGTTGCTTATCCATTCATTATTCAGGAACGCTTGCCACTGCTGGAATGGAGTATGAGTGGATTTCTCCAGGTTGAAAGCAGTCTCGGTGTCCTGGTAAACAAAGTTACTCTGCTTTTTCATGGAGGGAATTTCTGGTTGCTTTGGGCTGTGCTGCTTTGTGCCGGAGCCGGGACAATACGGGTCGGGTTCACCATAGTTAAACGAAAAGAGAGTGTTCTGAAAAAAATAATACTGAGTTTGATCTGTCTCCTGACCCTGCCTGTTCTGCTGTTGCTTGTTCCGGGTGCCACGCTGGTTTTCAGGGATTTCAATGAGGGCGCAAGAACCTTGATGGGCTTTGCCGTATTGCTGGTGTTTTTATTTTATTTGAGTCATCTGGTGCTGGAGGCTATTGATCCGCGACTGAGCGTTCTACTGGCGGTCCCTCTGCTAAGCATGCTTTCTCTGTCCTATGCGTATGGACGCGTTCTGAATGTGCAGAAAGAATTCGCCACCAGTGCACTGTTTTCGCTTGAGCATGACATCGCGTCCAATCAGCGCCTGCGAGAAGCCAAGCGAATATATATGTCGGTTAATTATTCCGATCACTGGCTGTCGGATTCGACAGGTTCTTTTAAGTTGATGCCGGTGCTGGCTTATATTTTAAATGTGGACTTTTTCATGTTGTCCGAAAATTTGCCCAGGGTAGGCATCACTAATGTGGTCACCGAAGGAGAGCGGCGAAATGCGACGCGGGTAGGTTATAGAGGCTATCCAGCGGTGGTGGATAGCAAGTTCTATAACATCTACCTGGTGGGCGACTATGGATTCATTGTCATGAAAGAACCACCATGAATCGAAAAGTTCATATGTAAATAGCGCCAGGCGCAATAGTGCGTCAAATGAACGAGCCTTTCTGAAAAGGATTGTTTAACGCGATGAGACTTTATTCCGTTGATCGAGCAAACCATCGGCAGATGTTCGTCGACGGCCTTGGCCTGGTCGCTATAGTCACACTCGCGTTGATTGTGCGCTTCCACGGTATTAGCGTGCCGGTCATCTGGTACGACGAAGCGTACAGCCTGCTGCTAAGCGAAAAGTCTCCCAGGCTGATCTGGTTCAATACTGCGCGGGACGTTCATCCACCTCTCTATTATCTCCTGCTGCATTACTGGATGAGATTGTTTGGAAACAGCGTCGTGTCTGTACGAGGTCTGAGTGCGCTGGTCGATGTGGGAACACTGTTGCTCTGCATGAAACTGATGAGTCTGGTTGCAACCCGCAGAGCAACCTGGATGGCAGCCTTGCTGCTGGCGTTGCTGCCGATCTCGGTTCGCTACAGCCAGGAAGTTCGAATGTACACGATGGTGGGTTTTTGGCTCATGGGCGCAACCGTGGCTTTTGTGTGTTGGGTCAAAACACCGCGGCACATACGTTATCCGGTTATTTACGTGTTGCTGATGACGTCCGCGTTTTATACGAATTACTTCGCGGCTCTTTGTGCATTGGTTCATTGGCTTTACTGGTGGAGGGGGCAAATCGCTGGTCGTGGCACGGCGCTACCCGCCCGGGCATGGGGACTGGCTAATGGTGCAATTGCCTTGCTCTATTTACCGTGGCTGCCCCATTTCATTGATCAACTGCTACATATCGGCGGACTCGGATGGATACCGCCTGTCACCTGGCAGACATTGTTGGGCGCTGTAGCGCAATTCACCGTGATGAAGGATGCTGCGGATGGCTCGGTGTTGTGGGCAATAGTCCTGTCAGCGTCAGTCGTTTTGGCGGCCGCAATGGTGGTCCTGAAGGATCGCAACGATCGAAGGTTCAGTCTGTTGCTGGTCGGTTATTTTTTTGTGCCAGTACTCACTGTCTTTCTGATGTCCTTGGTCGTTCCAGTGTTTGTCGCCAGGTACCTGGTGTTTGCGGCCGTCGGATTGCCCCTTATCGCAGCGGTTGCGCTGGATGCATTGGCCGAACGACGAGCGGTCATCGCGTTTATTGCCATGGTTGTTTTTGTCATGGGGGAAATACAGGGGCTGCTGATTGTCTATGAGCAAACGGATGGGCTGAACGGGACATCCGTTCGCAAAGTGGCCAGGCTGGACACTGTGGCGGCCGGTATCAATCGCCAGGCTCGTCCAGATGACGAGATCGTGGTCGACGGTTTGTACTGGTATTTACCGTTCATGTACTACAACACTACGGGCATCCAGCCGAGGCTGTACGTTTCCAGATCGTCATCCGGTGAGTCCCGAGGACCTTACAATTACGGTGGATGGGTGCTCATCCCCCAACGTCTGGACTGGATTTTTTTCAACGATGTTTCCGCATTGAAACTGAGTGCCAGCAGAGTCTGGTGGGTGACGGGAAAACCCCAGCCCGAAGATGTCGTGACATTTCCAATGGAGTGGAAACAGACGTTGACGATCAAGGGCGGGGAGGTCGAAGCCCGTCTTTTTATCCTTGGAAGCGGGCGCTGACGTGACTGTCAATCGCCCCCTTGTAGGAGCGAGCTTGCTCCGGGCGGCGTTCCGACGATGGACGTTAACGATAACGCATGCTTTCTGAATAAACGCGTCGCCCTTGAGTCCATCGCGAGCAATCGAGCGTCGACCGGCTGCTCCTACAATGTCAGGCACTCTGCGCCTGGAGAAATATCGAGAACAGCTCGGACTGGGACTTGATCCCCAGCTTGCTGTACATGTGTTTCTTATGGACCTTCACGGTTTCGACGGAGATTTCCAGTTTGCGGGCGATTTCCTTGCTTGAGCAGCCGCTGAGCATCAAACGCCCGACATCCAGCTCGCGGGCCGTCAGTTGCGCGCCCTTGAGCTGCTGCACCGAAGCTTCCAGCTGAGTCCGCCAGTCGCCCTGTGGCGCGGTTTGTGGTGCCACCAGCACTTCGTTGATTTCATAGGGTAAGCGCTGGCGCAACAGGCCAAGCACCCAGGGCTGGATCAGCGACAACAGGGCGATCTGCTCGGGGCTGAAGCATTGCCGGGAGCCCAGCGACAGGCACAACGTCCGGTCGCCATCGAGCTGGCAATTGAACTGGATTTCATCGGCCACCACATTCAGACGAAAGTAGCGCTGGTAATACTCGGTCAGTTCGAAGTGCTCTGGCGCGACTTCGGCCAGGCGATAGAGACCCGTTCGGGATTGCTCGCGGCTGGCGATGTAGAACGGGTCGAGCAGGTACAGACCCTTGAGGTAATCCTGAAACAATTGATCGGGGCTGCCGTCCTCGCCCGGGCATTCGGCGAACACTTGCGGGCGCTGAGCATTGCTGAAAAGCAGCGCGACCCAGCTGTCGAAGGCCACGTACTGATCGAGCAGGCGCACCAGTTGCGTCCAGAAGTTGGGTTTGTCGAGGGTATCGATCATTTGCCCGACCGAGCGGTGCCAGGCGATGTCTTCAAGCGTGAGCGTCATACGTCTACCCCTATCGGGTTACCCCAGCCGCGTAATTCCCCCGGCTGCTTGCAGCTGCGCATACTGAACGCAGATCCAGTGGCCGGGCAACATTCTGCCAGTCCGGCGAATAGAACAAGGAAAACCCATGAAGGTCGAATTAGCCCAATTGGCGGGCCGTGACAACGGCACAGCTTACAACCTTGAGCGAGCCTTGGTGGCGATTGCTGCCTGCGCCGTCGATACGCAGTTGATTGTGTTCCCGGAAACCCACTTGATGGGCTTCCCGTCTGCCGAGACCGTGGCCCGGATCGCCGAGCCGCTGGACGGTCCGACCGTCACTGCCGTGCTGCAGGCCGCGCGTGAGCGCAATATCGCCGTGGTGATCGGCGTCGCGGAGAACGATCACGGGAATTTCTACAACACCACCTTGCTGATCACGCCTGAAGGCATCGCCCTGAAGTACCGCAAGACCCACCTCTGGGCCTCGGATCGAGGGGTGTTCAGTGCCGGTGATCGTTACGCGACCTGCCAGTGGAACGGTGTGCGGGTGGGTTTACTGATCTGCTACGACATCGAATTCCCGGAAACCGCCCGTGCGTTGGCGCAGCTGGGGGCTGAGCTGCTGATTGTCACCAACGGCAACATGGACCCCTACGGTCTGACCCACCGCACCGCGATCATGGCTCGCGCCCAGGAAAACCAGGCGTTTGCGCTGATGGTCAACCGGGTGGAAGAGGGTGATGGCGGGCTGCTGTTTGCCGGTGGCAGTGCGCTGGTGGATCCGTTCGGCAGCCTGTTGTTCGAGGCTGGACGGGAAGAAGGGACATTTGCTGTTGAGCTGGATGTGAGTCGGCTGGCGGCAGCGCGGCGCGATTATCGGTACCTGGATGACCAGCGGCTCAGGTTGCCTGGTGAGGTGATTGAGCATGCTGATGGGCTGCGGGAGTTGATGATTCCTGCGGCATAGATCGTTCCCACGCTCTGCGACGGATCGTTCCCACGCTCTGCGTGGGAATGCAGCCCGTGACGCTCCGCGTCACAGAAGCGGACGCGGAGCGTCCTTAGAGGCGTTACCACGCGGAGCGTGGGAACGATCAATACCCAATAACAACAAGCAACACCTGCTGTTTTCGCCGAACTCGGCTCTGCCATAAATCTAATAAATCGGAGTAGTCGCTCATGGCTCGTTTGCAACGCACCCTGTCGTTAGGGTCGGTGGTGCTGTTTGGCATCGCTTATATGACGCCGATCATCGTTCTCGGCACCTTTGGCATTCTTGCGCAATCCACCGCCGGCATGGTCCCGGCCGCGTATCTGGCGGCGCTGGTGGCGATGTTCTTTACCGCCATGAGCTACGGGCGAATGGCTGCTGCGTTCCCGGTTGCGGGGTCCGCTTACAGCTATGTGCGCAAAGCCATCAGCCCCAAACTCGGTTTCATCGCTGGCTGGGCGGTGTTGCTCGATTACCTGTTCCTGCCGATGGCAATCTGGTTGATCGGTGCGGCATACCTGAGCTCGGCATTCCCGGCGGTGCCGCAGTGGATCTGGGTGTTGGCGTTCATTGGGATCACCAGTGCGATCAACATCGTCGGCCTGAAACTGGCCAACGGTATCAACGCCTTGTTGATGGTGGTGCAGTTTCTGGTGTTGGTGGCATTCGTCGCGCTGTGCATCCATTACATCGGTGGTGACGCCAGCAAACCGTTGTGGACGGTCGCACCGTTCTTCAGTGGCGACATGCAGATGCCGCTGGTCATGAGCGGGGCGGCTATCGCCTGTTACTCGTTCCTCGGTTTCGATGCGGTCAGCACGCTCACTGAAGAAACCCGTGAGCCTCGTCGCACCATCCCCCGGGCGATCATGTTGATCACTCTTATCGGCGGGCTGATTTTTGTCGGCGTGTCGTACTTCGTGCAGATCGCACATCCGTCGTTTCAGTTCGACAACGCCGACTCGGCGGCCTATGAGATTGCCCGCAACGTTGGCGGTGATCTGTTCGTTTCGATCTTTCTGATCGGTCTGATCGTCGGCCAGTTCGCTTCGGGCCTGGCGGCGCAGGCCAGCGGTTCGCGTCTGCTGTTCGCCATGGGGCGTGACGGTGTATTGCCCAAATCCTTTTTCGGCGCCTTGCATGAGCGCTTCGACACACCGGTCAACAGCATCCTGCTCTGTGCCGTGGTGGCTTTGCTGGCATTGAAACTGGACGTGACGACCTCCACCTCATTCATCAACTTCGGTGCGTTTCTGGCGTTCAGTCTGGTGAATCTGTCGGTGATCTTTCACTACTGGATCGGTGGCGACAAACGCGGCCCGCGCGAGTTGCTGCTGTTTCTGATTTTTCCGTTGATCGGGCTGGTGGCGGACTTGTGGCTGATGGTCAGTCTCGATCATCTGGCGATTTATCTGGGGGGGAGTTGGCTGGCGATTGGTTTCGTGTATCTGGGGGTGCTCACCGGCGGTTTCCGTCGCCAGCCACCAGAGATGGATTTCCAGGAAGCGGCGTAAGCTGTCTGATACACCGCGATGCTTTTGAACGGTTCATTCAATCGTTCAAAAGCATCTGTCGGACCGGCAATTGAACCCGAAACGTTGTCCCCACACCGACTTCACTGCGCACTGAAATATCCCCGCGATGCTTTTTCACAATACCGTAGGACAGTGACAGGCCTAGCCCGGTCCCTTGCCCTATCGGTTTGGTGGTAAAGAAAGGATCGAAGATTTTCTGCAAACTCTCCGGCGCAATGCCTGAGCCAGTATCGGCGACCTCCAGCCAGACGGATTCCCCTTCAATGCCGTTGCGCAGCGTGATCGTGCCCCGTTCAGGCCCCATGGACTGAGCGGCGTTGACGATCAGGTTCATGATCACCTGATTGATCTGTGATGGCAGGCATTCGATCTCGGGCAGATCTTGATACTCCTTGACCACGTCGGCCTTGTACTTGAGTTCGTTGGCGACGATGTTCAGGGTCGAGTCGATGCCATGCTGCAGATTTGCCCACTGCCACTGCTGGCTGGCGTCCACCCGGGAGAAGTCCTTCAAGTCTTTGACGATTTGTCCAACCCGGCCAATACCTTCCTTGGACTCCTTGATCAGCAATGGAATGTCTTCCATGAGGAAGTCCAGTTCGATCCGCTCACGCAGGCTTTTCAGGCGTTCAAGACGCTCGTTTGAACCGATGGCTTCTTCGGCACTGCGATAAGCGTCGAGCATTTCCTGCAAATGGTTGAAGTAGCCGCTCAGCGTGCCGAGGTTGGAGGAAATGAAACCGATGGGGTTGTTGATTTCATGGGCGACGCCGGCCGCCATTTGGCCAAGGGAGGCCAGTTTCTCCGATTGCACCAACTGGTCTTCCAGTTGTTTACGCTCATCGGTTTCCCGTTGCAGGGCGTCGCTGGCCATTTTGAATTGCTGAGTCCATTGCTCGACCATCTGTTCCAGATGGCTCATCTGCATCTGCGCTCGCTCGGTCATTTCCCATTTGGTGGTGAGGATATTGGCCATCTGCTGAACTTCGATATTGTCGAAGGGCTTTTTCAGGATCAACAGCCGGTCGTGGGCCAGCAGCCGGTCGAGCAGTTCCTCCCAGGAATAGTCGGAATAGGCGGTGCAGACCACCACTTGCAGGCGCGGATCTTCTTTCCACAAATGTTCGATGGTTTGCGCACCATCCCAGCCCTCGGGCATGCGCATATCGACGAAGGCCAGTGAGTAAGGCCGATCGTTTTTCAAGGCCTCACAGAGTTTGCTCAGACCTTCCTGACCTCCATAGGCCGAATCCAGTTCGAACGTGGTGCTCGAGCGCTTGACCTCGCTGCCGAACAGCGCGGCTTCCATCAGCTCCAGATCGGCGTTTTGCTGCGCCTGCGGGCTGAGGATCTTGCGAAAGTCCTCATGGATCGAAGGTGTGTCATCGATCAGCAGGATGCGTCGGTTCGACAGGTTGTTCATGCTTGACCTGCTACGGTTTTCAAAGGGATTTGCAAGGTGAACAGCGCACCCTTGCCCGGCCCGTCGCTATGGGCGGTGAGGTGGCCGTTCATCTCGATGGCGGCCAGGGCGCAGCTGTGCAGGCCGAAGCCGTGACCCTCCTTGCGGGTGGTGAAACCGTGGGCAAAGATCCGTGTCATGTTTTCGGGCGCGATCCCCTCACCTTCATCCTTGACGCTGACCTGCAACGTTTCATCGTTGACGACCCTCACCCCCAGGGTCATTTGCCGAGGCCGGTCACTGAGGTCGGACATCGCGTATTTGGCGTTGCTGATCAGGTTGATCAGAATCAACAGCAGCCGGTGTTTATCGCCCATCACCTGTGGCACATCGCTGTAGTCCTTGATCACCGTTACATGGTGCCGGGTCAGGGCGCCGGAGTTCATGCGCAGGGCGTCTTCGAGCAGGTCACTGACCTGCAGCGGTTCCACCAGGCTGGCGGCACCGGCGTAGGACTGTTGGGTCGAGACGATGTCTTTGATGTGATCGACGCTTTTGCTCAACTGGGTCAATTCATCGGTGATGCTTTTTTGCTCGATGGCGATGGCGTCGACCAACTGGTTCAGGTATCCCGGCAGCAGCTTGCCTTTTTCGTCCCGGGTGATGAATTCGCCGAGGTCGTGCGAGTGTTCGTTGATCAAATGCATGGCCTTGCCCAACCCGAGCGCCTTGCTGGTGCGCAGTTTGCGGGTGACCAGGTCAGCAGAGATATTCACGCTGTTAAGCACATTACCGACGTTATGCAGCACATTGGTCGCAATCTCCGCCATTCCGGCCTGGCGCGCCGTATGCAGTAATTCGCTCTGGGTGTCTTTGAGCTCACGTGTGCGCTTTTCTACCCGTTGTTCGAGCTCCTCGTTGGCCGATTGCAGGTCCTTGTTGACGCGATTGATCACCGCGAAACTACGCAACAGCCGAATCGCCAGGTACAGCAGCAAGACCACCAGCAGGGTCGAGAACAGCAGCATGTAGAAGTGGTATTTGCGGTCGCTGATGTCGTTCTGTTGCTCGTCTTTGTTGAGCAGGTTGGTGATGTCATCCAGGCGCTCAGCCACAGGGATCGCGGCGATATTATCCAGCAAGGAGTTGACCACCGGCTGTTCGCGCAGGATCAGCGCGATGTGGTTGCCCAGAATTTCCACCGGGCCGTGGAACTCCACCGGTAGACGCTCCCGGTCCACCGACAGTTTGTTCAGGCCGACCTGGATATCGGCAGCTTTGTCATCGGAGGTGACCTGGGCGAATTCAAGGCTGCTGAGCAACAAGTCGTAGGTGTCGGCGGCAAAGTTTTGCAGCCGCAGCTTGTCACTGTCCTGGAAGCGGGTGAGCTGACCCTGAATATCGTCCTCGGCGGTCGGCAGAAATGCCAGGGAGTTACGCAACACGGCGTTGTGCGATTTGAACCGCTCCACCAGCCGGGTTTTTTCCTTGATCGCGTTCAGGTAGGCGTCATGACTGGCTTGCCATAACACTGAGTCATTGCGGCCATGGCTGGACTCCATCATGTCGAACCTGTCCCAAAGGCGGGTCATTTCGGTCAGCGGCGAAACCAGTGGATCGTAGTTGTGGGTGATGGCGACTCTGGCCTTGAGCACCTCGGTTTCCCACTGTGCGTTCAACTGCTTTATCTGTGCGATCAGATCCCGTGATTCGGTATAGGTCGTGGTTTGATCGGAGCTGGACTTGAGGTACAGGAACAGCAGAATCGAGGCGAGCAGCAGGGACATACCAGTGAGCAACGCCAGGCTGAGGCTGCGGGACATTTTCATAACGGCTTGCCTTCCCATTCACCGGTCAGGGTTTTGAGGAATTTGATGATCAAGGTCTTGTCCTGCTCGGAAGGGACGCGCCCCAGCTGGTACTTGAACATCACGTCCACCGCGTCTTCGAGTGTCCTGGCCGACGCGTCGTGAAAGTACGGGGCGGTAACCGCGACATTACGCAGACTGGGAACCTTGAAGACATTGCGGTCCTCTTCATCCTTGGTCACCAGGTAACGTCCCAGATCGGACTCGGTCGGGTTGCCCCGGGCCTGGAAGTAGTCGCCCATCACACCGAACTTCTGGAACATGTTGCCGCCAATGTTTACGCCCTGATGGCAGGCGATGCAGCCGTAATCCTTGAAACGCTGGTAACCGTACTTTTCATCGAGGGTCAGAATGTCGGTGTTGCCCAGCAGGTATTGGTCGAAGCGTGAGCGGCTGCTCAATAGGGTGCGTTCGTAGGTCGCCAGAGCATTCTGCACATTAGCGACTGTCACGCCGTCGGGGTAAGCCGCACTGAAGGTCGAGTGGTAGGCCGGGTTGGCGGAAAGTGTTTCGACCACGTTCTTCCAGTTGCTGCCCATTTCGGTGGGGCTTTGCACGACGCTGTGGGCCTGCGCTTCCAGGGTATCGGCCCGACCGTTCCAGAACTGTCTGAAATTCAGGCTGGCATTCAACACGCTAGGGGTGTTGACCGCCAACGGCTTGCCGTCGAAGCCGAGGGAAAACGGCTTGTCATCGGCACCGCCTTTTTCCAGGTGATGGCAGCTGGCACAGGACAGGCTGTTATTGACCGATAACCGCGTTTCGTTGAACAGCCGGCGGCCCAGCTCTACGCGTTGGGGATCCTGGTGAGGGACCGGCGGCAGTGGTTTTAGCGGCTCGTCGAGTGGTTCGGCACTGGCTGTCAGGCAAACCCCAATCAACAGGGCGCCGATCAGGTTGGGACGGTATGGCGACATCTGATGATTCCTTGGCCGGATGCCTGAGTGTCGTTAAACCTGAAGGGGCAAAGCGTTGATCTATTCGTCCGGTGGTGCAGGTTGCGCATCGGCCTTGAGCAACTGGGCAAACGCCAGAGGTTCTACCGCTTTGCTGAAGTAATAGCCCTGACCTTCCTCACAGTGATGGGTCTTGAGGAAGTCCAGTTGCTCAAGGGTTTCCACACCTTCGGCGATGATGTTCAGGTTGAGGCTTTTGCCCAGGCTGATGATGGCGCTGACCAGCGCTGCGTCATTGCTGTCGTTGCTCAGGCCGCGAACGAAGGACTGGTCTATTTTCAAGACATCGATGGGAAATCGCCGCAGATAACTCAGACTCGAGTAACCGGTGCCGAAATCATCGATGGCCAGCCGGACTCCCAGCGCCTTGATCGACCGCAGGGTTGCCACGGTGGCGTCGACGTTTTGCATCAGTACGCTTTCGGTAATCTCAAGTTCGAGCAGCGTCGGATCGAGACCGGTTTGTTCGAGTATCTGCACTATGCCGTCGACATAACCGCGCTGACGGAAATCGATGGCGGAAACGTTCACCGAGATGCTGATCGGCGGCAGCCCGGCCGCCTGCCAGGTGCAGGCTTGACGGCAGGCCTCGGCCAACACCCATTTGCTCAGCGGGACAATCAGGCCGCTGTCTTCGGCAACGGAAATGAAGTCCGATGGGTAGACCCAGCCGTGCCCGGGTTTGAACCAGCGAATCAGCGCTTCGGCGCCGACCACTTTGCCGGATCTGAGGTCGAGTTTGGGCTGGTAGTGCAGGACGAACTCCTTGCGTTCCAGGGCCAGTCGGATGCCGGACTCGATACTTTGCTGTTCACGGGCGCGCTGATTCATGTCGTCGATGAAAAATCCGAAATCGTTAGGCGCGTTTTCCTTGATGTTGCGCATGGCGGTTTCGGCTTTCTTGATCAGCACCAGGGCATCGAAGCCATCTTCGGGATAAATGCTGATACCCAGGCTGGCGGTCACGCTCAGGTCATGACCGGCAATGTGCTGAGGGGTACTCACAGCGCTCAAGAGTTTCTCGGCGATGCCTTTGGTCTGCTGGGGATGATGGACATCGGCGAGGATCACCACGAACTCGTCGGAACCGTAGCGAAATACCGAATCGGACTCACGCACGGTCGCTGCCAGGCTGCGGGCAACCCGTTTGAGCATTTCATCGCCAATCGGATGCCCAAGGGCGTTGTTGATACGCTTGAAGCGATCCAGGCCCAGGAACATCACCGCCAGTTGCTTGTCATGGCGCCTGGAGAGCGCCAGGGATTGGGTCAGCCGGTCACCGAGCAGGGTGCTGTTGGGCAGTTCGGTGAGCACGTCGTACTGCAACAGATGAGAGACTTTCAACAGCTCATGGACGCGGTCTTCGATGGTTCGCTCCAGGCTGAGCATTTTTAGCGCCGCATCCTGAGCCATCTGCCATTTCCAGGTCAGCGCACTGGCCATCTGGCGTATTACCAGGCTGTCGAAGGGTTTTTTCAGTACCAGTAACTGGTCGCTGAACTCCAGGCGCTCGGCCATGGCTTCCCAGGAATAGTCGGAGTGGGCGGTGCACAGCGCGATCTGCAGGTTAGGGTCGGTCTTCCATAGATGTTCGATGGTTTCCAGTCCGTCCCAGCCAGTTGGCATGCGCATGTCGGTGAACGCCATGGCGTAAGGCCGGCCCTCGGCCAGGGCGCGCGTGACCAGCTCCAGAGCTTCCTGGCCCCGATAGGCCGAGTCGACCTCGAAGGTCGGGCGTACAGGCTGAGCAGTGCCGAACAGGGTCTCTTCGGTGCCGGCCAGGGGCTGTTCACCCGCAGGTACAGGACTGAGGATCTTGCGAAAGTCCTCATGGATCGACGGTGTGTCGTCAATGATCAGAATGCGCCGGTTGGTAATGGCTAACGATGGCTTCATCTCGCGGCCTCCGGTGGTCGGTGCGAGTCTTCGACCGCAAGGGTTGCGGCGTCGGCAGGGGGCGTCAGCACGATGCTGCCGTTCATCAACAGTTGCGCGGCCTGCTGGCTGCTGACCGCTTTACTGAAGTAGTAACCCTGAGCATTCATCGGCGAGCCGGTAGAGATCAGGGAGGTTCGTTGCTCTTGGGTTTCCACCCCTTCGGCGATGATGCCGATGCCGACTTCGCGGGCGAAGTTGATGATGGCACGCAGGGTCGTCGCACTGGCCGGATCCCGCGTGGCGCTGTCGATAAACGCCTGGGCAATCTTCAGGTGGTTGACCTGGTACGTCTTGAGGTAGTCGAACGAGGAATATTCGGTGCCGAAATCGTCGATGGCGATTTTCACTCCTAGCTCTCGCAGGCGCGGCAGCACATCATTGTGGGTCCATTTGGTCTGGGCCAGGGTCGCTTCGGTGACGTCGAACCGCAGATCCCAAGGGCACAGGGTCCAGCGGGCGGTGGTCCGCAGGACGTCATAGATCAGGTCCGGGCCGCTCTTGAGCTGGGCCAAGGAGAGCTTGATCGCAATCACGGGTGGCGCCATGCCCTGGTCGCGCCATTGGCGCATTTGCTGGCAGGCCTGATCCAGAAGCCAATGCCCAAGGGCAATGATGGTCCCGGTTTTTTCCGCCGCCGGGAGGAATACATCGGCCTCCAGCAGCCCGCGCTCGGGGTGGTTCCAGCGCACCTGGGCTTCCATTCCGAGGATTTTCCCCGAACTCAGATCGACTTCAGGCAAATAGTGCAGTTCGAGCTCGCCTTGTTCGATGGCCGTTTTCAAGTCATTGGCCAGGGTAATCCGGTCGACCACCTCCTGATTGATCTCCTCTGAGTGGAAGTGGTACTGGTTGCGGCCCTCCTCCTTTGAACGGTACAGCGCCATATCGGCCTGGATCAGCAGGTTATCGGCGCTCGCGCTGTCTGGTGTGTAGGTGCTGATACCGATGCTGACCGACACCCGCACATCGTTGCCATCCAGCGAGTGGGGCAGAACCAGCGCATCACGGACCTTCGCCGCCAGGGCCGCAGAATGGGTCGGGTCGCCCACGTCCAGCTGCAATATCGCGAACTCGTCGCCGCCCAGGCGCGCCACTACATCGTTTTCGCGTACGCAGGCCTTGATGCGCCTGGAGACTTCTTGCAGCAATAGATCACCCACCGGGTGGCCGAGGGTGTCGTTGATCCGCTTGAAGTGATCCAGATCCAGATAGAACATCGCAAAGGGTGCAGCGCCGCGTCGGGCCGCGGCAAAGGCCTGGTGCAGGCGCTCGATCAGTGTGGCGCGGTTGACCAGACCGGTCAGCCCGTCGGTACGCGCCAGCAGGAAGATCTTCTCTTCGGCCACCTTGCGCTCGGTGATGTCGATGATGATGCCTTCGACTTCCAGCAACCGACCTTCGTTATCGCGCACCGGGATATAGCGGTTTTCGACCCAGCGCCAGGCACCGCCGCCGGTGCGCATGCGGAACTCGATGGATGCGCCTGCGGCGTGGCGGTCCAGCACCCGGGCCATGGCGGCGTCGACTTTCTCCTGATCGTCGACGTGAATCAGCTCCTTGGCCCAATTCGCCGACGCGACCAGTTGGGCCGCGACGTGACCGAACTTGGTGATGTTGTGGGAGATATACATCAGCGGGAACGACGGCTCACCGCGCAGGCGATAAAGGATGGTCGGACTGTTCTGCACAATGATATTGGCGTCGGACAGTTCCCGGGTGCGCTCCTCGACTGCCTGTTCCAGCAGGTTCATTTTCATTGAGGCGTTTTCGGTCATCTGCCATTTGACCGTCAGTGCACTGGCCATCTGGCGAATTTCGATGGCATCGAAGGGTTTTTTCAGGATCAGCAGCCGGTCACCCAGGTCAAGACGCTCGGTGATGTCCTCCCACGAGTAGTCGGAATACGCGGTGCAGAGTGCGATTTGCAGCCTGGGGTCGGCCTGCCAGAGTCGCTCGATGGTTTCCAGCCCATCCCAACCGGGCGGCATGCGCATATCGATGAAGGCCATGGCGTACGGCAAGTCGTTGGCCAGCGCCGACTCCACCTTGTTCAGGGCTTCGAGGCCTTGAAACGCCGAATCGAGCAAAAAGCTCTGGAGGGGAGCGGCCACCGGGGAGCCGAACAGTGCCTCTTCGACGCTGTTCAATGCGTCCTCATCAAGCGCTTGCGGGCTGAGGATCTTGTAAAAGTCCTGATGGATCGATGCGGTATCATCGACGATCAGGATTCGTCGGTTTACCGGCTCCTGCAACGTCTTCATTGGAATACACCAAGGAATACGGCCATTGTGCGCGTTGAATTCATATGGCATCCCTTCCTGTCGCGGACTTATGCGGGAGCAGATATTGGATCCTATTTTCTTGAGCATAGTCCGGCTCCTTTGGGTTCGCCGGGCGCTTGAGCTCAAATTGCCATCGAATTAGCTGAAAATCGTCTAGCCTTTAGCTCAAACCCACGCAATAGCCGATGTTTACCTTTCATTTACCCAAAGAATGAACGTCCCAGTGTTGAAAGGAGGTACTGCCATGGATGAGCAATCTGCGATGGCTTCGGCCTACAGACCCAAGGTTCTGTTGGTCGATGATGAAGAGTCGATCCTCAACAGCCTGCGTCGTCTGCTGCGCAGCCAGCCTTACGACGTGGTATTGGCCAATAGTGGCGCTCAGGCCCTGGAGGTCATGGGGCAGCAACCGATCGATCTGGTGATGACCGATGCGCGCATGCCCAATATGGATGGCGCCACCTTGCTGGTGGAAATTCATCGGCGTCACCCTTCGACCATGCGCATTTTGCTGACCGGTTATGCGGATCTGACGATGATCATCAAAGCGATCAACGAAGGGCAGATCCATCGGTACATCAGCAAACCCTGGAACGATGAGGAAATGTTGTTGACCTTGCGTCAGTCCCTGGCCCATCAGCACTCCGAGCGCGAACGGCTGCGCCTGGTGCAGTTGACCTGGGAGCAGAACGAGCAATTGAAGTCGCTCAACGCGACGCTGGAAAAGCATGTCGCTGCACGCACCGCTGAACTGCAGCAAACGGCGGACATGCTCGACCTGGCCTACGAAGAGCTCAAACACAGCTATGTCACGGGTACCGAAGTGTTCTCGCTGTTGGCCAATCTGCGTTTACCGAAGGCCAAGCAAACCAACCGGCAGATCATCGAACTGGTGCGCGTCTACTGCAAATCCCATGGGCTGGATGAGGCCACCAGTCGCGACCTGACCATGGCCGCGGCCCTCTACAACATCGGTAAGTTGAGCTGGAGCGACAGCATGATGACGGCCCCCGCCGACTTGCTGCGCCACACCGAGCGTGAGCGTTACCGGGGGTATCCGAAACAGAGTGAGTCGCTGTTGATGACCCTGGACCCGATGAAGGATGCGGCCCGCTTGATTCTTCACCATCAGGAGCGTTGGGACGGCAGCGGCTTCCCCGATCACCTCAAAGGCGAGGCGATTCCTTTCGGTTCGCGGCTGCTGAAACTGGCGGTGGACTTTATCGAGTTGCAGCGCGGGCTGATCCTCGAGCGGCAGATGAACAGTGATGAAGCACTGGTATTCATCCGCAACTACGCCGGCAAGCTTTACGATCCGGAGCTGGTGGAAGATTTCGTTCAAGTCTGCGCAGCGTACCTGAGCGATGTCACTGTCGGTGATCCTTCGGTCAAAGTGCTGAGCACCCGTGAACTGGCGGCGGGCATGGTGCTGGCACGCAACCTCAATGCCGACAATGGCATGCTCCTGCTCAATGCCGGCAAGCAGCTCAATGGGCCGCTGGTGGCGAAACTGATCGCCTTCGAAGCCATGGAGGGGGGCAAATACAGCATTTTTGTCAAAGTGCCGGAGGAGGTGGGGGGCTTGCAGCAGGTTGGTTAGACGTTGTTTGAGGTGGAGCGAGGTTGTATGGGGGCGGGAAATCGTTGCCTGACTCGAAAGCCAGCTCTCTCCCTTTTGGGGAACGGACTGGCTGTCATGACCCGTTCGAAGTTCGAACGACTGCGATACCCGGCTCCTCAATTGCCGACAAACTGAAACTCATGGGATCCTTGCGCCTTTGCGTCCAAGGCCATTTCTCACCCATGACTCTTTCATCATCCGCAACATTTTCCTCCATCATCCGCATTGCCGCGGCGCTGTTGATTGGTCCAGACGGTCGAACCCTGCTGGTACGCAAGCGCGGCACTCAGGCGTTCATGCAGCCGGGCGGCAAGATCGAAGTTCATGAACAACCAGTGGCGGCGCTGGCGCGTGAGCTTGCAGAAGAACTCGGATTGCGTATCGATACGACGGCAGCCCGTTACCTGGGCAAGTTCTGCGCTCCAGCCGCCAACGAGCCGGGTTCTGTGGTGGAAGCCGAACTTTTCCAGCTGAACATCGCCTCTGATGTGGCTGCGGCAGCGGAGATCGAAGAGGTGGTCTGGATCGATCCGGCCACCGATGGCGGTCTGGTGTTGGCGCCATTGACACGGGACCTGATCTTGCCGTTTTATCGAGCATCACAAACGACCCCTGCCTGATCTTCAACGGACAAAGGACTGCTCCATGATTCCCACTCAAGACTTATTGCTGTTCGCCGCTGCCGCACTGCTGATGGTGCTCACGCCAGGGCCGAACATGATCTACCTGATTTCCCGTTCGATCTGCCAGGGCCGCAAGGCCGGCGTGACTTCATTGCTGGGGGTGGTGGCGGGATTCTTCGTGCACCTGTTCGCGGCTGCGGCAGGTTTGACGGCGGTGTTTCTCGCCGTGCCGATGGCCTATGAAGTGCTGAAATGGGCTGGCGCGCTGTACCTGCTGTGGCTGGCCTGGCAGGCACTCAAACCGGGAGCGCGCTCGCCGTTCGAGGCCCAGCAACTGTCGCCGGACTCTTCCAGAAAACTGATCTTGATGGGCTTTCTCACCAGTGCCCTGAACCCGAAAATCGCGGTGTTCTACCTGTCGGTGTTTCCGCAGTTCATCAACCCCGAGCACGGCTCGGTGTTCAGCCAGAGCATCATTCTTGGCCTGACCCAGATCAGCGTGAGCTTTTTAGTCAACTTGCTGATCGCATTGTTTGCCTCCGGAATTGCAGCGTGGTTCGCCCACAACCCGCTGTGGCTGGCGGTGCAGCGCTACTTCATGGGCTTTGTGCTGGCCGCGCTCGCGGTGCGTTTGATGCTCGAACAACGTCGGACTGCCTGATAATCCACATGAGCCATTTTTCATTGCCGGTTTGAACGCGCCATGAGCATCCAACGCCTGAACCAACGACACGCCGCGCAGTATCGGGCGTTGATGCTTGAAGCCTACGGTCTGCATCCCGAGGCGTTTACCTCCAGCGTCGCCGAGCGCGCCACAATGCCATTGGCCTGGTGGGAGTCGCGCCTGACCAGCGATCTGGATCTGGTGCTCGGCGCGTTTGAAGGCGACAACCTGGTGGGCATCGTCGGTCTGGCCTTCGAACCGCAGGAAAAAGCCCGGCACAAGGCTACGCTGTTTGGCATGTATGTATCCGCTGCGTCTCGTCATATCGGGTTGGGCTACCAATTGGTACAAGCCGCACTCGCCGAGGCGCGAGCGCGTGAAGGGTTGAAACTGATTCAACTGACCGTCACCGCTGGCAATGACGCGGCGTTAACCCTGTACCAACGCTGCGGTTTTGTGCAGTTCGGGCTCGAGCCGTTGGCGGTGAGGGTGGGTGTGGAGTACTTCGACAAGATCCATATGTGGCGGGAGTTGGGGGTGTAACTACGTATGATCGTTCCCACGCTCCGCGTGGGAATGCCTCATTGGACGCTCTGCGTCCGCTTCTGCGGTGACGCAGAGCGTCACGGGCTGCATTCCCACGCAGAGCGTGGGAACGATCTGCGTGGGGTTGCGCGCAGCTCTTTAGCGCACCGCACTCACTCCATCCAGGGTCGAGAATGAGGTGTCTTTGGCCGTCAGCAAGAAGTCGCGCATGTACGGCGCGTCCAGCATGTCGGCGCGAATGCCCGCATACAGCGTCGCAAACAAGCCTTTTTCGCCTAACCGCTTGGCCTTCACATAACCCCGTGAGCTGTACTCATGCAGAGCCCAGTGGGGCATGCCGCACACGCCACGACCGCTGGCCACCAACTGCATCATCATCACCGTCAGCTCCGAGGTGCGCACCTGTGCCGGTTCGATATCCGCCGGCTCCAGGAAACGGGTGAAGATGTCCAGCCGGTCCCGTTCCACCGGGTAGGTGATCAAGGTTTCACTGAGTAAGTCTTCCGCCACGATGTACGGCTTGTTCGCCAGCCGATGCTGGTTGGCCACGGCGAGCATTGCTTCGTAGGTGAATAACGGCACATAAGTAATGCCCGCCAGCTCCAACGGGTCGGATGTCACCACCAAATCCAGGTCGCCACGGGCCAGGGCGGGCAGGGGAGCGAAAGAGAAACCTGAAGCCAGGTCCAGCTCAACCTCCGGCCAGGCATCGCGGAACTGGTCGATGGTCGGCATCAGCCACTGGAAGCAGCTGTGGCATTCGATGGCCATGTGCAATCGTCCGGCGGTGCCACCGGCTAACCGGGCGATATCCCGTTCAGCGCCGCGCAGCAGCGGCAAAGTGGCATCGGCCAGCTGCAACAGGCGCAGCCCGGCGCTGGTGAAACGCACCGGCTTGGTCTTGCGCACGAACAGTTGCATACCCATGCGCTCCTCCAGCTCTTTGAACTGGTGGGACAACGCGGACTGGGTCAGGTGCAAGCGCTCGGCGGCTTCAACCAGGCTGTCTGCTTCGCGCAAGGCGTGCAGGGTCTTCAGGTGACGGATTTCCAGCACTGAGGCCTCCATGAGGAAAACTTGTGATCAACACGAAAAGGTTGAGTTTGTCTCATGTTGCCTTGGCTGTCGACAATAGAGCCATCTTTTATGAAGGAATGCCGTCATGGCCCTGGCCCACAATCTTGGTTTCCCGCGCATCGGCGCTGACCGCGAACTGAAAAAAGCCCTTGAATCCTATTGGAAGGGCGACCTCGAGCAGAGTGCCTTGCAAGCCATTGGCCGTGAACTGCGGGCCAGACACTGGCAACTGCAAAAGGATGCGGGTATCGACTTGCTGCCGGTGGGCGACTTCGCCTGGTACGACCAGGTGCTGAGCCACTCACTGACCTTCGGGGTGATCCCCGAGCGATTCGACAGCGTCAAGGATGCCCGTGGCCTGCCGACCCTCGATACGCTGTTCGCCATGGCTCGTGGCGCCACTGCCTCCTGCTGCGGCGGGGAGCATGCCAACGCGCAATACGCTCAGGAATTGACCAAGTGGTTCGATACCAATTACCACTACCTGGTCCCGGAATTCAGCGCTGACCAGCGGTTCAAACTGAGCTGGGAGCAGCTGTTCGAAGAAGTCGATGAAGCGCTGGCGCTGGGGCACAGGATCAAACCTGTGATCATCGGTCCGCTGACCTACTTGTGGCTGGGCAAGGCCAAAGGCAACGACTTCGACAAACTCGACCTGTTGGAGCGTTTGCTGCCGATCTACGGTGAAATCCTCGGTCGGCTTGCGGCCCAAGGCGTGGAGTGGGTGCAGATCGACGAGCCGATCCTGACCCTCGACCTGCCCCAGGAATGGAAAAACGCCTTCGAGCGCGCCTATCACATCCTGCAATATTCACCGCTGAAAAAACTTGTGGCGACCTACTTCAGCGGTCTGGAAGACAACCTCGGGCTGGCCGTCGGCCTGCCAGTGGATGGCCTGCACATCGATGCGGTGCGCGCTCCGGAACAGTTGGCGGCGGTACTCGACCGGCTGCCGACTTACAAAGTCCTTTCGGTGGGCCTGGTCAATGGTCGCAACGTCTGGCGCTGCGAGCTGGAACAGGCGCTGGAGCATCTGCAAGCTGCCCAGCAGCGATTCGGCGACAACCTCTGGGTGGCCGGTTCCTGCTCGCTGCTGCACAGCCCCGTTGATCTGGGCCGCGAAGACAAACTGGATGCCGAACTGAAAAGCTGGCTGGCCTTCGCCGTGCAGAAGTGTGGCGAAATCTCTGTGCTGCGCGATGCCTTGAACGATCCGCAAGCCCCTGCGGTGCAAACCGCGCTGGCTGAGAGCCGCGCCGTACAGGCCAGCCGTGCCCGGTCGCCGCGCATTCACAAGGCAGAGGTTCAGGCCCGTATCGCCGCCATCAGCGCCGCCGACAGCCAGCGCCAATCGCCGTTCGCCCAGCGCATCGAGGTGCAACGTGCTCGTCTGAACCTGCCGGCGTTCCCGACCACCACTATTGGCTCGTTCCCGCAGACCGCCTCGATTCGTCTGGCGCGCCAGGCGTTCAGGCAGGGCAAGCTATCCGCCAATGACTACACCGACGCCATGCGTAGCGAGATCCGTCACGCCGTGCAAGTCCAGGAACGCCTGGGTCTCGATGTGCTGGTCCACGGTGAAGCCGAGCGCAACGACATGGTCGAGTACTTCGCCGAGCAACTCGACGGTTACCTCTTCACCCGCTTCGGCTGGGTCCAGAGCTACGGTTCGCGTTGTGTGAAACCGGCAATCATCTACGGCGACCTGAACCGCCCGAATGCCATGACCGTGGACTGGATTCAGTACGCCCAGAGCCTGACCGACAACGTCATGAAGGGCATGCTGACAGGGCCGGTGACCATGCTGATGTGGTCCTTCCCGCGCGAAGATGTATCGCGCAAAGTCCAGGCGCAGCAATTGGCACTGGCCCTGCGTGATGAAGTGGTCGATCTGGAAAAGGCCGGAATCAAAATTGTCCAGATCGACGAAGCCGCCTTCCGTGAAGGCCTGCCGTTACGTCGTGCGCAATGGCAGGAGTATCTGGATTGGGCAGTGGAGGCCTTCCGTCTCACTGCTTCGGGGGTACAGGACCAGACCCAGATCCACACCCACATGTGCTACAGCGAATTCAACGACGTGATCCAGTCCATCGCAGCCATGGATGCCGACGTGATCACCATCGAGACTTCGCGCTCGGATATGGAACTGCTGGACGCGTTCGAGGCGTTCGACTACCCGAACGATATCGGTCCGGGCGTCTACGATATCCACTCGCCACGGGTGCCGGACACTGCTGAGATGATCAAACTGATGAGCGAAGCGGTCAAACGCATCCCCGCCGAACGACTGTGGATCAACCCCGACTGCGGCCTGAAAACCCGCGCCTGGCCGGAAACTGAAGCGGCACTGGTGAACATGGTTGCGGCGGCGCGGCAGTTGAGGAGTCAGTTGGCGTAAAAGCCTTTTTGTTTGATCGTTCCCACGCAGAGCGTGGGAACGATCAGCTCCTCTGATATTAGCAACCGCTCGGCAATCTTCATCAAACTGTCACGTAACTGTGGCAGCGCGCTTGATCAAAGTTCATCAGACTCGCGCTCTACTGGGTTTCTGCGTTTCGGTGTTTTTCATGCGTGCATTTTTTTTAAAGTCGGCATTTTTTCTGGTCGCACTGGTGTTCGGCCTGCCGGCTTTTGCGGCGTCACGGTGCGATGTCAACGTACCGACCCAACAGGTCGAGCTCAATCAGGTCAATCTGGCCTATCAGAGCATTGGCCGTGCCTCGGATCCGGCGTTGCTGCTGGTGATGGGGCTGGGCGGTCAGTTGATTCATTGGCCGGACGAGGTGGTCGTCGCGCTGTGTCAGCAGGGCTTTCGGGTGATCCGCTACGATAATCGCGATGTCGGGCTCTCTACCTGGCGCGAGCCACCCGCCAGCGCCAACCTGGCCTTTGAAGTGTTGCGCTACAAACTCGGTTTACCGGTGTCGGCGCCGTATACGCTCACGGACATGGCTGACGATGCGTTGGGCCTGATGGATGCCTTGCATGTGCAGCAGTTCCACGTGCTGGGTGCGAGCATGGGCGGGATGATTGCCCAGCATATGGCGGCGATGGCGCCGCAACGGGTGGAAAGCCTGACCCTGATCATGACCAGTTCCGGTGCCGAAGGCTTGCCGGCGCCGAGCGCGGCGTTGGTGCAGTTGCTCTCTCGGCGCAGCGCGCCGAACCGCGAAGTGGCGCTCGAGCAACAGGCGGATTTACTGGCGGCACTTGGCAGCCCGCAGGTGGCGGATGACCGGCAGGCGCTGCTGCATCAGGCCGCGGTGTCGTATGACCGGGCGTTCAACCCCGAAGGCGTGAAGCGCCAGATCATGGCGATCCTGGCTGAACCAAGCCGGGTGGCATTGCTCAATCAGCTGCGGGTGCCGACGCTGGTGGTGCACGGCACCGCCGACCCGTTGCTGCCGGTGATGCATGGCGTGCATTTGGCGGCGCATATCCAGGGCAGTCAGTTGAAGCTGATTCCCGGATTGGCTCATCGCTTTCAGGAGGCGTTCAAGGCGCCGCTGCTGGCGGCGGTGTTGCCGTATTTGCAGAGCCATCGCGAAGATACATCGCATTGGGCACAGATTGATCCGGTGCTGACGCCGAACCTGTTGTAACCCAGAGACTGCTGATCGTTCCCACGCTTTGCGTGGGAATGCAGCCCGTGACGCTCTGCGTCACAAAAGCGGACGCAGAGCGTCCAGAGAGGCATTCCCACGCAGGAGCGCAGGAACGATCAAGTTATCGCGACAGGCGCGCAATGTTGCTCAGCGCACGATCTTGTCCACATGAATCCCGAGCTTCTTCAACCGGTACCAGAAACTGCGCTCGGAGATGCCGATCAGCTGCGCAGCGGCGGCCTGTACGCCGTTGCTCTGTTGCAGGGCGGCGAGGATGTAGTTCTTTTCCACTTCGGCCAGCGCTGCGTCCAGATCCTCAGGCACGCCGGTACCTTCGCTGAGAATCGCGCTGGCGCCGCTGCTGGAGGGTTGTGAGGCGAACAGATAGGCCGGCAGATCGCTGTCTTCAATGATGCTGCCGCGGGCAACGATGGTCGCGCGCTCCACGCAGTTTTGCAGTTCGCGGATATTCCCCGGCCAGGCGTAATTGGTCATGATCTGCAGCGCGCGCGGGCTGAAGCCGGTGATGCGTTTGCCAGCGGTGGCACCCAGGGTGTGGGCGAAATGACGGGCCAGCGGCGCGATATCTTCGACCCGTTCGCGCAGGGCGGGCAGCGGGATAGGGAACACGTTCAGACGGTAGTAGAGGTCTTCGCGAAACTCTTTATTGGCCACCGCTTCCAGCAGGTTTTTGTTGGTGGCGGCGATGACCCGCACATCGACCTTGCGCTCGCGCGGGTCGCCCACCGGCTCGATCACGCGCTCCTGCAAGGCCCGCAGGATTTTCGCTTGCAAGGCCAGGGGCATGTCGCCAACTTCATCGAGGAACAGCGTGCCCGTGTCGGCCTGCATGAAGCGCCCCACACGATCGGTCACGGCGCCGGTAAAGGCGCCTTTGCGATGGCCGAACATTTCGCTTTCCAGCAGGCCTTCCGGGATGGCCGCGCAGTTGACCGCGACAAAGGGTCTGTCGGCACGGTTGCCGTGTTTATGGATGGCCCGGGCAACCATTTCCTTGCCGGTACCGCTTTCACCGGTCAGCAGGATCGTAGCGTTGCTTTCTCGCACAGAGTCCACTGCTTGCAGTACTCGGCGAAAGGTCGAGCTATCACCCACCAGGCTGTCGATCTGCTGGTGTTCGTCGAGCTCGGCGCGCATGCGCTGGTTGTCTTTGAGGATTTCGCGAAACTGCAAGGCTTTGCTGACGGTGATGTCCAGTTCGTCGATGTCGAACGGTTTGGCGATGTAGTCGAAGGCGCCATTGCGCATCGACTGCACGGCGTTTTTTACCGTGCTGTAAGCGGTCATGACAATCACAGGCAGTTGCGGAAAGCGTACTTTGATTTCCGCCAGCAACTGCGGCCCGTCCATGCCGGGCATGCGCCAGTCGCTGATCACCAGGTCGATGTCCTCCTGTTCAAGCACAGCCAGGGCGTGCAGGCCGTTGCCAGCGGTGAACACTTGAATGCCGTTCTGGTTCAGGGCTGAAGACAACAGGTCACAGAGCTTGGGCTCGTCGTCGACCACCAGAATATTATGCGTCATCGTTGTCCTCACCGCTGTCTTCGCCGTTGGCCGGAATGTACAGGCTGAAGGTGGAGCCGGCATCTTTTTCGCTGACGCATTCGATACGGCCGTCGTGGTTTTCCATGATCGAGAAGACTTTTGCCAGGCCAAGTCCGGTGCCGGTGGCCTTGGTGGTCACAAACGGGGTGAAAATACGTTCGATCATATCCGGTTCGATGCCTTGGCCGGTATCGGCAACACTGATGATTGTCTCTTTCTTGTCTGTGGCAATGCCCAGGGTCAAACGACCGCCTGCGGGCATGGCGTCGATGGCGTTGAGGATCAGGTTCAGGCAGGCCTGTTTGAGTTGCCGTGCATCGGCGTAGACGGTCGCGCCGGGTGCCTGATCGTCGATCCGTGCATCGATGTTATGGGTCGCCAGTTCCGGCGCGCAGAAACCGATCAGATCTTCCACCAACGGCCGGGCCAGCAGGGTCGAGCGTATCGGTGCGCTGGGTTTGGCAAAGTCGAGAAACTCGGTGATCAGGTCGTTGATCCGGCTGACTTCGCTGACCACATATTCCAGATGACGTTTGTCGGTCTCGGGCAGGTCCGCGCGGCGGTGCAATAACTGGGTCGCGGTCTTGATGATACCCAGCGGGTTGCGAATTTCATGGGCCAGGCCCATCGCCACTTCGCCAAGGGCGTGCAGGCGATCACGGCGGCGCAGCTGCGCTTCCAGATGGTGAAGTTCTCCGAGGCGTTCGGTCATGTGGTTGAAGGTACTGCTCAGTTCGGCCAGTTCGTCGCTGCCAGTGACGGCTAACCGTTGGCGATAATCGCCAGCGGTTACTGCCCGAACCCCCTCGGAGAGGCCGCGTAGCGGTCGGGTCAGACGCTGTGATACCAGCCAGCCAGCGCCCAGTGACAGGGCGCTCGCAATCACGAAAATCAGGATGAAAAGGTTACTTTGATTGACCAGCCCGACCAGGCTGGTGTGGCGTAGCAACCCGCTGAAGATAACACCCTGCAGTTCGCCGTGGTCGTTGAGAATCGGCCAGTAAAGTCCACTGACGCGGCTGGTGAACTGTTCGCTGGGTAGTTTGGTTTGGCGTATGTTCGCCTCGATGTTGCTCGGTACTTGAGAGGGGTGATCCTCGAAGCGTTGGGTCGAGAATATCTCGGAGAACCCGTTGGCGTTGGACAGATACAAGCGCAGGTCGAGGGAGTGAACGTCCGCCACACTGTTCAGGAAGCTGCTGTCCAGATAGCTGGCGACCAGCAGTTGGTAGTCTGCGCCGTCCTGATTGGTGTGGAAAACAGAGACCACCGCGCCAAAGAGGTCGCCATTTACTTTGAGTGTTTGCAATACCGCATTGGGCTCGGTGCTGAGTTGCGCGGTGATCTCATCGGGAACGGTGGAAAATACCACTTTGTGATCGCTCTCGCGGATCAGTGCGACTACGTCGATACCCATGGCGTCGGCAATATCTACCGTCAATTTGTCATGTTTGGCCGCTGAGCGCGAAGACGGCGGTCTGGTATAGCGAAGGAACAGTTGGGCGACCCGCGCATTGCTTCGCAGGATTTCTCCTATTTCGTCCTTGACGATCTTGGTCGACTCCTGCAACCAGATCCGCACGTTGCTATCGAAAATCTCTGACAGGGTCGTCGCCGCGAGTTCGGCAGCGATCATCGTCGGTACCACGCTGACCAGCCAGAACGCCAGGACCAGTTTGCGCTGGACGCTCCAGCGTGAAATGGCAAAGGGGCGTGAGGTACGGCGGTTTTTTCTGGTCATCAGGTTTCGCTTATCGCAGCAGCCATGGCGGGGTCGGATCGATCCGGTCGGACAAACGGTTTCACCAGTTTCAGCATTGTGTTGAGCAGCCAGTTGCGATGGCGGAAGAACAGCATGTTGCCCTGAAACTCACAGCCAAGCCGCAGCTTATTGGCATAAGCAGCCTGGCCGCACTCATACAGTGGGATATTGTGTTGAATACAGTAGCCGACATTGGCCAGCCAACTACGCAAATACAGGTTGTGCTCACGACTGGATTCGATGTCGTGGGCGAAAAGCTTGTCGATCAGGCGTTGCTGGTCAATCAGTATCAGGTTGAACGCCACTAACTGCTCGTCGACCCAATACAGCACACAGGCCGCACGATCTTCGAGTTGTTTGAGGATGCCAGTGAAGTAGCGCGCCGGTAACCGCTCGATCTGCTGATCGCTGCGCGCCAGTGTCGCTTCGTACAACTGCATTATGCTCGGCAGAACGTCGTCAATGGAGCGCCGCCATTCGATCCGTGGACCGGGGGCGCGAAGCTTGCGCCGCAGGTCCTTGCGGGTGGATTTGCCCAGAGATCCCAGGTACGCGTCGATCGAGCCGTATGGCACCGGTAGAAGCGCTGTCGGAAGGCTTGGCATCGCTTGAAAACCTGCCGCAAGGCAACTGGCGGCCCATTGCTCATCGTGACTGGGTGCATCTTTCACGGCCAGCAGGCCGATACCGAAACTATCGGCATCGCGGCGGGCCGAGCTGAGTAATTGCTCCAGCAAGGCTTGACGTCGATGCGCTGCAACATGGCTGGCGGTCCCGGCATTGCACCGCTCGGCCACAGGCGAGCCGATGACATAGAGGCGCAATTGCAGAATGCCCGGCCATAGTTGTTCCAGGCGTTCGGTGAAACGCTTGCCCACCCCTTGAACTCTAGTGCCGAGTCGATACCTGGTCATGAACGCTGGCGCCACGGCCAGTAGCGTCGAGCCCTCGTACAGGGCCAGGTAGCGCCACTGAAAGTCCTCTATTCCGGCATTCTCTACGGCAGCGTAATAATCCCAACCCTCCAGAGCATCCGGAAAGCAATCATTCCAGGCACTGCGCTCGATGGCCTGGATGGTCGAGAAGGCTTGGGCGGTGATCACGTCTTTTCCTTAAGTTACGCCAGCTGCCGATACTCTTCGCGCTCGGTCGGTTTCATGGAAAGCTGTTGGACAAAATCCGCACTCAGATCCACAACGCGGCGGTACTCCAGGTCGACCGTGATCATGTGATAGCAGTTATCCAGCAGGACCTTGGTGACCGGGCCGCCGAGATTGCGTTCGACATAATCGGCGTTCCAGCGGCTGGTGATATCGTCCTCTATGGAGTGCAGCACCAGGGCCGGTGTTTTGATCGACGGCATGCGCTTCTTAACCACGGCATTCATCCGGTGCAATTCGCGCACGGTGACACCTTCCATGGTCAACAGCCCGGCATTGCTGCTTTCGCCGTCTTTCATCTGACGTTCGACGATCGCTCGTAGACGCTCGTTCTTGATGCCATAGGGCGGCTTCTCTTCGAAGCTGCAGATGTGCACGCCAAACGGAATCTTCATCAACAAGGGGGTCAGGAACGCCAGCTTGTGGATGCTCCAGCCGTCGTAGCGCAGGGTGGTTGAGTACATCAGCAGGCCGCTGACCTGCCCCGGATGCTCGGAGGCGACGTACATGGACATGACCGCGCCCATGGACAGACCACCGACGAACACCTTTTCATGCCGCTGGCGTATGCCCACGAACGTCTTGCGGACACCTTCGTACCAGTCCTGCCAGCCAGTGGCTTGCAGGTCGGCGTTGTCACCGCAGTGCCCGGCCAGGGTTGGCACGTATACCGTGCAACCCGATTTGGCCAGGCCGATGGCAACCCGACGTAACTCCGTCGGGGTGCCGGTCAGGCCGTGGATCAACAACACCGCGACCTCACCACTGCCGAGAACGAAACCGGCGCTACCTTCGCCGAGATCGATCTCGTCTTTTGAAACAGCGGGATTCATCGTTTCATGGCTCGGGCAAGCAGGCGGTCGAGCAGAGCAATACCCAGATCGATTTCCTCGTAGCTGATTTCCAGCGACGGGGCCAGGGTGATGACGTTCTTGTAGTAGCCGCCCACATCGAGAATCAGGCCCAGACGCTTGCCGTCGATTTCGATGTCGCCCTTCATGCCTTCCTCAACCATGAAGTCCAGGGTGGCCTTGTCCGGAGTGAAGCCGTCCGGACCGCAGATTTCGCAGCGCAGTGCCAGGCCCAGGCCGTCGACGTCGCCGATGATCGGGTAGCGCTTCTGCAGGTCCTGCAGACCGTCCAGGAAGTATTTGCCCTTGGCCATGACCATCGCGCCGTAGTCGACTTCGCTGGTCATCTTGAACATTTCCAGGCCCACCGCCGTACCCAGCGGGTTGGAGGCGAAGGTGGAGTGAGTCGAACCTGGCGGGAAAACCTTCGGGTTGATCAGCTCTTCGCGAGCCCAGATGCCGCCCAGTGGGTTGAGGCCGTTGGTCAGTGCCTTACCGAAGACGATCACGTCCGGTTTGACGTCGAAGTGCTCGATCGACCACAGCTTGCCGGTGCGCCAGAAACCCATCTGGATCTCGTCGACCACCATCAGGATGCCGTGCTGATCCAGCACTTGCTTGAGCTCGCTGTAGAAGTTCATCGGCGGGATCACGTAGCCGCCGGTGCCCTGGATCGGCTCGACGTAGAAGGCTGCGTATTCGCACTGGCCGGTTTTCGGGTCCCAGACGCCGTTGTATTCGGTTTCGAACAGACGGGCGAACTGCTGCACGCAGTGGCTGCCGTATTCTTCCTTGGTCATGCCTTTAGGACCACGGAAGTGGTACGGGAACGGGATGAAGTTGGCGCGCTCGCCGAAGTGACCGTAGCGGCGACGGTAGCGGAAGCTCGAGGTGATCGACGATGCACCCAGGGTACGGCCGTGGTAGCCGCCTTCGAAGGCGAACATCAGGCTCTTGCCGTTGCTGGCGTTACGCACGACTTTGAGCGAGTCCTCGATGGACTGCGAACCGCCGACGTTGAAGTGCACGCGACCGTCCAGGCCAAACTTGTTCTTGGCATCGACCGCGATCATTTCCGACAGCTCGATCTTGCCTTTGTGCAGGTATTGGCTGGCGATCTGCGGCAGGGTGTCGATCTGTTGTTTCAGGGCGTTGTTCAGGCGCGGGTTGGCGTAACCGAAGTTGACCGCCGAGTACCACATTTGCAGGTCGAGGTAGGCCTGGTCGCTGGTGTCCCACACGTAGGAACCTTCGCAACGGCTGAAGATGCGTGGCGGTTCGATGTAGTGAACGGTGTCGCCGTAGGAGCAGTACTTGGCTTCTTTTTCCAGAAGAATCTGGTCTTCTGCGGTCGCGATTCGAATATCAGACATGATGGAAGAGTTCCTGTGTTTCGGAAGAGTGTTCAAGTGTGAAGGCGCTGGCGTTGGCGGCGCTGGCCGCTGGCAGTTTGGCCAGCAATGCAGGCAGTTCGGCGAAGCTGTCGAAGCGGGCGTAGGCAATGCCGTTGCGCTCGCAGTGTTCGGCCAGACGATCCTTGGCGAAAACGAAGTCGGCGGTGGAGGCCACGCACATGTCGGACTGGCCGTCACCGATCACCAGCACGCGTTTGCTGCTGGGGGTGGATTTGCATTTGCAATTGCCGGAGGCGGCGCGGCAGGCGTCGCTCGAATACGGGAAGTCGATGCGCCAGCTGTTGTGGTCGACCTGGCGCAGACGGTTGGCCAGGATTGGCAACAGGCTGACGTAGTTGCGCGCCAGAATCCGTGCGATGCCTTGCTCAATGCCGTCGCTGACCACTTCGATGGACGCGCCGAGGCCGATCACGTGGTCGACGAAGTCCGGGAAGTCAGGGTCGATTTCGATCGTGTCGAAATACGCCAGCAGCTCGGCAGGCGTGGCCTTGACCAGCGACAGTTGGCGGCTCAGACATTCGCGCGAGCCGATGTGACCATCCAGCCATTCCTGCTCGATGCTTTCCCAGATCGGGTCGGCGAAGCGTTCAAGGATGTTGTCGATCGCGTCGGTGCGGGATATGGTCCCGTCGAAATCACACACGATATGCCAGTCAATCATCTGCATTACCTATTTGCCAGGGGCGCGCTGTTGCGCTTGCCGGGGGATAGAGCAGGGACTGTGCCAAGTGACCCTGGCCCATGGCTGGCGGGCTTTGGCCGGTAACCGGCAAGCTTGAAGCTACAATTTTTGTAGGTCTCTACAAAAAACATGAGTGCTTGCGCGACGATGCCGCTCTGGGGATTGATGCACGCATGTATAGATAAGGAATCGTTCCATGTTCAGGGTTTTCACTGCTTTATTGGCCTGCCTGCTATGTCTTGGCGGCTTTTCGGTCAGCGCTCAGGCTGATGGCATTACCGGTGAGGCAGGGCTGGGCATCAGTTATCAACCCCATGACCCTAGTGGTAGTCGTTATGAAACGGCTCCGGTGCCGTATCTCGATCTGGACTGGGGGAATGTCAGCCTCAGCACTGACGATGGATTGACCTGGAGTGCTTTCAAAGCCTCCGGTTTCAGGGCCGGTCCGTTTATCAATTACCTGCCGGGACGTAGCGCCAATGGCTCGATACGAGGGCTGCGCAATGTGCCGGATATGGCAGAGGTGGGCGGGTTCATCCAGTACAGTCCGCAAGATTTCTGGCGCGTGTTTGCCCAGGTCGGGCAGGCAGTGGGTGGCAACGGCGGGCAGGGCGGGCTGCTCGGACGCGTGGGTGGGGAGCTTGGCTATCCACTGGGTATGGGGATTATCGGCAGCAGCAACCTGACCGCGCACTTCGCCGATGGCCGGCAGACCCAGACCTTCTTTGGGGTCAGCGCCCAGGAGGCGCAGGCCTCGGGCATCCGCGAATACAACGCCAGTGGCGGTTTGCAGAACCTGGCGTTGACCCAAAGCCTGGATTTTCCTCTGGCGCAGCATTGGTCGCTGCTGACCAGTGCCAGCTGGATTCATCTCACGGGCTCAGCGGCGCAGAGCAGCATCGTTAAAGAAAAGGGCGACGCGAATCAGGGCGAAGCGCAAGTGGCGATCAGTTATAGATTCTGAAGGTGGCGGCGCGCTCGTAGCAGCAACTGTCTTCGGCTTCATTAATCATGAATGCAGGCCGAACATGGGTTTGAGGGTCAATGCGAGGGCCGGTCCAGGGGGCAGGTCGATATGAAAACCTGTAGCAGCAGCCGGTCGACGCTCGATTGCCCGCCAAGCGTTATCAGGCGTGAAACCGAAGCCAAACACTCACCACCAGCGTCGCCGCCATCAACCACGCGACGGCTGCAACGGCCAACGACAACTCCAGGCGCAAACGATCGACCATCACGTACAAGGTGGCCAGATAAATGAAGTAGGGAATGATCGACCACATGCCGAACACGATGGTGGTCTTCAGGTCGTCCACTGAGCGACCTTTGCCGACGATGTAGTGGGCGATCAGCGCAAAGGTCGGAAACAGTGGCACCAGCCCTGCGATGTAATAGTTTTTGGTTTTCGCCAGTGCCGCCAGAATAAGCACTACGGCGGCGCCCAATGTCGCCTTCAACAATAAATCCACAGTGTTCTCGCAGGTGTAGGGTTAGTGGCTCAAGCCGTATTTCTTGACCTTGTCGAACAACGTGGTCTTGGCCATGCCCAGTTCCAGGCTGGCCTGGGTCAGGTTGCCGCCGCTACGCTGCAAGGCATCGTTGAGCAGGTTACGCTCGAAGGCCTCGACCGCCTCGGCAAAACCCAGGCCTTGACTGACGCTGCTGCCGGATTTTTTGAACGCCGGCAGGCCGAGGGCAAAACGTTCGGCAACGTTACGTAACTCACGCACGTTGCCCGGCCAGTCATGACTCATCAGGTTCGACAGGGTCTGGTTGTCCAGCTCTGGCGCAGTGCGGTCAAAGCGCAGGGACGATTGCTGCAGGAAGTGTTCGAACAGTTGCAGGATGTCTTCACGGCGTTCGCGCAGCGGCGGCAGTTCCAGGGTCACCACGTTCAAGCGGTAATACAGGTCGCTGCGAAACTGGCTGGCCTTGCTCAATTCATCCAGATCTGACTTGGTCGCGGCAATCACCCGGCAGTCGACGGCGACGCTCTGGTTCGAGCCGAGACGTTCCAGGGTGCGCTCCTGCAATACCCGCAGCAGTTTGATCTGCAGGTTCAGCGGCATGCTTTCCACTTCGTCGAGAAACAGCGTGCCTTCGTGGGCATGTTCGATTTTACCGATCCGCCGTTTGCCGGCGCCGGTGAAGGCGTTGGCTTCGTGGCCGAAGATTTCGCTTTCGAACAGGTTCTCCGGCAGGCCGCCGCAGTTCAGCGCGACAAACTGCCGGGACTGACGGCGACTGAAGTCATGCAGGCAGCGCGCGACCAGTTCCTTGCCAGTGCCGGTCTCGCCTTCGATCAGCACATTGGCCGAGGTGTCGGCAACGTTGGCGATCAGCTCGCGCAGATTTTGCATGGCCGGCGAACGCCCGATGATCCGGCCTTCCAGTGAGTCGCGTTCGGCCAGCTGTCGACGCAGTGACCAGACTTCCCGAGCCAGGCTGCGCTGTTCCAGCGCACGCCGGGCCACGTCCACCAGACGCTCAGGGGAGAAGGGTTTCTCCATGAAGTCATAGGCGCCTTTTTGCATCGCGCCGACCGCCATGGAGATATCGCCATGGCCGGTGATCAGCACGACCGGCAGGCTGCGATCGCGGGCCTTGAGGCGGGTCAGCAGTTCCAGGCCATCGATGCCCGGCAGGCGAATATCGCTGATGACGATCCCGGCGAAATTGTCGCCGACTTGCGCCAGGGCTTCCTCGGCACTGCCCACGCCAATGCAGGGAATATCTTCCAGGGTCAGGGCTTGCTGGCAGCCGAGCAGGACATGGGGGTCGTCTTCGACGATCAGCACGGTAAGGTCAGTGTTCATAGCGGCTCGGCTTGAGTAGGGCTTACCAACGGTAAACTGAGGACGAAGGCGGTACCACCGCTGGCCGGGTGTTCGACGCCCAGATTGCCGCCAGTGGCAGCGGCCAGGCTCGCCGACAGGGTCAGGCCGAGGCCCAGTCCCTGTTCGCCAGGTTTGGTGGTGAAGAAAGGTTCGAACAAATGCTTGCGCGTCTCGGCGTCGATACCGTGGCCGTTATCGCGTACCCGCAGACGGTATTTGCCGTCGACGGTTTCACCTTCCAGCCACAATTCGGGCAACGGCTGCGCCTGCATGGCGTCCAGGGCGTTGCCGATCAGGTTGACCAGAATCTGTTCCAGACGGGTTTGATCGATTTGCACCTGTACATCGCTGAAATAGCGGTGCAGTTGCAGCTCGCTGTTTTCCAGGCGGCTGCCCAGTAACTGCAAGGCCGCGTCGACGGCTTTACCGAGGCTGGCCTGGCCCTGGTCATCGCCGCGACGGGCGAAGGAGCGCAAGCTGGCGGTGATGCGGCCCATGCGGTCGATCAGTTCGTTGATGGTTTTGAGGTTGGCACTGGCAGTGTCCAGCGCACCGCGCTCCAGAAAGCGCACGGTATTGCCCGAGAGGGTACGCAGGGCTGCCAGCGGCTGGTTCAACTCGTGGGCGATGCTGGTGGACATCTGGCCGATGGCTGCCAGCTTTCCGGCTTGCACCAGTTCATCCTGGGCGCGACGCAAGGTTTCTTCGGCTTGTCGCCGTTCGCGTATCTGGCCCTTGAGGCGTTCGTTGCTGGCACGCAGGTCGGCCGTGCGTTCGGCGATCTTGCGTTCCAGCTGGTTGTTGGCTTCCTGCAAGGCTTCACGGGCAGCGAGGCGGGTGGCGATGACCTTGCGTCGTTCGTTCCAGGCAATCAGTAAAAACGCTAACAGGGCAAATGCCACGGCCACCAGAATCCCCTGGTTGATGGCTTCGCGTCGCAGGTCTTGCAGGGGCGTCAGCAGGGTGAAGTTCCACGGGGTATCGCTCAACGGACGAGTCTGCGACAGGTAGCTGATGTCCTTTTCATCCGACTCCAGTTCGGTGTTGGCGGGGAAAGTCAGTTTTTCCACGCCTTCGGCCAGGCGTTCGCGGGCCAGCGGTTGCAGTTCGTTGAGCGGGAACCAGTAATACTGCAGGCTGCGCGCCAGGCGTTCCTTGGTTTCATCACTGAGAGGGCGGACCGCCTTGAGCCGTCGCGCCGGGTCGCTGGAGAGGATGATGATGCCGTTTTCATCACTGACGAAGGCTTCCAGGCGCGCCCGCTGCCAGCGCTCCTCCATGGCTTCCAGGCGCACTTTGACCACCGCGACACCGATGATCTTGCCTTGCCGTTCCAGGCCGTGGGCCAGGTAGTAGCCGGGCTCGCCGCTGGTGCTGCCAATGCCGTAGAAACGCCCCGGCTGACCGCGCACGGCGTTCTGGAAGTAGGCGCGGAAGGACAGGTCTTCGCCCAGGTAACTGTCGACATCGCGCCAGTTACTGGTGGCCAGTACGCGGCCAGTGGTGTCCATCACGTAAATGGCCCGACTGCGGCTGCGCCGGTTCAGGCCTTCGAGGTAATCATTGACCATCTGCCGGTGTTCGGGGGATGGTTCGGCCAGCAGCAGTGAGACACTGGATTCGAGCTCCAGCAGGCTGGGCAGGTAGGTGTATTTGCTGATCTCGCTTTCGACGGCGCGGGCGTGCAGCTCCAACTGACGCTCGCCATTCTCGCTCAGGGTGCGAATCGCGTAGTGCTCGCTTATCGAGAAGCCGACATAACCCAGGCCGATCATCAACAGGATGACCAGCGGTGGCAGGAACAGCTGGCGAATCAGGCGGGGTTTCACGGCGAGTGATGGCGGCGCGGCGCGATAGAGAGTGGGGTCGCATTTCATCACAGATGCCTTGGGTCAACCAGATGTAGGAGCGAGCTTGCTCGCGATAGCCGCGTAGCGGCGGGGTATCAGTCACCCCGGTTATCGTTGGCGTTCATCGCGAGCAAGCTCGCTCCTACAGGGGGTCGCGTATGCCTCGAAGATCAGTGCTGCAGAATCTTCTCTAGGAAGTGCTGGGCGCGGTCGGAGCGGGCGTTGATGTCACCGAAGAACTCTTCTTTGCGGCAGTCTTCGATGATCTGGCCCTGGTCCATGAAGATCACCCGGCTGGCGACCTTGCGGGCGAACCCCATTTCGTGGGTCACGCACATCATGGTCATGCCTTCATGGGCCAGTTGCACCATCACGTCGAGTACTTCGTTGACCATCTCCGGGTCCAGCGCCGAGGTCGGTTCGTCGAACAGCATGACGATCGGGTCCATCGCCAGCGCGCGGGCAATTGCCACACGTTGCTGCTGACCGCCGGAGAGTTGGCCCGGATGCTTGTGGGCGTGTGCCGAGAGGCCGACGCGCTCCAGCAATTGCAGACCTTTCCTGGTGGCTTCTTCCTTGCTGCGGCCCAGCACCTTGATCTGCGCGATGGTCAGGTTTTCGGTGATGGTCAGGTGCGGGAACAGTTCAAAATGCTGGAACACCATGCCGACCCGCGAACGCAGTTGCGGCAGGTTGGTTTTCGGGTCGGCGATGGAGGTGCCGTCGACCGTGATGTCGCCTTTCTGGAACGGTTCCAGGGCATTGACGCATTTGATCAGCGTGGATTTACCGGAACCCGACGGGCCGCAGACCACCACCACTTCGCCTTTTTTGACCTCGGTGCTGCAATTGGTCAGCACCTGGAAGTCCCCATACCACTTGTTGACGTTCTTGATAGAGATCATATGGCAAACCTTTTTTGCAGACGCTTGACCAGCAGCGAGGCGGCAAAGCTGATTATGAAATACACCAGGCCTGCGAAGACCAGGAACTCATTGGCGCGGCCGATGATGTCGCCACTGGCGCGCGAAGCATTGAGGAAGTCCACCAGACCTACCGTGTAGACCAGCGAGGTGTCCTGGAACAGGATGATGCTTTGTTGCAGCAACAGCGGGGTCATCTTGCGAAACGCTTGCGGCAGGATGATCAGGCGCATGGTTTGACCGTAGCCCATACCCAGTGCCTGGGCAGCGCCCATCTGGCCTTTGGGAATGGACTGCACGCCGGCACGGACGATTTCGCAGAAGTACGCGGCTTCGAACATCATGAAGGCCACGATGCACGAGGTGAATGCCCCGACCGGGGTGTCCTGGCCAGTGATCCAGCGCAACACGAACGGCACCGCCAGATAGAACCAGGTGATCACCAGCAGCAGCGGGATCGAGCGGAAGTAGTTCACGTAAGCGCCGGCGAAGCGCGACAGAATCGTATTCGACGACAAGCGCATCAGCGCCAGCAGCGTACCGAGAATGATGCCACCGACAACGCCGAGCGCCATCAGCTGGAAGGTCATGATCATGCCGTTCCACAGGCCCGGCAAGGCTTGGGTAATACCACTGAAGTCCATTATTTACCCCCCACGGAGATCAGGCCGGGCACTGCGACTTTCCGCTCGACCATACGCATCAGCAGCATCAGGCTCATGTTCAGGGTGAAGTAGATCAGAGTTGCCAGGGTGAAGGCTTCGAACAGGTTGGCGGAAAACTCGGCAGTCTGTTTCGTCTGTGCGAGCAGCTCCATCAGGCCGATCAGCGAGGCCACGGAGGAGTTCTTGAAGACGTTGAGAAATTCCGAGGTAAGCGGCGGAATGATGATCCGGTAGGCCTGGGGCAGCAGCACGTTCCAGTAAATCTGTGGCAGCTTGAAACCCATGGCGCGGGCGGCGGATTCCTGGCCGCGAGGCAGCGCCTGGATGCCCGTGCGCACCTGTTCGCAAACGCGGGCGGCGGTGAACAGGCCCAGGCACACCACAACGCTCAGGTAGGCCGAGGTGGTCGGGTTGAGGTCCTGCTTGTACCACTCCTGCAGGTTCTCCGGCAGCATGTCCGGTACCAGGAAGTACCAGATGAACAGCTGAACCAGCAGCGGCACGTTGCGGAAGATCTCCACGTAGACGGTGGCGATCCCCGATACCAGACGATTCGGTACGGTACGCATGACGCCGAGCACCGAGCCCAGCAGCAGGGCGACAATCCAGGCCACGATGGCGATGGCGATGGTCCAGCCCAGACCGGAGACAAACCAGTCGAGATAGGTCTCGCTGCCAACGCCGGTGGACTTGAAGAATACGCCCCAGTCCCAGTTGTAATTCATTAGGGTCTCCCCCTCGGATCGAACGATGTACAAGCACCTGCCAGGGGGAGGGTCCATTCCCGTCTGACGTTAACGGTCAGGCACACACTATCGGCTCGACAACCACCGGTTCGAGTGTTTCCAAAAGTGCCAGCAGGTAGTGACAGACTCCTGAAAGAGCTTTCACCCTTTCAGGACGCAGGTTAATCAGAAATCAGGATTTCTTTTCGTCAGCCGCTTTGTCGGTCGGATTGGCGATCAATACCTTGAGCTCCTCGCTCATCGGGAACATCAGGTTCAGGCCCTTTGGCGGAATTGGCTGCATGAACCATTTTTCGTAGATCTTGTTGATTTCGCCGGATTTGTAGGTCGCGACAATGGCGTCGTCGACGGCTTTCTTGAACGGTTCGTCGCCCTTGCGGACCATGCAACCGTAGATCTCAAACGACTGTGGAGTGCCGGTCACGGCCCAGTCAGTCGGCTTCTTGGCCTTGGCCATCTCACCGGCGAGCAGCGCGTCGTCCATCATGAAGGCAACGGCACGGCCGCTTTCCAGCATCTGGAAGGATTCGCCGTGGTCTTTGGCCGAGATAACGTTCATGCCCATCTGCTTGTCGGCGTTCATCGACTTCAGGATGCGCTCGGATGTGGTGCCGGCGGTGGTGACAACGTTCTTGCCTTTGAGATCGGTGAAATCCTTGTAGCTGGAGTCCTTTTTGGACAGCAGCTTGGTACCGATTTCGAAGATGCCGACGGAGAAGTCAACTTGCTGCTGACGTTCGAGGTTGTTGGTGGTGGAGCCGCATTCCACGTCCACGGTGCCGTTCTGCACCAGCGGGATACGGGTTTGCGAGGTGACCAGGTTGTACTTGACCTTCAGGTCCGGCATGTCCAGGTCTTTTTTGATGGCCTCAACGATTTTCAGCTGGATATCGTGGGAGTAGCCAACCGGTACGCCGGAAGCGTCCGCGATGTAGGAAAACGGAATGGAAGCGTCGCGATGTCCGAGGGTGATGGTGCCGGACTCTTTGATCTTCTTCAGTGTGCCGGTGAGCTCGGCTGCGAAAACTGGAGTGCTGATCAGAGCAACAGCGATAGCTGCGCCCAGAATTTGGGGAACGATGCGCATCAAACTTTCCTCGACATTGTTTTTTTTATGGAGCCAGTTTATCGGCCCTTCTGTACTGAGAATGCCTTGTGGGCTCCTGAAGAGTTGGCGCATCAGGCATTCGTCCAAGTGTATAGAGCATGAGTCGTGCCAGACTGGTTTTGTTTAATCAAGCTGTTGATTTTAAAGATTATTATTTATTTTAGATGATGATTTTTTGGATGAAAAATCCGGTAAACCGAATCGGGCCATAAGGCGCGTTCGGAAAACCGAATGATTGATTGGCCTGTTTTTGATCGTTCTCACATTCAGCGTGGTAACGCATCCAGTGACGCTCCGCGTCACAAGAGCGGACGCGGAGCGTCCGGTCAGGCATTCCCACGCAGAGCGTGGGAACGATCTTGAAGCGGCTATGAAAACGCCCCTGAACCTTTCGGCCCAGGGGCGTTTTGATCGTTCCCACGCTCAGCGTGGTAACGCATCCAGTGACGCTCCGCGTCACAAGAGCGGATGCGGAGCGTCCGGTCAGGCATTCCCACGCAGAGCGTGGGAACGATCTTGAAGCGGCTATGAAAAGCGATCAGGCCGCTTCGATTTTGCTGCGGTTCTGTTTGACCTTGTCCAGATACTGCTGCAATTGCTGCTGCTCTGCCTTGGTGGTGAACAGCCCCAGCTTGCTGCGGCGCCAAAGAATGTCCTGAGCGCTCACGGCCCATTCTTCGCTGCACAGGTAATCGACTTCGCGAGAGTAGAGGCCGCCACCGATGTGTTCACCCATGTCGCTCATACTCTTCACGCCTTCCAGCAATCGCCAGGTGCGGCTGCCGTAGGCGGTGGCCCAGCGGCGGGAAATTTCAATCGGCAGCCAGTCGTACTGGTCGCGGATCAACGAGCTCAGCGCCTGCGGTGTGGTCATGTCCTCGCCGCCCGGCAGGGGGGCATGGGCGGTCCAGTCTGGCTTGATGTCTTTGAAATACGGTGCCAGTTGGGCCATCGCCGACTCGGCCAGTTTGCGGTAGGTGGTCAGCTTGCCGCCGAACACCGACAACAGCGGTGCTTGTTCAGTACTGCCCGACAGCGCCAGGGTGTAGTCGCGGGTGACGGCCGAGGGGTTGTCGGATTCGTCGTTGCACAGCGGACGAACGCCGGAATAGCTGTGCAGGATGTCGTCGCGGCTGACTTGCTTCTTGAAGTGGGCGTTGACCACTTTGAGCAGGTAGTCGGTTTCACCTTCGGTGATCGCCACTTTGGCCGGATCACCTGTGTATTCGCGGTCGGTGGTGCCGATTAGAGTGAAGTGGTTGAGGTATGGAATGGTGAAGACGATGCGCTGATCTTCGTTTTGCAGAATGTGCGCGTGTTCGCCTTCATATAGTTTTGGCACGATCAGGTGGCTGCCCTGGATCAAGCGAATGCCGTACGGCGATTCCATCTTCAGGTCATCGCGGATGAACTTGGCAACCCACGGGCCGGCGGCGTTTACCAGCGCCTTGGCGCGGATCGAGAACAGGCTGCCATCGGCGCGTTCCAGCTGCAGGTGCCACAGGCCTTCGCTGCGACGGGCGCTGACACAGCGAGTCCGGGTGTAAACGTGGGCGCCTTTTTCGCGGGCGGCCATGGCATTCAGGACGACCAGGCGGGCGTCATCGACCCAGCAATCGGAGTATTCGAAGCCTTTGGTGATTTCGCTTTTCAGCGGGCTGTCAGGGCCAAACTTCAGACTTTTGGAACCGGCGAGTTTTTCCCGCTTGCCCAGGTGGTCATAAAGGAACAGGCCGGCACGGATCATCCAGGCTGGACGCAGATGCGGGCGGTGCGGCAATACGAAACGCATCTGCTTGACGATGTGCGGGGCCTTGGCCAGCAGCACTTCGCGCTCGGCCAGGGCTTCGCGCACCAGGCGGAATTCGTAATGTTCGAGGTAGCGCAGGCCGCCGTGAATCAGCTTGCTGCTGGCAGACGAAGTGTGGCTGGCCAGGTCGTCCTTTTCGCAAAGGAACACCGACAGATCGCGACCGGCGGCATCAGCTGCAATCCCCACGCCGTTAATCCCACCGCCGATGACGGCGATATCGTAGACCTCGGCAAGAGGAGGCATAGGCAAGGTAGAAGTGGGCATCGGCTGGCCTCGGGGGTCTCTTGGTATTTGAATTCGAACATTAGTGTTCGATTTCGAAAATGGTAGCGCATAAACACAGGCGTAGCCAGTCAGCTTCGATTGAAAATACTGATCGAAGGACGCCAAAAGGAAAATTTTCGAACATTTGGAACAGGGCGGGGTGCGCGAGCGGTCTATGTGGCGCGGGAGCTTGCTCGCCACAATTGACCGCGCTCCGCTGTAGGTCCTGCCGCAGGCTGCGATGTTTTTCGGGCCAGCACCGCACGTCCCACACCCGCCTCGAAAATCCCGTCACATCAACGCCTTGCACGGCCCGGAGGATGAAGCTTATAGTCCGCCGGTCGCCCATATGGCGACCGGGTTTGGCGACCCAGAGGATGATATGCAAAAGCTCTCTGCTTGCTTGCAGGCGTTTTTGCACCCGCAAGGCTGCTTTATGGCGGCTGTGCGCGGGAGACCTTCGGGTCTGCCGGTTACCATCCCCGGTTCGCCAACCTGCGTACAGCTGCCACCCTTTCGTTTGGCGACGATTGAGCGGTAGCTCTCTTCAATTCTGGATGGAGTTTTACCCATGAATCGATACATGCCAATCACTGGAGTCGACAACGATTTCCACGCCCTGTTGATCGACACCGAAGCGCCCCTCGACGTACTGCACGAAACCGCTGACTACCGTATCCGCGCCGTGACCCAACTCCTGGAAAACCTCGCCATGCGCGAAGAGATCCACTCCGACGCCGTGGTCCTGCACGACTTCGCCCGGGTCCTCGCTATCCCGCTACGCGACGGCTGCGATCTGATGGACGTCATCGGACGGCGATTGCGGGCGCAGATGGCGCCATAAACAAAACGGGCAACCTCAGAGGCGCCTGTTTTTTGATTACTGGGTGTCAGATCTGCCAATGATCGTTCCCACGCCGAGCGTGGGAACGATCGACTCTCCCACTCGGGTGCGAACACACCAGTGATTGGCTACGGTCTCTGTCCCCGCGCGCACTTCAATGTTAGGTCGACGCCTGTTTGCTGCGAGACAGCGCAGCGTCGAAGACGCGGCGGCCACTTCCTCGCCACAAGGGAGTGCGCCCGGCCTGTCGTGGCTTAAACCACTTCCAGCCGAATCTTGTGCTGACTCAGCAATTGCGCCAGCGCAGGCACTGGTGCCTGATCGGTGACCAGGCAATCGATCAGGCTGATCGGTCCCAATCGAACCATGGCGTTGCGGCCAAATTTACTGGAGTCGGCCGCCAGTATCACTTGGCGGGCATTGGCGATGATCGCTTGGGAAACCCGTACTTCCTGATAGTCGAAATCCAGCAGGCTGCCATCTTCATCGATGCCGCTGATACCGACCAGGGCGAAGTCGACCTTGAACTGATTGATGAAGTCGACGCTGGCCTGACCGACGACACCGCCGTCACGGCGCACATTGCCGCCAGCGAGCAGGACTTCGAAATCATCCTTGGCGCTGAGGATCGAGGCGACGTGCAGGTTGTTGGTGATCACCTTGAGCTGGGTGTGATTGAGCAGCGCCCGGGCGATGGATTCGGTGGTGGTGCCGATGTTTATGAATAGCGAGGCGTGATCGGGAATCTGCGCGGCGATGGCTTCGGCGATGCGTTGTTTCTCATCGCGCATTTGATCGGCACGCATGGCGTAGGCAGTGTTTTCTACGCTTGAATCGTAAGCTGCGCCGCCGTGATAGCGACGCAATAAATTCACTTCCGCCAATTGATTGATATCGCGGCGGATGGTCTGCGGTGTAACGACAAATAGCTGAGCCATTTCCTCGATGCTGACGTAACCGCGTTCGCGGACCAGCTCGAGGATTTGCTGCTGACGGGGAGGCAGATTCATGGGCTTCCTTGGGGCTGCCGTGCAAAATTTGCCCATGATGCCGCACGAATCCACTCCCTACCAGTTACATGCCGATACGAGTCCGTGTGCTGGTTTATTTAGCCTCTTCGTGCGGCTCCCAGTCGCGGGTGCGGCTCACCGCTTTTTTCCAGCCGGCGTAGAGTTTTTCCTTCTCGGCTTCGGCCAGGTGAGGTTCGAACTCGCGTTCGATCACGGCCTTGCCGCGCAGCTCATCCAGGCTGCTCCAGAAGCCACAGGCCAGGCCCGCCAGATAGGCTGCACCCAGTGCGGTAGTCTCACGCATCTGCGGGCGTTCGACGTGAGTGCCGAGAATGTCCGCCTGAAATTGCATCAGGAAGTTGTTGGCGACTGCACCACCGTCGACGCGCAGGGCTTTGAGGCGTTCGCCCGAATCCTGTTGCATGGCGTCGAGCACGTCGCGGGTCTGGTAGGCAATCGATTCCAGGGCCGCGCGAATGATGTGATCCACGCGTACGCCACGGGTCAGGCCGAACAGCGCGCCACGGGCATAGGGGTCCCAATACGGGGCGCCCAGACCGGTGAAGGCCGGGACCAGGTACACGCCGTTGCTGTCTTTGACCTTGTTGGCAAAGTATTCGGTGTCGTGAGCGTCGTTGATGATTTTCAGCTCGTCACGCAGCCACTGCACGGTGGAGCCGCCATTGAACACTGCGCCTTCCAGCGCGTAGGCGACTTCGCCACGCGGGCCGCACGCGATGGTGGTGAGCATGCCGTGACTGGATTTCACGGCCTTGTCGCCTGTGTTCATCAGCAGGAAACAGCCGGTGCCGTAGGTGTTTTTCGCCTGGCCGGGTTCGACGCACATCTGGCCGAACAACGCAGCCTGTTGGTCGCCGGCAATCCCGCCGATAGCGATACCGCTTTTGGTATGGCCGTAGATTTGCGAAGACGACTTCACTTGCGGGAGCATCTCGCGCGGAATATCCAGCACCTCAAGCATCTTCGCATCCCACTCCAGGGTGTGGATGTTGAAGAGCATGGTGCGCGATGCGTTGGTGTAGTCGGTAACGTGGGTCTTGCCGCCGGTAAATTTCCAGATCAGCCAGCTGTCGACGGTGCCGAACAGCAGTTCGCCGTTGCGGGCGCGTTCGCGGCTGCCTTCGACATTGTCGAGAATCCATTTCAGTTTGGTGCCGGAGAAGTACGGATCGGTAACCAGACCGGTGGTTTCACTGATGTACTGTTCATGGCCATCGCGTTTGAGCTGCTGGCAGATCTCGGTGCTGCGTCGGCACTGCCAGACGATCGCGTTGTAGATCGGGCGCCCGGTGGTCTTGTCCCAGACCACTGTGGTTTCGCGTTGGTTGGTGATGCCGATGGCTGCAACCTGATCGTGATGCAGGCCGGCTTGAGCCAGGGCTTCGACCATCACCGCGCTTTGGGTGGCGAAGATTTCCATCGGGTCGTGTTCGACCCAGCCGGCTTGCGGGTAATGCTGGGCGAATTCGCGCTGAGCGGTACAGACCACGTTGGCGTCACGGTCGAAAATGATCGCCCGGGAGCTGGTCGTACCCTGATCGAGGGCAATGATGTAGTTCTTGTTCTGAGTGTCGGTCATGTCGATTGCCTTGGACGAAATAAGGGAGTGGGGTGGGGCGCGAGATCAGGGTTGGGCAGGATTTCGCGCCGCCGGTTTCAAGAAATTCTTGCTTCGCCGTCAATGGCGCGTTCTGCATCCTTTGTAGCAGGTATGGCGACGGGCAGATGACGAGCAATCAGCCCGCGATAGGCGGCAGCGCCAAGGCTGGCACCAACGATCGGGGCAAATACTGGAATCAGGAAGTAAGGAATATCGCGCCCGCCGGTGAAAGATATTTCACCCCAGCCCGCGAAGAAGGTCATCAGTTTAGGTCCGAAATCCCGAGCCGGATTCATCGCGAAACCCGTCAGCGGCCCCATCGAGCTACCAATTACGGCGATCAGCAGACCGATCAGCAAAGGCGCCAGCGGACCGCGCGGCAGACCGTTGTTGTCATCGGTCAGAGACATGATCACACCCATCAAAATGGCGGTGATGATCACTTCAACCAGGAACGCCTGGCCAGTGGACAGGGCAGGGTTCGCGTAGGTGGAAAACACCGATGCCAGTTCCAGGCTGGCCTGGGTGCCACGGATCATGTGATGGGTTTGTTCGTAATCGAAGAACAGGTTGCTGTAAAGCGTGTAAACCAACAACGCTGAGCAAAAGGCACCGGCGATCTGGGCGAAGATGTAAAACGGCAGCTTGCGCTTTTCGAAGTCGGCAAAAATGCACAGTGCAATACTGACTGCCGGATTGAGGTGCGCGCCGGAAATGCCCGCGGTCAGGTAGATCGCCATGCTCACGCCGACCCCCCAGATGACACTGATTTCCCATAAACCGAAGCTGGCACCCGCGACCTTGAGCGCGGCGACGCAACCAGTACCAAAGAAAATCAGTAGAGCAGTACCCAGGAACTCGGCCATGCATTGGCTCGAGAGCGAAGGTTGTTGTAGAGCAGTCGTCATTGAAAACCTCGTTTATTGTTGTTGTCCGGCGCTTTTGGAAAGGCTCAGAGTGCGATTTTCACCAAGGCAAGAATCCCCATCTTTGCCTCGGCTTGCTGCTGGGTACGACTTTGGAACTGTTGGATCCATATTCAGATTCGAAAAAATATAGACAAGAAACACTGATGTCAAAGGTCGAAAGTGAACCGTCGGTCATTTTTTAGCTATCTGTCGTCAAAATGATCGCGTTACGGGTGTGCGAGGACGCTGCCAATCAGCAGGATGATGGCCGCTTGATTCAACGGTGAGCTGGCGTAACGGCGGTGCAATAGAGCCTTTTGCCAACCGATGACCTAGAATCTGTCATCAGCGATTTATTCCATTAGCCAAGCTTGGAGCTGCCATGACCCCCGCATTGGATTTGTTGAAAAAAGTTCGTGCCGAACATCGAGTGCACAGTTACGAACATGATCCGAAGGCGGCTTCTTATGGTCTGGAGGCGGCAGAAAAGCTGGGTCTCGATCCGGCTCAGGTGTTCAAGACGCTGTTGGCGGCCAGCGAAAAAGGGGAGTTGTTGGTGGCAGTGGTACCGGTCGTCGGAAGTCTGGATTTGAAGGCGCTGGCCCATGCGGCGGGGGTGAAGAAAGTCGAGATGGCAGACCCGGCCGCTGCGCAACGGGCGACGGGTTATTTGTTGGGGGGGATCAGCCCGTTGGGGCAAAAAAAGCGTTTGCGGACTTTCCTCGATAACAGCGCACAACCTTTCGCAAGTATTTTTGTCAGCGCCGGGCGCCGGGGCCTTGAGGTCGAGTTGTCAGCGGCTGTGCTGGCCGAGCATACCCAGGCGACGTTTGCCGATATCGGCCGGGCTTGACCCCTGAACGACGGTCTTTGAATCGGCGCTGTATGGTGGAAATTAACCTGCGCTGTACCTGGTTCCGGATTGCGCCCGGGCGCATGCTCGCTGTCGCATATTCAAGGAGAGGTAGGGTGATGCAGTTTGAATTTCATCAGGTCGACGCGTTCAGCGATCGCCCGTTCAGTGGCAACCCGGCAATGGTCTATCGGCTTGATGTGTGGCTCGCCGATGAGTTGATGCAGAAAATCGCCGCCGAGCACAATCTGGCCGAAACCGCTTTCCTGGTGCGCGAAGGTCAAGGCTGGCATATCCGTTGGTTCACGCCGACCACTGAGGTGCCGCTGTGTGGGCACGCCACGCTGGCCAGCGCCTACGTCCTGTTCGAGGTTTATAGGGAGCCGGTCGAGCGGCTCGACTTCATCAGCAAGTCCGGCCCCCTGAGCGTCAGTCGTGAAGGTGAGCGGCTGTGGCTGGATTTCCCGGTGGTTGTGCCCCGCGAGGTTGGCGTGAAGCTGGAAGTGGAGCGAGCACTGGGCGTGGAGGTGGTGGAGGTTCTGGGTTCCAACGAATTGTTTGTGGTGTTGGAGTCCGAGCAGGCTGTCCTGGATTGCCAGCCCGACATGGTCGCTTTGGCCAAACTTGCGTGGCTGGGAGCGATCGTCACAGCGCCGGGCAACACGCATGATTTTGTCTCGCGCTATTTTGCCCCGGCGATTGGAATCAACGAAGACCCCGTAACCGGTTCGACCCATTGCAGTCTGATTCCTTACTGGTCGCAGCGTTTAGGCAAGTCGAGCCTGACGGCGTATCAATGTTCGGCGCGGGGAGGGGAGTTGTTCTGTCGTCTGGAAGGGGATCGGGTGAAGATCGGCGGCAATGCCGCGTTGGTGGCCAGCGGGAAGTTGATGCTGGGATAGGGAGGGGGTCGCAGGAGCGAGGCTTGCCCGCGATGCAGGTGCCGCAGTGTTACCGATAACTGCGCTATCGTTCATCGCGGGCAAGAACCAGGCGTCCGCCCTGCTCCTGCAAAAAACATCAACTGGCGGTGCAATACCGCCGGACACCGGACTCCACCGCCGGGATCTGCGCCGCCGTGCTGCCCGAGGCCTGAAACAACACCAGATGTTCTGCCGCCACACGAATGCCGACATCGGCCCCCACAGCATGATCGACATGGCTCGGGAAGATTGACTCCAGCTGGCTACCGGTCGGCAATTGCAGGCGATACAGCGTCGATGCGCCGAGGAAGGTTTTACCGATGATTCGCGCTTTCAGCTCACTGTCCGGTGCATAGACGATATCGTCCGGACGCAGTAGCACATCGACAGCGCCGCCAATGGGCCATGTATAAGCGCGATTACCGCGCAGTACACCCAGTTCGGTTTGCACCGATTCCGGGCTGAGTAACTGGCCGCGAATGAAATAACCCTGGCCGATAAAGCTCGCGACAAAGGGCGTCAGCGGCTCGTGGTAGAGGTTATATGGCGTGTCCCATTGCTCCAGTCGACCTTCCTTGAATACACCGACATGATCGCTGACCGCGAACGCTTCTTCCTGATCGTGGGTCACCAATATGGCGCTGGTGCCACGAGCCTTGAGAATATCCCGCACCTCATGGCTGAGCTTGCGGCGCAGTTCACCGTCGAGGTTGGAGAAGGGCTCGTCGAGCAACAGCAATTGCGGCTCCGGCGCCAGTGCGCGAGCCAGCGCGACACGCTGCTGCTGGCCGCCCGACAACTCATGGGGAAAACGCTTGCCGAGGTTTTTCAGGTTGACCAGTTCGAGCAGTTCTTCGCTCACCCGGTTCTTTTGCGGATGCTTGCGGATCCCGAAAGCGATGTTCTCGGCCACGCTCAAGTGTGGAAACAGCGCGTAGTCCTGGAACACCATGCCGATCCGTCGTTTCTCGGTCGCCAGGGTGAAACCGGCACTGGAGATGACTTCATCGGCCAGTTTGATTTCACCTTCGTGCACCGGCTCGAAACCGGCAATCGCCCGCAGAGTGGTGGTCTTGCCGCAGCCGGACGAGCCGAGCAGGCAACCTATATCCCCGGCATTGAGGTGCAGGTTGAGGTTCTGTACAACCCGTTGGTCTTGATAGCCGCAGGCCAGGTTGCGCAGGTTAAGCAGTAATGGCTGGCTCATGCGTGGTGGTATGCCGGTTCGACCAGAAATTCGAGCAGGGCCTTTTGTGCGTGAAGACGGTTTTCCGCTTGATCCCAGGCGACAGAGCGTTTGTCGTCGAGCAGGTCGAGGCTGATTTCTTCACCACGGTGAGCAGGCAGGCAGTGCATGAACAGCACGTCCGGTGCGGCGATATCGAGCAGGGCGCGAGTCACCTGGAAGGGCGCGAACAGCGCGAGGCGCTTGGCGGTTTCCTCTTCCTGGCCCATGGAGGTCCAGACATCAGTGCTGATCAGGTGAGCGCCGATCGCTGCATCCCGAGGATCGCGGACGATGGTCACGCGATCGCCGGCCTTGGCGACGAACTCAGGGTTTGGCTCGTAACCTTGCGGGCAGGCAATACGCAGTTGAAAGTCGAACTGAATGGCGGCTTCTATATAACTGTTACACATGTTGTTGCCGTCGCCGATCCAGGCAACGGTTTTGCCCTGGATCGAACCGCGGTGTTCAAGGAAGGTTTGCATATCGGCCAGCAACTGGCACGGGTGCAGGTCATCGGACAAACCGTTGATCACTGGCACGCGGGAATTGGCGGCGAATTCGGTCAGGGTGCTGTGGGCAAAGGTACGGATCATCACCGCATCGAGCATGCGCGACATGACGATCGCGCCATCACCTATCGGCTCGCCACGGCCCAATTGGGTATCGCGTGGCGACAGGAAGATCGCTTGGCCGCCCAGCTGGATCATGCCGGCTTCGAAGGAAATACGGGTACGGGTCGAGGACTTCTCGAAAATCATCCCGAGAACGCGGTTTTTCAGTGGCTCGAAGAGTACGCTGCGATTGCGCAGGTCCTTCAGCTCGATGCCGCGGCGAATCACGCTGACCAGCTCTTCGGACGTGCAATCCATCAGGGAGAGAAAGTGCCTTGCGCTCATCATTAACTACCTTTTTGCAACAGACCGCAGATACTCAAAGCCGGGTTTATTCGAAAAACGGGCGAGACCTGCGGCGGAAGCCGCACGGGGCGACGAAATAGGGGAAGGCGCGATCTTGACATTAAATGTCGCGTCTTACCAATAGGGCTACGGTTTTTAGGGGAGTTCAGAGGTGCTACGAGGAGGTCGCGGTAGCGCTTTTGAAGCCTGTTTCCTGACAGTAGCCCAGCATTTGTACACTGCCCTCGAGCAGCTTGGCAATCAAACGGGGCGGGCAAGGCAGCGTAACGGTCGGTTTCTGACTCTACAGCCGGGGTTAATGTGGGCAGGATCTATAAGGCAGGCCCGGCTGAAACATTTCCTAATGTAAAAAACCGGGCTCGACGAGCACTGGCGGCTGATCGGTGAGCCGGGCTTTTGCGGGGGGGGGGGGGGCGCATCGGTTGGCCTGATATCCTTCGATTCACAAGACGAACGTCGCTGGCGCAGGAGTCGGTCAGGCACCATAGTTTTGCTCCCGCAGCCTGACGCTGGTTGCCCAGAATAAAATAGAGACTGGCCATGACCAAGACTCTCCATCACCGTGCCTGCCATCTGTGTGAAGCCATCTGCGGTTTGACCATCGAAACCACTGCAGTCGACGGCGCTGGCGTACAGATCACCTCAATCAAGGGGGACCCGCAGGACACTTTCAGTCGCGGTCATATCTGCCCCAAAGCGGTAGCGCTGCAAGATATCCAGAACGATCCGGACCGCCTGCGTCAGCCCATGCTCAGGGTTGGCAGCGAATGGCAGCCGATCGACTGGGATGAGGCATTTGCGCTGGTAGCCGAACGGCTTGGAGCGATTCAGGAGCGTCATGGCCTCAATGCCGTGGCGGTTTATCAGGGCAATCCCAGCGTGCATAACTATGGGCTGATGACCCACAGCAATTACTTTCTCGGTTTGCTGAAAACCCGCAACCGGTTTTCCGCGACCTCGGTCGATCAGTTGCCCCAGCACTTGAGCAGCCATTTGATGTACGGCCATGGCTTGTTGCTGCCGATTCCGGATATCGATCACACCGACTTCATGCTGATCCTGGGTGGCAATCCACTGGCCTCCAACGGCAGCATCATGACCGTGCCGGATGTGGAGAAGCGCCTGAAGGCGATTCAGGCGCGGGGCGGCAAAGTTGTGGTGGTCGATCCACGACGCAGCGAAACGGCGGCCATCGCCGACCAGCATGTGTTTGTCCGTCCGGGCGGCGATGCGGCGCTGTTGTTCGGGTTGCTCAACACGTTATTCGATGAAGGCCTGACTCGCGAGAGCCATTTACCTGTGGATGGTCTTGATGAGGTTCGCCAGGCCGTCAGCCGTTTCACTGCAGAGGTGATGAGCGCGCTCTGTGCTGTTCCTGCCGGGCAGATCCGCCAGTTGGCGCGGGACTTCGCTGCCGCGGACAAGGCGGTCTGCTATGGCCGTATGGGCGTTTCCACCCAGTCATTCGGCACCCTGTGCCACTGGCTGGTGCAACTGATCAATCTGGTGACCGGCAATCTTGACCGGGTGGGTGGTGCGCTGTGCACGGAACCTGCGGTGGACCTGGTGGCTTCGACCTCGGGTGGTCATTTCAATCTCTGGCAAAGCCGGGTCTCAGGGCGTCCTGAATATGGTGGTGAGTTGCCGGTGTCGGCGCTGGCCGAAGAAATGCTCACCGAAGGGGAAGGGCAGGTACGGGCGCTGATCACGGTAGCCGGAAACCCGGTGCTGTCGACGCCCAATGGCCGGCAACTCGAGCAGGCGCTGGACGGGCTGGAGTTCATGCTGAGCATCGACTTGTACATCAACGAAACCACCCGTTACGCCGACTTGATCCTGCCGTCGACGTCGGCGCTGGAGAATGATCACTACGACACCACGTTCAATATGTTTGCGGTGCGTAACGTCAGCCGTTTCAATCGGGCGATTCTGGCCAAACCCGAGGGGGCGTTACACGATTGGGAAATTTTTGTCGGCCTGGCTCAGGCCTTCGCAGCGAAGAGCGGCAAACAACTCAAACCAACCATTGCCCCGGCACAAATGATCGACCGAGGGCTGCGTGCGGGTCTATATGGCGATGCTTCGACGTATAAATTGTCTGTCGCGACCTTGTTCGACTATCCCCACGGGATCGATCTTGGGCCGTTAAAAGCCAATCTTGGGCCGCGCTTGAAGACTGCCAATCAACGCGTTCAGGCGGCGCCTGCGGCGATTCTGGCTGACCTGGAGCGTTTTGCCGCGCAGCAAGCGCCATCGGCCGATGAACTGCTGCTGATCGGCCGTCGGCATGTGCGCAGTAACAACTCCTGGATGCACAACTATCACCGCCTGGTGAAAGGCAAACCGCGTCATCAATTGCTGATGCACCCGGATGACCTGGCCAGTCGCGGCCTCAGTGATGGGCAGCGGGTGCGTGTCAGCTCACGGGTCGGAGCCATCGAAGTTGAAGTGTTGGCAAGTGTTGAGATGATGCCGGGTGTGGTCAGTCTGCCTCATGGTTGGGGACATGCGCGGCCAGGTGTGCAGATGGGGATTGCCAGCGGCCAGCCGGGTGCCAGCGCCAATGACCTTACTGATGAGCGACAACTGGATGAGCTTTCGGGCAACGCAGCGTTGAACGGCGTGCCGGTCAAGGTGGCGGCGGCCTGAGTGCTGCTGGATGAAATCTGCGATGATGAGTGTCTGTCGGGGAGACCGAGCATGGCGCCTGGCTTTCCGTTACAATGCGCCACCGTGCCGACAACTGAGTCGGAAAGTTCAGCCGAGGTGCTTCATGGATATCATTGAAACTATTAAAGAGCAGATTGCCAACAACACCATTCTGCTTTACATGAAAGGCTCGCCGAATGCCCCGCAGTGTGGCTTCTCTGCGAAAGCCGCTCAGGCCGTCATGGGCTGTGGTGAGAAGTTCGCTTATGTGGACATCCTGCAGAACCCGGAAATCCGCGCCAACCTGCCAAAATACGCCAACTGGCCAACCTTCCCGCAATTGTGGGTCGGCGGTGAGTTGGTCGGCGGTAGCGACATCATGACTGAAATGGCCGCCGACGGTTCATTGCAGGCCACGATCAAAGCTGCTGTCGAAAAAGCCGCAGCGAACAAGACTGAAGCCTGACGCGATCCTGTAGGTGTAGGTGTAGGTGTAGGAGCCGAGCTTGCTCGCGATAGCCGCGTAGCGGCGGTGTATCAGTCTCGCCGCGTTATCGTTGACGTTCATCGCGAGCAAGCTCGCTCCTACAGGAGGGAGTGGATAATCACCGCGTTACATAGGCAATAAAAAGCCCCGCCTCTCGAAAGAAGGCGGGGCTTTTTGTTACATCGAGATTCTGGCGCCAGGTTATTCGCCCATCTGCGATTGCAGGTAGTTCTCAAGACCGACTTTATCGATCAGACCCAGTTGGGTTTCCAGCCAGTCGATATGTTCTTCTTCGGACTCGAGAATATCTTCCAGTAGTTCACGGCTGCCAAAGTCGCCAGTCACTTCACAGTGAGCGATGGCTGCCTTGAGGTCGGCGTGGCCGGTTCTCTCGATGCGCAGGTCGCACTCAAGCATTTCCTTGGTGTGTTCACCGATATGCAGCTTGCCGAGGTCTTGTACGTTTGGCAGGCCTTCGAGAAACAGGATGCGCTTGATCAGCTTGTCCGCATGTTTCATCTCGTCGATGGATTCGTGGTACTCGTGTTTGCCGAGTTTGTTCAGGCCCCAATCTTCATACATGCGCGCATGCAGGAAGTACTGATTGATCGCGACCAGCTCATTGGCAAGGATCTTGTTGAGATGCTGGATGACTGTAATGTCGCCTTTCATGATGGGAGTCCTGTCCTGTCTTCGCTGTATATAAAGCAGAGTTTGAGCCGCGCAATTACAAGTGTCAAACCTAAGTTATTGAATAATATATGAAAATTAATCGGAATAAGAATGTTTGTGTTCCGCGTCTTAGTGCTAAGCGATTGAATTCTAGGCATAAAAAAACCGGACATTGAGTCCGGTTCTTTCAAATACGTAATTTAAGCGGCGGAAAATTCTACTGGGTAGGGGATCGCGGCCTGGCTGCTTTGCAGTTCGGTCAGGGTTTCGCGTACCACTTGTTTGGCAAGGCATGCGCATTTGCCGCATTGGCTGGCAACACCGGTGGCTTGGCGCACCTCACGGTAGCTGCAGCAACCATCAAAGATCGCATCGCGGATTTGCCCGTCAGTGACGCCTGTGCAGAGGCAGACATACATATGTGAGAACCGTCGCTGGTTATGGCTCAATTGCGATGGATCTTAATGTTAACGAGAATGATTGTCAAAGTGCTTTCTGAAAGCTTTGAGCTGGCATGGGGGGTTGGCTGACGAACGGTATTGGCGCTTTGATGTTGATGTCTTCAAATGTCAGGCCGGCTTTTTAACGTCGTTATAAAAACCGCTAAGGACAGGTCAAAAACGCGGTGTATGATGCTCGGCCCTTGCGAAGGGAGATCACGTCACAGAGTTGTCGCTGACCCGTGGCAGACTTGGCTGGATCTTGTCCTTCACTCCACCACACCAGGAGATATCCAATGAGCGTACTCGTAGGCAAACAAGCCCCTGACTTCACCGTCGCCGCCGTACTTGGCAATGGCGAGATCGTAGATAGCTTCACCCTGTCCTCGGCCATCAAAGGCAAATACGGCCTGGTGTTCTTCTACCCACTGGACTTTACCTTTGTCTGCCCGTCCGAGCTGATTGCTCTGGACCACCGCATTCCTGAATTCAAGGCGCGCAACGTTGAAGTAGTCGCTGTTTCCATCGACTCCCACTTCACCCACAACGCCTGGCGCAACACCCCGATCAATGCCGGCGGCATCGGTCAGGTTCAATACACCATGGCTGCCGACATGAAACACGAAATCTGCAAGGCCTACGACGTTGAGTCCGAAGGCGGCGTGGCCTTCCGTGGCGCATTCCTGATCGACGACAAAGGTGTTGTCCGTTCGCAAATCGTCAACGACCTGCCACTGGGCCGTAACATGGACGAACTGCTGCGTCTGGTCGATGCCCTGCAATTCCACGAAGAGCACGGCGAAGTTTGCCCGGCTAACTGGAAAAAAGGCGACAAAGGTATGACCGCTTCGCCAGAAGGCGTTGCTGCTTACCTGAGCGAGAACGCCGGCAAGCTGTAAGCTGCGCGTCACGCATAAAAAAACCGGCTGAGAGGCCGGTTTTTTTATGGGCGTGATTTCTTCAGGCGACGTGATCAGTCGTTGAAGTCTTCCCAGCCACCCATTTGTTTCCAGCGGTTGACGATGCCGCAGAACAGCTCGGCAGTCTTCTCGGTATCGTAGCGCGCCGAGTGGGCCTCGCGACCGTCGAAGTCGATATCGGCAGTCTGACAGGCCTTCGCCAGCACGGTTTGACCATACGCCAGACCGGCCAGCGTTGCAGTGTCGAAGCTGGAGAACGGGTGAAAAGGGTTGCGTTTCATGTCCAGACGCGCGACAGCGGCGTTGAGGAAGGCCAGATCGAAGCTGCTGTTATGCCCCACCAGAATCGCACGTTTGCAGCCATTGGCCTTCAGGGCCTTGCGTACACCGCGGAAGATATCGGTCAGGGCCGTTTCTTCGCTGACCGCCATGCGCAGCGGGTGATCGAGCTTGATCCCGGTGAACTCCAGAGCCGCTGCTTCGATGTTCGCGCCTTCGAAAGGCTCGACCCGGAAAAAATAGGTGTGTTCGGGGAACACGAAACCTTTTTCGTCCATGCCGATGGTGACTGCTGCGATTTCCAGCAATGCATCGGTGGCAGAGTTGAAACCACCGGTTTCAACATCGACGACTACCGGCAGGTAGCCACGAAACCTGGCCGCCATCGGATGGCGCGAACCGCCGCCACCGTTATGGCCGTCTTGGTCGTCGTCGAAATGGTCTTCACTCACGAGTGTTTCTCCAGCAGACGCCAGCGCAGTTTTTCACCGGCGCGCAGCGGGATTACAGACAGCTCGCCAAACGGCAGGCTGGTAGGGGCGGTCCACTCTTCGCGAACCAGGGTGATGCGGTCGGTGTTTGCGGGCAGGCCATAGAAGCGCGGGCCGTGCAAACTGGCGAAGCCTTCGAGCTTGTCCAGCGCATTGCGCTGTTCGAAGGCTTCGGCGTACATCTCGATCGCAGCATAAGCGGTGTAGCAACCGGCACAACCACACGCGGCTTCTTTGGCGTGTTGAGCGTGCGGTGCCGAATCGGTGCCGAGGAAGAACTTCTCGCTGCCACTGGTGGCGGCGTCGAGCAGTGCTTCCTGGTGGATATTGCGTTTGAGGATCGGCAAGCAATAGAAGTGCGGGCGAATCCCGCCAACCAGCATGTGGTTGCGGTTGTACAGCAGGTGATGGGCGGTGATGGTTGCGCCCACATTGGCGTCCGTCTCACTGACGAACTGGACGGCCTCGCGGGTGGTGATGTGTTCGAACACCACTTTGAGTGTCGGGAAGCGTTCCACGACCCGACGCAGGTGTTCGTCGATGAACAGCTTTTCACGGTCGAAGACATCGACGTCGCCGCGAGTGACTTCACCGTGAATCAGCAACGGCATCCCGACTTCGGCCATGGCCTCCAATGCGGGAAAGATCTTGTCGATGCTGGTGACACCAGAGTCCGAGTTGGTGGTCGCACCGGCCGGATAGAGCTTGGCGGCGTGGACGAAACCACTGGCCTTGGCCTCGCGAATCTCTTGAGGCTCGGTACGATCGGTCAGGTAGAGCACCATCAACGGTTCGAAACGGCTGCCGGCCGGGCGCGCAGCGAGAATGCGCTGGCGATAGGCATCGGCTTGCGCGGCGTTGCGCACCGGTGGTACCAGGTTGGGCATGATGATGGCGCGACCAAAGGTGCGCGCGACATCCGCAACAGTATTGGCTAGCACAGCACCATCGCGAAGATGTATATGCCAGTCGTCGGGACGCAGCAGGGTCAGGCGGTCGGACATTGGGGATTCCAGGCGGGTCAAACTGAAGGGAATGCTACCGGAAAAGACTCTCTCAGGCACTCGCTATCAAGTTTTGCAGCAAGCTTCCGATATCCCATAGGTGTGCTGTAAACAAGTGATATGCCGTAAACGTGTGTCGGTCTTTTGTGTAGAAGCCAGTGGAGCCTCCCGTGCGCCAGCGTTATTTAGCCTTGCTCAGTGTGTTTGTCAGCCTGCCGGCGATGGCTCTGACTTTCCAGACGCGTCTGGAGAGCATCGAGTGGAAGGTCGAAGGCGACAAGTTCGAGTGCCGTCTGACCCAACCCATTACCGATTTTGGCTCGGGTGAGTTTGTTCGGCGTGCAGGCGAACAGGCGACGTTCCGCCTCAAGGCCTACAACTCGATGCTCGGTGGCGGCTCGGCGACCTTGTTGGCGGCGGCTGCGCCCTGGCAGCCGGGGCGCGGCGACATCAATCTGGGTTCGGTGAGAGCCGGCAGCGGCGATGTACTGTTTAACAGCTCACAGGCGCAGGCCGGTCGATTGTTCAGTGGCCTGATGGATGGTCGTAGCCCGGTGGTTCGCCATTATTCCCGTGAGGGTCGTGTTTCCGAAGTTCGTTTGTTGCCGGTCAAATTCAACAAGGCCTACAGCGACTATCAAGCGTGCACAGCCAAGCTGTTGCCGATGAACTTCGAACAAGTGAAGCATGCCGAGGTCGGCTTTCCAGGCGGTGGCATCGACCTGGATGCGCAGGCCAAGGCCAGATTGCAGGTGGTGCTGGAGTTCCTCAAGGCTGATCCAACCGTCAATCACATCGAACTGGACGGTCACTCGGACAACAGCGGCAATCGTCTGACCAATCGCGATCTGTCGCGGCGCAGAGCCTTGGCGGTGATGGACTTTTTCAAGGCCAACGGCATCCAGGAGTCGCAGATCAGCATGCGATTTCACGGCGAGAGTTATCCTCTGGCGCCCAATACCAATCCCGCCAATCGGGCCAGGAATCGCCGGGTCAATGTTCAGCTTGAGCGTGTTGCACCTGCCGAAAAGCCGGCCCCCCAGATCAGCTCCACGGGCAATACCGCGGCGACGTCCTGAAACCGCTGTAATCGTCGCTCGCTCGACATAATCTGTCGCTTCATCGTCATAAGCTGTCGCGCCTCTGTAAATTATCCGGTTTGAGCGGTAGACTAGAAAGCTTTCCGTACAACCCGGTGGAGTAATGGCATGGCGGACGTAAACAAGGTCGTTCTGGCGTATTCCGGCGGCCTGGACACTTCGGTGATCCTCAAGTGGCTGCAGGATACTTATAACTGTGAAGTGGTGACCTTCACCGCTGACCTGGGTCAGGGCGAAGAGGTCGAACCTGCACGCGCCAAGGCACAAGCCATGGGCGTGAAAGAGATCTACATCGACGATCTGCGCGAAGAGTTCGTCCGCGATTTCGTTTTCCCTATGTTCCGCGCCAACACCGTTTACGAGGGCGAGTACCTGCTGGGTACCTCCATCGCTCGTCCGTTGATCGCCAAGCGCTTGATTGAAATTGCCAACGAAACCGGTGCCGACGCCATTTCCCATGGTGCAACCGGCAAAGGTAATGACCAGGTTCGTTTTGAACTGGGCGCCTATGCGTTGAAGCCTGGCGTCAAAGTCATTGCTCCATGGCGTGAATGGGATCTGCTCTCCCGTGAAAAGCTGATGGATTACGCTGAAAAGCACAACATCCCTATCGAACGCCACGGCAAGAAAAAATCCCCGTACTCGATGGATGCCAACCTGCTGCACATCTCCTATGAAGGTGGCGTGCTGGAAGACACCTGGACCGAGCACGAAGAAGATATGTGGCGCTGGACCAAGTCGCCAGAAGACGCTCCGAACGTTGCAACCTATCTTGAGTTGACCTATCGCAATGGCGATATCGTCGCTCTGGACGGCGTTGAAATGACTCCGGCCACCGTCCTGGCCACGCTGAACCGTATTGGCGGCGAAAACGGCATCGGCCGTCTGGATATCGTCGAGAACCGTTATGTCGGTATGAAGTCCCGCGGGTGCTACGAGACACCTGGTGGCACCATCATGCTGCGTGCTCACCGTGCAATCGAGTCGATCACCCTGGATCGCGAAGTCGCTCACCTTAAAGATGAGTTGATGCCTAAATACGCCAGCCTGATCTACACCGGTTACTGGTGGAGCCCTGAGCGTCTGATGCTGCAACAGATGATCGATGCCTCTCAGGCGCATGTGAATGGCGTGGTTCGTCTGAAACTGTACAAAGGCAACGTCATTGTCACCGGCCGTAAGTCCGATGAATCGTTGTTCGATGCCAATATTGCGACTTTTGAAGAGGATGGCGGCGCTTACAATCAAGCGGATGCTGCTGGCTTCATCAAGCTCAATGCATTGCGCATGCGTATTGCCGCAAACAAAGGTCGGAAATTGTTCTGATTGCCTGAATGCGACTCAAGAAAATGGCCCTGCTGCACGCAGGGCCATTTTTTTTGCATGTTATGTTTAGTTCAGGCTGCCTTGTTCGGTGTGAACGCTTGAATGACGCTTGATGTGGCGTTGTTTTTATCCTGCCTCACGCAGAATTCGGGTTGTTCTACCCTGTCTTGATTCTGCTTTTGTTGCGTTGATCTGCCGGGTATCAACGGTGTGCCAGCGGTGCAGTGCCAAGGGCAAATGAAGCGTGTGATGTGCGAATAAATTGATATGCACAAGTGCTGCTTGTCCATGGCGTGATGAGTAGCGCGACTCCTGCTGTTGGAATATGTGGCTCTGTGGCAAGCATCCAGGCATCTATGCCGGTGGGCGAAAGTCTTTCTCCTTGTCGGCGGTGTGATTTTTCTGTTTAAGTAACTCAGGGCCTGGAGGGGTGGTTTTCACTCTTTCCGGACGAGCTGCATCGTCGATGATTTTGATGAAGTGCTTTCCTTTCTCGAAATCGGAAGGCGCGTACAGTGATTTGTAGTTGAAATTCAGCGTGGCAAAGAAAAGCAGTATCAGGGCATAGGGGAAAGTAATCAGGAACCAGACATAGACTTGACGTTCCTCGTAGTCAAGAAATGGAAATGATACGGCTGCCGAAGCTTCTGTTAGCGCTGCGAAGATCGCAATGATGGTCATTGGGTTGGTTGTTTTCTTTCGGTGTCTATTCATTTTTATCTCACTTGATAGTGTTGTTTTTTATATCCTTGGTTTCACGTTGGTGGAGACGCAAGCAGCTAGATGGCTTGATTAAATGCGGCTGCCATCCAGCTCGACGTTACTTTGGGGGTTGCGTATAAATAGGGGATTCCCTTCAAGCGTTGAAGTCGGTACGGTTTGCTCATTATCGATGCTCACGATAAGTATGGGCGTTGTGCAGGTTGGTGGTTTGTTTTTCTGTTGGGTTTTTATTGCTGCTTGTAATGATTTCAGACCCGGTTTGACAACGGGCAGAGCAGACGTAATAGATGCAAGTAGGCGTCTGGCAGGTCAGTTCAGTACAGGGAGTATCCTGTGGGTTGTGCAGTGCCCATGCAGCTAGTCCGTCTTGTATTGGAAAGTTGATGCTGTGTATTACCTTGAGTGGTGAGATGCTTGAAACGGCGGATTGTTGCCTGGAGTGAATTGTTTCTTTCCATTGCTAAATACCCGTGGTTGCACTGAAGTGCAGGTGGCTGAGTGTCATTCAATAATAATCTGCCACAAAATAACTAACGACAATTCAGCCTGAATGATTCGACGAGCTTCCATTGTGGACGTCATGTGATACAAAAAAGATCGTCAAACCAAGGTGGGTAGCAGGCTGATTAAATTTTAAGACACATCCTTTTCGGTGTTTTTTTGTAGGGTAAATCCGTGTTGTTTGTAGGTATGGTCTCTGGGTGCAGGTGACCGGGGGGGGGCACGATGCCAAGGGGGAAATGACTAGGCTATTGTGCAGACTCTAAAAAATCGAACAACGAAAATTGGACTTGCCCATGAATAAAGTGCTGATCGTGGATGATCATCCCGTCATTCGTCTGGCTGTACGCATGCTGATGGAGCGCCATGGCTATGAAGTCATCGCGGAGACGGATAATGGCGTGGACGCCTTGCAGCTGGCCCGTGAGCATGTGCCGGATATTGTTATTCTGGATATCGGAATTCCAAAACTTGATGGTTTGGAAGTTGTCGCGCGTCTGACTTCAACACCCCAGCCTTTAAAAGTGCTGGTATTGACCTCGCAGGCGCCAGGACATTTTTCCATGCGTTGTATGCAGGCCGGTGCCGCCGGGTATGTGTGCAAGCAACAAGATCTGACCGAACTGCTTAGCGCGATCAAGGCAGTGCTTTCCGGTTACAGCTATTTTCCCAATCAGGCGTTGCATACTGTGCGTTCGAGTTTGGGGAATGCCAGCGAAGCGGATATGGTCAACCGTCTTTCCGGTCGGGAAATGATGGTGCTACAACAACTTGCACGAGGAAAGACCAATAAGGAGATTGCCGATGGAATGTTTCTCAGCAATAAAACAGTCAGTACATACAAGACGCGCTTGCTGTTAAAGCTCAATGCCCGCTCATTGGTTGACCTGATTGAGCTTGCACAACGCAATGGTTTGGTTTGAATCGCGATACGCGAGAATGTAATGACCGGTGTGGCGATGGCGGGTGGCATTGCGCGTTACTCGGTCTTCATCGGTTTATCCAGGTCTACCCGAGTACTCGCACAGCACGCTTTTCACTTGGCGCCCTTGCAGATGCCACCTGTTTTCCATGACCGGTACTGCTCTATCGCCGACGGGATGTCCATGGGGAAAACGGTGGTCAAGGTGCTGGGCAGCCAATAAAAAAAGCCTCCGCTTCGGGAGGCTTTCAGGTGCTAAAGATCAAAATCGTAATCGGCCAATTGCTTTTGCAGGCGGCGCTCTTCCAGAAGATTATCAATGGTGCGGCGTTTGCTCAGATTGGTCTTTGCCACCTCCACCACAGGCTCGGCATCCTCTGCTTCAACGGCGGTGAAGTCGTCTTCTACGTCCAGTTGCTCTTTACCAGCGCTCATAAGGTTAACTCCAGGCTAAGACTGCCGTTGGCGCTCCTTATAACGATAATCCGGTGGCGGGTAAAAAAGATTTTTTCAATCGATCCATCATCAAAATCTATGCTTGCTCAATCGTCAGAGGTCTTGTGCTTGTATTCGCACAGGTCTTCTATCCGGCAGCTGCCGCAGCGTGGCTTGCGAGCCTGGCATACGTAGCGTCCGTGGAGGATGAGCCAGTGGTGCGAGTCGAGCAGAAATTCCTTGGGCACGAACTTCATCAGCTGTTTTTCCACCTCGACGACATTTTTCCCCGGAGCCAGTCCCGTTCGGTTACTGACCCGAAAAATATGCGTGTCGACGGCCATGGTGAGCTGGCGAAAGGCTGTATTGAGCACCACGTTAGCGGTTTTGCGTCCCACTCCGGGGAGTGCTTCAAGCTCTTCGCGTGTTTGCGGAACCTCACTGTTATGACGCTCTACCAGTAATCGGCAGGTCTCGATCACGTTCTTCGCTTTGCTGTTGTACAGGCCGATGGTTTTGATGTATTCCGACAACCCTTCGACACCGAGGGCATAGATTGCTGCAGGTGTGTTGGCAACCGGGAATAGTTTTGCTGTGGCCTTGTTGACCCCGACGTCAGTCGCTTGGGCGGACAAAATCACTGCAATCAACAGTTCAAACGGCGAGGAATAGGCCAGCTCGGTTTTCGGTTCCGGATTGTCCTCGTGAAGCCGGCGGAATATTTCCAGACGTTTTGCAGCGTTCATGGGTAGAGCGTTTCCTTGACGGCGGTCAGTGTGGTTTCGAAGAAGCGGCCCAGGCCTGTTTCGCGGCGATCAACAACCCTAGCAGGATAAAACCACCTGGCGCCAGAGTGAGCAGGCGTGGCCCCGTATCCTGAGCCCATAACCAAAGCTGCCAATGATTATCGGTGGATCCTGCAAACCACGACAGATGGCCACCCAGGGAACCCGTTCCCAGGACTTCTCGCAGCGTGCCAAGCGCAACCAGCAGCGCGCCGAACAGGCCTGACAGTCGTAGGCGGTCAGACATAGAGCACTGTTCGAAAAAACCGTTGAGCTCAAGCAGCACGCATTGAAGGGCAATCAGCCCAAGATAAATTCCCAGACTTTGATGCAGTTCAAAAGCCCGGACTTGCAAGGCCAGTTCTGCACAACTGACGATCGTGGCAGCCAGCACGATATTGGCCATCAGGCGCAGGCTCGGGCTGAGCCAGGTCCGAATCGCTTTCATGGCCATGCCATAGATTGCGATGATCAGAATGGACATCAACCACAAACCGGTGGCCTTCACCAACGTGTCGCTGACGCCAATCAGTGGCGCGAGCGTCAGCGAATTGCGCAGTGTCGTGGTGTTAGTCATGAGCAGGCTTTCCTGTGAGTTGCGCCTGATGCTCGTCAAAATAACGCAGCGCCTCATGAATGGCACTTATCACCGACCTTGAGGTAATCGTTGCTCCGGCCATCTGATCAAACTGGCCACTGTCCTTTTTAAGTGCCCAGCCCGAATCGGGCGGATCATTGCGTGATTTGCCGGAAAAACCCTGCAGCCAAGGGTTTGGGGTCGTTGCAATTCGGCCTCCAAGCCCTGGGGTTTCTGACTGTTTGAGGGCTTTTACACCGAGTAGCTTGCCGTTTCCCCCGATCCCGATCAACAGCTCTATAGGGCCTGCATAGCCCACCGTTTGACTGTGCAGAATCACCGCGCTGGGTTGACCGGATTGAGTCGCCAGATAGCCGCCAAGCAATCGGCTACTGCCAAGCTCTACGTCCGTGAGCGAGAGCGGCAGATCCAGTGGCTGATTGTCGTAGCTTCCCTGGGGCAGCATTTCCAACAGGTTACGGTTTTGTATTGCGCGTTGTTCTGCCGCGATGCGTGGCGTGGCGACTTGTTGCACCAAGAAGGTCGCAGTTGCACCCAGACCGGCCAGTAACACCAGAATCAGTATGCCGACATTTGTGTTCATGGCGCAGAAGGCTCCGGCTGGGGAGCGAAAAGGCGCTCTAGCGCGGGTACGGTGAGGTTCATCAACAACACGGCAAACGCCACGCCGTCTGGATAACCGCCCCAAGTACGAATCAGGTAGGTCAGCAGGCCAACGCCGGCTCCGAACAGCAACCTGGCTTTGGGGCTCCTGGCGCCAGAGACCGGCTCGGTGACGATAAAGAACGCCCCCAGCATGCTCGCGCCCGTCAACAGGTGGAACAGAGGAGAACCATGGGAGTCGGAGCCCGAGCCGTTCCAGCACAGCAGACTGATGATAAACAGGCTGGCAAGCATGCCGACCGGGGCGTGCCAGCTGAATACCCGACGTTGCAGTAGAAACGCGCCGCCGGCGAGGAATGCCAGATTGACCCACTCGGCTCCTTTACCCCCAAAGTGACCGAACGTGGCATTGCCGGCGAACAGTTCGTCCATGGTCAGGCTTTTGTTGATCCGCACACTGTCCAGGGCGGTGGCCTGGACCCAGGCGTCGGGTGCCGAGCCGCTGAAACTGAAGCCCAATACCTGTTGCAAGCCACCGAGCAGATCCATGCCGTGGGAGGCCGGCCAGTGCGTCATCTGCTGCGGAAACGACACCAGGACCAGTGCGTAACCAAGCATGGCCGGATTGAACGGGTTTTTACCCACACCGCCATACAGGTGTTTTCCAAACAACAGCGCGAACGCGGTTGCGCTCAGCGTCAGCCACCATGGGCAGTAGGGCGGTAATGCCAGGGCCAGCAATGTCGCGCTGACCAGCGCGCTTCCATCGCTCAGAGAGGGCTTGAGGGGACGCCTGCGTAAACCGAGGACGGCAGCCTCAACGGCCAGCGCTGTGGAACCGGCCAGCAGCAAGTTGATCAGCACCCCCCAGCCGTATAACCACAGCAACACGAAAATCCCCGGCAGTGTTGCCAGCAGCACCAGCTTCATTGCCTGCTGAAGGCGCTCATCAACCCTTTCAAGAGGCGACATAAGCATTGACCTGACGCTCAGCTTCGCTCAGCCGGTTTCGAGCCTTGGTCAGGAGGTCTGCTGGTGTCTCGGGGTGTCGCTCAAGCTTGCTGACATCCGCTCGAGCGTAGGCCAATTCGGTTTTCAGCTGCCGCAGGCGATTATCGATGGGCCGTTTCTCGACCCGCAGCAGATCGGGAGCGGGTTGCTCACTGGCATTCTCGGCGCGGTGCAAAGCCTGCTCAGCTTCAGCCAGGGCAGTAACCAACTGCGCAATTTGCTCGATCGAGGCTTCGCTGCTCCGCGCTTTTTGCAGTTCGGCGCGGCGCATGGCCAATTGAATTTTCGCGCGCTTGAGGTCGGCGTCCTTGGCCGGAGCCGGCTGTGGCGCGAGTGTTGCGCTGCTCTCCAGCTGCGCCAGCGCAAGTTCTGCGACCTCGAACTGTTGTTGCAGAATGATCAGTTGCGACTGCTGTTCAAAGGTTGGCGGATGCCCGAAGGCTTTCAGCGACTTGTTCAGTTGTGCGCGGCTCATTGCCAGTTCGATCTTGGCCTTTTTCAAGGCCGCATCGGCAGCGGCGGCTTTCTGCGCCTGAACCCGATCGATGGCTGCTTGAACCGGGTCGACTGACACTTCGCTGTGCTGCTGGGCGCGTGCGTGGCGTTCGGCCAGCTTTTGCTCTTCTTCGCGGCGCAGACGAGCGTTACGCTGTTCGAAACGATGACGCGCGTGATTGCGCTTCTCGGTCCGGGCGCGTTGTTCTTGCGGGCTGAACGCCAGCCCTCCGACAATCGGCACCACCGTGGCCAGCGGCAATGGATGCATTTCAATGCAATCTACCGGGCAGGGCGCCACGCAGAGGTCGCAACCGGTGCATTCGTCGATGATCACTGTGTGCATCAGCTTGGCCGCGCCGACAATCGCATCCACTGGGCAGGCCTGGATGCATTTGGTGCAGCCGATGCATTCGGCTTCACGAATAAAGGCAACTTGCGCAGGGGCCGATCCACGTTCCGTGTCCAGCTCCAATACCGGTACTTTCAGAAGATCGGCCAGCGCCGAAATGGTCTCACTGCCACCCGGTGGGCACTTATTGATCGCCTCACCGTTGGCAATGCCTTCAGCGTAAGGTTTGCATCCAGGGTGGCCGCATTTACCGCATTGGGTCTGCGGCAACAGGGCATCTATGCGTTGAATCAGACTCATGTTTTGATCAGTCCGGTGAAACCGAGAAATGCCACGGCCATCAGCCCGGCGCTGATCAATTCGATCGGCAAGCCGCGAAAGGGCAGAGGGACGTCATTATTGAGGGTGCGCTGACGCAAGTCGCTGAACAGACTCAACACCAGCCAGAAGCCCACGCCTGCGCCGAGGCTCAGCGCGATCGTATAGCCCAGGCCTTTGTCGCCCTGCGTGCTGAGCAGGACCAGGCCGAGGACGCCAGCATTTCCCACCAACAGAGGCCAGAGGCTGCTCAACGGCAGCTGTGGGAAACAGCGCGAAAGCAGGCTAAGGATTGGCCTGATCAGCAAAATGCTGAGGGGCAAAAAGACAAACAAACGCAGCGACGTCAATGCCAGCGGAACCAGCAGGTAATGGTAGAGCGCATAACCGAGAACGCAGCTGATCAGCATCAGGCAGGTTGTTGCGATGCCCAAAGCATGCACTTGCTGGCGCTCGGCACCCGGTTCGTGGATTGTCTGGAGCAGCGGATCGACGCCCAGCGGCCATTGCAATACGAAATTATTGATCAGGGCAGCGCTGATAAGCGTGAGAAGAAGGTCGGTCATGATCGTGCCGGGTTGAGCGAACAGGTCTGTAGCCTAAAGATTAGGCCTTATCCGGCAAGGAGGAAGGGCCCACCGGATATGAAAATCCCCCCGCCACGAAACGACATGGCGGGGGGATCAATCCAGCGCTGAGTCTTACTTGATACGCTGGCCTGGCTTGGCGCCGCTGTCCGGGCTGAGCAGGTAGATTTCTTCACCGCCGGGACCGGCGGCCATCACCATGCCTTCGGAGATCCCGAAGCGCATTTTGCGCGGCTTGAGGTTGGCAATCATCATGGTCAAGCGGCCTTCCAGCTCGGCCGGGTTCGGGTAGGCGCTCTTGATGCCGGAGAATACGTTGCGCTGCTCGTCACCGATATCCAGGGTCAGGCGCAGCAGTTTGTCTGCACCTTCGACCGGTTCTGCCTTGAGGATCAACGCCACTCGCAAGTCCACGGCGGCAAGCGCATCGAAATCAATCTCGGCCGACAGCGGATCCTTGAGCAATTCGCCATTACCTTGCGCAGCACCGGTGTCGGTCTGGCTGGCGGCCAGGTCCTCTTTCGAGGCGTCGGTCATGGCTTGTACTTTCACTGGGTCGATCCGTGTCATCAGCGGTTTGAACTCGTTCAGCTGATGGTTGCTGAGCAGGGTCGCGTGATCGTTCCAGGTCAGTGGTGCGACGTTGAGGAACGCCTCGGCGTCGGCAGCCAGCAACGGCAGCACGGGTTTGAGGAAAATCACCAGTTGGCGGAACAGGTTGACGCCCAGGGCGCAGATCGCCTGGACTTCGTCTTGCTTGCCTTCCTGTTTGTTCAGCGACCATGGCGCCTTGTCAGCGATCCAGGCGTTGGCACGGTCGGCCAGGCCCATGATCTCGCGCATGGCACGGGCGAAGTCGCGCGCTTCGTACGCTTCAGCGATGCTTGGCGCGGCGGCCAGGAACGCTTCGGTCAGCTCGGGTGCGGCGTTACCGGCCACCAGCACGCCGGCATTGCCTTTGTGGATGAAGCCTGCACAGCGGCTGGCGATGTTGACCACTTTGCCGACCAGATCCGAATTGACCTTCTGCACGAAGTCTTCGAGGTTCAGGTCGAGGTCGTCGACACCACGGCTGAGTTTGGCCGCGTAGTAGTAACGCAGGTATTCCGGCGACAAGTGGTCCAGGTAGGTCCGGGCCTTGATGAAGGTGCCGCGGGACTTGGACATTTTCTGACCGTTGACGGTCAGGTAACCGTGTACGTTGATGCCGGTCGGCTTGCGGTAGCCGGCGCCTTCGAGCATTGCTGGCCAGAACAGTGCATGGAAGTTGACGATGTCCTTGCCGATGAAGTGGTACAGCTCGGCGGTGGAGTCCTTGGCCCAGTACGCGTCGAAGTCCAGCTCCGGACGACGGGCGCAGAGGTTCTTGAAACTCGCCATGTAGCCGATTGGCGCGTCCAGCCACACATAGAAATACTTGCCAGGCTCGCCTGGAATCTCGAAGCCGAAGTACGGCGCATCGCGGGAGATGTCCCACTGTTGCAGACCGGCGTCCAGCCATTCGGCGATCTTGTTCGCCACGGCGTCTTGCAGGGTGCCGCTGCGGGTCCAGCTCTGCAGCATTTCCTGGAAGTCCGGCAGCTTGAAGAAGAAGTGTTGCGAATCCTTGAGCACCGGTGTGGCGCCGGAGATCGCCGACTTCGGATCTTTCAGATCGGTTGGCGCGTAGGTCGCGCCACATTTTTCGCAGTTGTCGCCGTACTGGTCTTCGGTGCCGCATTTCGGGCAGGTGCCCTTGATGAAGCGGTCGGCCAGGAACATTTTCTTTTCCGGGTCGAAATACTGAGTGATCGAACGCGTGGCGATGTGCCCGGCGTCGCGCAGCTTCAGGTAGATCTGGCTCGACAGTTCGCGGTTTTCTTCGGCGTGGGTCGAGTGGAAATTATCGAAGTCCACCAGGAACTCGGCAAAGTCGGCGCTGTGTTCAGCCTGGACGTTGGCGATCAGTTGTTCCGGGGTGATGCCTTCCTTTTCCGCGCGCAACATGATCGCCGAGCCGTGAGCGTCGTCCGCGCAGACATAGATGCATTGATTGCCGCGATGCTTCTGGAAGCGCACCCACATATCGGTCTGGATGTACTCAAGCATATGGCCAAGGTGGATTGAACCATTGGCATAGGGCAGGGCGCTGGTGACGAGGATCTTGCGTGGCTCGGACATGGGGCTCGGCTACTTGATGAAACGGAGGTCGGCCACTATAAAGCGCCGGCGCACTTTTTTCACCCCGTGGAGTGTTATTCCGGTTCCTCGCAGCAGCTGGCGAAGCCTGCGTCCGGCTGTGTAGCAGTCGCAATCTGTTGATCCCGGTTTTCCTGAAGAAACCGGGATTCAGGTTTTACGACCGCTATGCGCCCGGACGCGGGCTTCGCCAGCTGCTACAAGTTATATGTCCGGCTATATGTTCCTTGTCTCATCCTGAAAGCATGCCGTCATAGCCATAGAACAGGTAGGATAGCCCCCTGATTTTCACAGTCTTGCTATCGGAGTTGCCCATGAGCGCAGTCAATCGCGCAGCGGTGGAAGCCGTCCTTCGCCAATACACCGACCCTTATCTGAACCAGGATCCGGTCAGTGCCGGTTGTGTCCGCGCCATCGATGTCCAGGGTGATCGCGTCACCGTTGAGCTTGAACTGGGTTATGCCGCCGGACTGTTCAAGAGCGGTTGGGCGCAACTGTTGCAACTGGCCATCGAAGGTCTGGATGGCGTGGTGACGGCCAGGGTCGACGTCACCAGCGTGATTGCCGCGCACAAGGCTCAGGCGCAGATTCCGGGTCTGGCCAACGTGAAAAACGTGGTGGCGGTGGCTTCCGGCAAGGGTGGCGTGGGCAAGTCCACCACTGCGGCCAACCTGGCGCTGGCGCTGGCGCGCGAAGGTGCGAAGGTCGGGATTCTCGACGCGGACATCTACGGACCGAGCCAGGGCATCATGTTCGGTATTCCGGAAGGTACCCGACCGAAGGTCAAGGATCAGAAGTGGTTCGTGCCGATTGAGTCCCACGGCGTCGAGGTCATGTCCATGGCCTTCCTGACCGATGACAACACACCGATGGTCTGGCGTGGGCCGATGGTTTCAGGCGCGTTGTTGCAGCTTGTGACACAGACAGCCTGGGGTGATCTGGATTACCTGGTTATCGACATGCCGCCAGGCACCGGTGACATTCAATTGACCCTGGCGCAGAAAGTCCCGGTGGCCGGTGCGGTAATCGTCACGACGCCGCAGGATCTGGCACTGCTGGATGCGCGCAAGGGCGTGGAGATGTTCCGCAAGGTCAACATTCCGGTGTTGGGCGTCGTGGAAAACATGGCCGTGCATATCTGCTCGAATTGCGGTCACGCCGAGCACTTGTTCGGCGAAGGCGGTGGCGAGAAGCTGGCCGCGCAATACGGGGTCGAGCTGCTGGCTTCGCTGCCGTTGTCGATAGTGATCCGCGAACAGGCCGACGGTGGCAAGCCGACGGTCATTGCCGAACCTGACAGTCAGATCGCCATGGTCTATCAACAACTGGCACGTCACGTCGGTGCGCGGATCGTTTTGCAGGAAGCCGATGCGCCGGCGATGCCGAGCATCACCGTCAGCGACGATTAAATCGCTTCTGTAGGAGCTCGGCTTGCCGGCGATGGCGTACTCAAGCCCGCTATCGCCGGCAAGCCGGGCTCCTACAAGATCGTGATTTGACTTCAGATGCGCAAACCGCCATCCAATTCCAGGATCCGGCCGGTGTAGTAGTCGTTCTCGAAGATGTAGGCCGCCGAGTGGGCGATCTCATCAGGCTTGCCCATGCGCTTGAGCGCAATACCCGACGTCATTTTCTCCAGCGCTTCGGGTTTCATGCTCAGGGTCATCTCTGTTTCGATAAAGCCTGGCGCGATACCCGCGACACGAATCCCGTAGCGCGCCAGTTCCCTGGCCCAGGTCACGGTGGCTGCGGCGACACCGGCCTTGGCGGCGGAGTAGTTGGTCTGGCCAACGTTACCAGCGCGGGAAATCGACGAGATATTGATGATCGCGCCTTGAGTCTTCAGCTCAACCATCTTCGCCGCCACTTCGCGGGTGCAAAGGAAAACACCGGTCAGGTTGACGTCGATCACCGCCTGCCATTGAGCCAGGCTCATCCTGGTCATTTCACCGTCCTTGACCTTGATCAGCAGGCCATCGCGCAGGATTCCGGCATTGTTGATCAAACCGTGAATCGCGCCAAAATCTTCGGCTACCCGAGCGACCATGTGGGTCACTTGTTCTTCATTGGCGACGTTGCAAAGATAAGCCCGGGCTTCGACGCCGGCGGCCTCGCAGGCAGCCACAGCCAGATCGAGCTTTTCCTGGTTCAAGTCGACCAGTGCCAGCTTCGCGCCCTTGGCGGCGAAATACTCGGCCATGGAACGACCTAAACCCTGGCAACCGCCAGTGATAATGATTACTTTGTCAGTGAGTTGCATTCGCGTGCCCCTGGTAGCAGGTCAGAGTGGTTTCCTTCTACAAGGCCTCTCCTGCGCGCGTGATGTGGTTCGGCTGCATATGAGAACTGCCCCCGTTGGCGTTGCTGGAACTTTGCTCCAGGCGCCTGTCCATTTTCGACGGATTCTATATAAGGAGTCATAAATTGAGCATTGAAGCCGCTAAGCGTGCACGAGAACTGCTGCTCAAGGAATACCGCGCAGTGTTGTCGACGCACTCGAAGGCCATGCCCGGTTTTCCTTTCGGCTCGGTGGTTCCTTACTGCCTGGACGAGCAGGGGCGGCCGCTGATCCTGATCAGCCGGATTGCCCAGCACACCCACAACTTGCTCAAAGATGCCAAATGTTCACTGCTGGTAGGCGAGCGTAAAGCCGAAGATGTACAAGCCGTCGGCCGCCTGACCTATCTGGCCGAGGCCGAAAAACTCAGTGAACCCGAGGTGATCGAGGCCGCCGCCGAACGCTATTACCGCTATTTCCCGGAGTCGCGCAACTATCACAAGGCCCATGACTTCGACTTTTGGGTCCTCAAACCGGTCCGCCATCGCTACATCGGTGGCTTCGGCGCGATTCACTGGGTCGATCAGCTCACCCTGGCCAACCCTTTTGCCGGCAAGGCGGAAGTAAGTATGGTCGAACATATGAACCGCGACCACGCCAAGGCTATCGCCCATTACGTCGAGTTGGCCGGATTGCCGAAAACCGTACCGGCACAACTGGCCGGAATCGACACCGAAGGCATGCATTTGCGCATCGGTCAGGGGCTGTACTGGTTGCCCTTTCAAGAGCCTTGTAATACCCCGACACAAGTTCGCGAAGCCTTGGTTTCTCTGGCTCACGCCGAGCATTGGCCAAAGAATGAAGGTGCCGATGCTTGAATTCACGAAATGGCGACGTCATCTAATGTGAACTGGAAGGCACTCTTCCGTTGAGGAACCATTTGATGCGCCCTTTTTTGTTGCTCTTTCTGCTGTTTCCGGTGCTAGAGCTGTTTGTGTTTGTCAAAGTCAGCTCCGCCATCGGCTTCTTCCCGGCGTTGCTGTTGATCATTCTCGGCTCGATGCTGGGGGTCATGGTGCTACGTGTCGCTGGTTTGGCCACGGCTCTGCGGGCACGTGAAAGCCTGAATCGCGGCGAATTGCCGGCTCAGCAAATGCTCGAAGGCCTGATGATGGCCCTGGGCGGCGGTCTGTTGATCTTGCCGGGTTTCATCAGCGACGTAGTTGGCTTGATCATGCTGCTGCCGTTCACTCGCCGGCTGCTGGCCAACAAGATGCGTCAACGTGCCGAGGAACAGGCGATTCGTCAGCGTGCCTTTGCCGAGGACATGCAGGCTCACGGCGGGCCGACTCCAAAGCCGCCCCTGGGACGCCAGCCGAACGTGATCGAAGGTGAGTTCGAGCATCGCGATTCGTAACGGGTTTTACGTGTCGGCATGGCACCTTCGGGTGCCATGTTTGTTTTCAGGCAGATGCCAGGCGTAAAAAAATTCGCTCATCAGCCCTTGTAATAAGCTTATGCGCCCTTATCTAACGTTCACCGCAAGGTTTCTGGTGGTCACGCCAGACAGACTTCCGCGGTTCGCTTGGCGAGCCGCAACCGGCACCGCCGGATTTGCTAACCTGCCGGAATAGACACCGGCCGATGAAAACCACAATTAGGAGAGATCGACAATGAAGCTTCGTCCTCTGCATGACCGCGTCGTCATCCGTCGCAGCGAAGAAGAAAAGAAAACCGCTGGCGGTATCGTTCTGCCAGGTTCGGCTGCCGAAAAAGCCAACAGCGGTGAAATCCTCGCTGTAGGTACCGGCCGCGTGCTGGACAACGGTGAAGTACGTGCGCTGGCCGTGAAAGTGGGTGACAAGGTTGTGTTCGGCCCTTACTCCGGCAGCAACACTGTGAAAGTAGACGGCGAAGACCTGTTGGTAATGAGCGAGAACGAAATCCTCGCTGTTATCGAAGGCTGATTCCCGCTCAATTTCCCGCTACTACAAAGTATTTAAGGAATAACGATCATGGCTGCTAAAGAAGTTAAATTCGGCGATTCCGCCCGTAAGAAAATGCTCGCCGGTGTCAACGTCCTGGCTGACGCAGTAAAAGCGACCCTGGGCCCTAAAGGCCGTAACGTGATCATCGAGAAGAGCTTCGGCGCTCCGACCATCACCAAGGACGGCGTTTCCGTAGCCAAAGAAATCGAGCTGAAAGATCGCTTCGAAAACATGGGCGCGCAGCTGGTCAAAGACGTTGCCTCCCGTGCCAACGATGACGCAGGCGACGGCACCACCACCGCTACCGTTCTGGCTCAATCGATCGTCAACGAAGGCCTGAAAGCCGTCGCTGCCGGCATGAACCCGATGGACCTGAAACGCGGTATCGACAAAGCGACCATCGCTATCGTCAAAGAGCTCAAAGCCCTGTCCAAGCCTTGCGCTGACACCAAGGCCATCGCTCAGGTCGGCACCATCTCTGCCAACTCCGACAGCTCCATCGGCGACATCATTGCCGAAGCCATGGAAAAAGTCGGTAAAGAAGGCGTGATCACCGTTGAAGAAGGCTCGGGCCTGGAAAACGAACTGTCGGTTGTTGAAGGCATGCAGTTCGACCGCGGTTACCTGTCCCCATACTTCATCAACAAACCAGACACCATGGTTGCCGAGCTGGACGGTCCGCTGATCCTGCTGGTCGACAAAAAGATCTCCAACATCCGCGAAATGCTGCCAGTACTGGAAGCCGTTGCCAAAGCCGGCCGTCCACTGCTGATCGTTGCCGAAGACGTTGAAGGCGAAGCCCTGGCGACTCTGGTTGTGAACAACATGCGCGGCATCGTTAAAGTTGCTGCCGTTAAAGCCCCGGGCTTTGGCGACCGTCGCAAGGCCATGCTGCAGGACATCGCTGTTCTGACTGGCGGTACCGTAATCTCCGAAGAGATCGGTCTGAGCCTGGAAAGCACTACCCTGGAACACCTGGGTAATGCCAAGCGCGTGATCCTGTCCAAAGAAAACACCACCATCATCGACGGTTCTGGCGTTGAGGCTGATATCCAGGCTCGCGTTCTGCAGATCCGCCAGCAAGTGGCTGATACTTCTTCGGACTACGACCGTGAAAAACTGCAAGAGCGTCTGGCCAAGCTGTCCGGCGGCGTTGCGGTAATCAAGGTTGGCGCTGGTTCCGAAGTTGAAATGAAAGAGAAGAAAGCCCGCGTTGAAGACGCCCTGCACGCTACCCGTGCAGCCGTTGAAGAAGGCGTGGTACCTGGCGGTGGCGTGGCACTGGTTCGTGCTCTGCAAGCGATCAGCGAACTGAAAGGCGAGAACGCTGATCAGAACGTTGGTATCGCTCTGCTGCGTCGTGCTGTCGAAGCTCCTCTGCGCCAGATCGTTGCCAACTCGGGCGACGAGCCAAGCGTAGTTGTCGACAAGGTCAAGCAAGGTGTCGGTAACTTCGGTTACAACGCTGCGACTGGCGAATACGGCGACATGATCGAAATGGGTATCCTCGACCCGGCTAAAGTGACCCGTTCGGCTCTGCAAGCGGCATCTTCGATTGCCAGCCTGATGATCACCACCGAAGCGATGATCGCCGAGATCCAGGAAGACAAACCAGCTGCTGGCGGCATGCCAGACATGGGCGGTATGGGTGGCATGGGCGGCATGATGTAAGCCAGCCTTACCCTGTACAAAAAAGCCCCGCCTGCGATAAGCAGGCGGGGCTTTTTTATACCCGCTGACTCGTCCTGAAATAGTTTTACATCTGTTTCAGGACTAGACAGTTTTGCAAGGTCCATGTCCAAAAGCGTCAATGACAGCCCTAGCCGTGAGTCATACTTGGCCTTAAGCTGCGCGAGCCAAGATGGCCGTTACTGTGTACGGAGGAGTGCCCATGCGAATTCTATTGGTTGAAGACAACCGCGATATCCTGGCGAATCTGGCCGACTACCTGGGGCTTAAAGGCTATACCGTGGATTGCGCGCAAGACGGCTTGTCAGGCCTGCACCTGGCGGCGACCGAGCACTACGACTTGATCGTGCTCGACATTATGTTGCCTGGTATCGACGGCTACACCCTGTGCAAACGGCTGCGTGAAGATGCTCGTCGCGATACCCCGGTGATCATGCTCACCGCTCGTGATCAACTGGATGATCGACTGCTGGGCTTCAAGTCCGGCGCCGATGATTACCTGGTGAAACCCTTTGCGCTGTCTGAACTGGCGGCGCGGATCGAGGCGGTCATGCGTCGTGCTCAAGGGGGCGGGCGACGGACTTTGCAGGTGGGGGATCTGAACTACGACCTCGACACCCTCGAGGTGACCCGCGAGGGACGTTTGCTCAAGCTCAATCCGGTGGGCCTCAAGTTGCTGGCGGTGCTGATGCAAAAAAGTCCTCACGTGCTGCGTCGCGAGATTCTTGAAGAAGCCCTGTGGGGCGACGACTGCCCGGACAGCGACAGTCTGCGCAGCCATGTTCACCAGTTGCGTCAGGTGATCGACAAGCCATTCGCCAAGCCGCTGTTGCAGACGGTGCATGGTGTCGGTTATCGCTTGGCCGAGGGGCGTGATGGAGTTTAAGCAGAGCCTTGCGCAACGGATCATCATCGCCTTTGCGTTGATGAGTGCATTGGTTGCAGGGACATTCGCCCTGGGCATCGTGGCAACGGTGCATCTGGTTGAAGCGAAGTTGATTTCATCAGGCCTGGGCGGTGATCTGCAGCGTCTGCTGTTGATGGACAGCATCGAGGACTGGAGCCACCGGCCGGAACCGGATCAGCTATTTTATTTCAGTGGCGGGCGTGGCGATTTTGAATTGCCCAAGGATTTGCGCAGCCTGGATGCGGGGTTTCACGAAGTATTTCGTGAGCATTTGTCGTATCACGCCATAGTCGAGATCGTCGACGGCAGGCGGTATGTGTTGCTGCAGGACCAGAGTGGTTTTGAAGACCGGGAACGGGTGCTGTTCGCTGTGGTGTTGGTGGGCTTTGTGCTGAGTCTGGCGTTAGCGGTGTTCCTTGGCTGGATCCTGGCGCGCAAGGTAATGGCACCGGTAGTGCGGCTGGCTCGCCAGGTTCGTCATCGCGATCAGTTGCTTGGCCTCGCGCCGCCATTGGCACCTGATTATGCCGCCGATGAGGTGGGTGAACTGGCGGTGGCCTTCGACGCTACCTTGGGGCGTTTACGCCAGGCGCTGAGTCGTGAGCGTCTGTTCACCAGCGACGTCAGTCACGAACTGCGCACTCCGCTGATGGTGTTGGCCAGTTCCTGTGAATTGCTGCTGGAAAATCCCTGCATCGACCAGCGTGGTCGCGCCCAGGTCGAGCGGATTGCCCGCGCCTGTGAAGACATGCGCGAGCTGGTCCAGACCTTCCTGATGCTGGCGCGTGCCCAGCGCGAAGATGCCAGCATGTCGCCCCAGCTGACCTTGAGTCGGGCAGCCGAGGATCTGATTGGTTTGTGGCGTGAACCCATTGAGGCCAAAGGGATTGAGCTGATCTATGACCCCGACAAACCGCTGGATACCCGCTATAACGCAACGTTCCTGCATGCGGTGATGGGCAACTTGTTGCGCAATGCGCTGCACTACACTGACAGTGGTTTTATCCGCCTGACCCTGGAGCCTACCGGCTTTGTGGTAGAGGACAGCGGTGTGGGGATTCCCGAAGAAAAGCGCGAGGCGATGTTCGAGCCGTTCGTGCGTGGCAACGAAAAGCGTGGCGAGGGGCTGGGCCTTGGTCTGTCACTGGTGCAGCGTATCTGTGAAAACCAGGGCTGGAGCGTCAGCCTCAGTACAATGGAACCCAATGGCTGCCGGTTCCATGTCGAGCTGAGCCAGACCAAAGTCTGATTTTTTGTCATGCCCCGGGTTCTTCGGGGCACGCGTTTACCGCAGTTGTAACCGGGTAGCAGCCCAATGCTATCTCCTGTCGGCTTGCCCTGCTGCTGGCGTTTCAGCGGGTTACCCGCGACAGCGTCATTATCTCTCGTTGGGTCGATGGCAACTTCAAGGCCTGGAAGCGTAAGCGCATGGAGCAAAAGCGCAAGCAGGAAGCCGGGCAGCAAGGTTACCAAAATCGTTTTGTGCTATCGGCAGCTACGTAGACGAAAAATTCAAGCGAGCCGGCTTTCGCGTTCAGGAATATTTGGGCTTTTTCCCGCTCTACGCCATGTGGCGAGTTCATGTATTACGCAAGATGCAACAGGATGGCAGTGGAAGATGCATCAGAAATGGACGTCGCTCCTGAGGATCGTTTCGACTATTTCTGGAGCCAGCGCGGTTAGGGTGAGGCCGCCACAGTCGAGGTGGCTTTACTGGATCTGGAGAAGTGCCGGCAACGTTTGACCCGTAAACGTGCTGCCCTCCACGACATGAAACAGCTACGCCGCCATTCGTCGTGGCGCCCTACAGACCGGCAGAAACTCAGCTATTTTTATACGACGGCGTTTGGCAGCGCTATCAAAGGTTTAGAGTAATGAAACTGGAAATTGCGCGAGGTTTGTTTTTAGCAGGAGCCTTGGCAGTTATTTCTCTGGCGGTGGCTGTTTGGGAGCAGCCACGCACCAAAGTCCTCAGTGCAGCGCACAGCGACGCGCATTGTCCCCTGCCTCGGGTAGCAAAGGCATCAGTTGCAACCATCCCCGACAATGATTTTTTGCTGTTCATGTTCGGTCTTTCTCAAGGAAAGAGGCCACAAAGTTGAAGAGAGTAAAACCCCCATAAAAGGCCTCGTATTGCGAGGCCTTTTATTTTCGGTCGATTATTTGTCCGGCCTGGCCAGCAGGGTGTAAATACAAGGCAGCACGAACAAGGTGAACAGCGTGCCAATCGACATTCCGGTAGCGATCACCGTACCGATATCGAAACGACTGACGGCGCCTGCACCGGTGGCGATGATCAACGGCACCATGCCGAACACCATCGCCGCGGTGGTCATTAACACCGGTCGCAAGCGAATTGCCGCAGCTTCTTCTACAGCTTCTCGAGGTGACAGGCCCTTGTTCTTGCGCAACTGGTTGGCAAACTCGACGATCAGAATGCCGTGCTTGCTGATCAGCCCGATCAAGGTCACCAGTCCGACCTGGGTATAGATGTTCATGCTCGACCAGCCAAGGAACAACGGGATCAGCGCGCCGCAGATCGACAGGGGGACTGTCATCAGTATCACCAGCGGATCACGGAAGCTCTCGAACTGTGCCGCCAGCACCAGGAAAATGATGGCCAGCGCCAGGGCAAAGGTCACCCACAGTGCACTGCCTTCCTGAACGAATTGCCGGGAAGAACCACCATAATCGAAGGCATAGCCCGCAGGGGCTTCTTCCCGGGCGATCTGCCGTATGGTTTCGATGGCTTCGCCCATGCTGACGACGGGAACGCCCGAGATCGTCGCCGAATTGAGCTGCTGGAACTGATTCAACTGTCTTGGGCGGGCACGGTCGGTGATGGTGATCAAGGTCGACAGCGGCAGCAGTTCACCCTTGGCATTCTTTACATAGTAGTTGCTCAGCCAGTCGGGATTGTCGCGGTAGGCTCGCTCGACCTGGGCGATGACCTTGTAGCTGCGGCCTTCGATAGTGAAACGGTTGATTTCCGCTTCACTTAGTAATATCGCCAGGGTGCCCCCCAGATCCAGCATCGAAACCCCCATTTGTGCTGCCTTGGCGCGGTCGATATCGACCACCACTTCAGGCTTGTCAAAGGCCAGATCGATGTCGAGAAAGACGAACTTGCCGGATTCCAGTGCGCGCTTTTTCACTCTATTGGCCACTTGCAGCAGCGACTCGTAATCGTTCGGGGTGTTGACGATGAATGCGAACGGCAAGCCCTCACCGGTACCCGGCAAGGACGGCAGGTTGAAACCGAACACCTGAAGCCCGGTGACGGCAGCGAGCTTGCGCTGAACTTCCGGGAGGATTTGCATCTGGGTCCGGTGGCGTTCGTTCCACGGTTTTAGCAGGAAACCCCCGATCCCTGATTGCACGCCGTTGAAGCCATTGATCTGGAACGATGAGTAGTACTCGGGAAATTTCTTGAAGATCGCAAGGAACTCATCGGTGTAGGCGTTGAGGTAGTCGAGGTTAGTCGGTTGCGGCGCGTTGGCTATCATGAAAATGACGCCCTGGTCCTCATTCGGCGCCAGTTCGGACTTGGTGAACTTCAGCAGAACCGGAATCAGGCACAGGACAATCACTGCGAACACCACCACCACCGGCCGCGTATTGAGCGTGCCATGCAGGATGCTTTGATAGTGGCGCTTGAGTCCTTCGAAGATCATATCCAGACGATGGGACAGGCCTGAGGGGTTCTCATCGTGGCGCAGGAGCAGTGCGCACATCATCGGCGAAAGGGTCAGGGCGACGACCCCGGAGATCACCACCGCACCGGCCAGGGTCAGGGCAAACTCCTTGAACAACGCTCCAGTCAGACCTGTGAGAAAACCAATCGGCGCGTAGACCGCGGCCAGCGTAATCGTCATCGAAACCACCGGAATGGCGATTTCCCGGGCACCCTCAATGGCGGCATCGAGCGGTGTCTTGCCTTCTTCGATGTGCCGGTGGATGTTTTCCACCACGACGATCGCATCGTCCACTACCAACCCGATGGCCAGCACCATTGCCAGCAGGGTCAGCAGGTTGATCGAGTAACCCATCAATTGCATGAAGAACATCACGCCGATCATCGACAGCGGAATGGTGACCACCGGAATCAATACCGAACGCAGGGAACCAAGGAACAGGAACACCACGACAATCACGATCAGCACTGCTTCAAACAGGGTTTTCACCACCTCATTGATCGATGCCTGAATAAACAGCGTGGCGTCGTAGGCGATCTCCGCTTTGAGGTTTGGTGGCAACTGGGACTCCAGCTGCGGCATGATCTTGCGCACTTCCTTGATCACGTCCAGCGGGTTGGCGGCGGGGGTGGCCTTAATGCCGATGTACACCGACGGAATGCCGCCGAAGGAGCTGATGGTGTCGTAGTTCTCTGCCCCCATTTCCACCCGTGCCACATCGCTGAGCAGTACCCGGCTGTCGCCGTCGATTTTCAGCGGGATGGCGGCGAAGGCTTCGGTGGATTTAAGCTCGGTATTGGCGTTGATACTGGTGACCACGTATTCGCCTTTCACCTCGCCAGCCGCCGAGAGAAAGTTGTAACGGCGTACCGCATCGGCCACGTCATTGGCGCTGAGGCCGTAGCCGGCAAGTTTGACCGGGTCCAGCCACAAGCGCATGGCGAACACCTGGTTGCCGAGAATCTTTGCTTCGGCCATGCCCGGCAGCGTCGCCAGTTTGGGCTGGATCACCCGCGACAGGTAGTCGGTGATCTGCGGGTTGTTCAGGTCCTTGCTGAAGAAACTGATGTACATCAGCGCCGAGGCACCCGCAGCCTCCTTGCTCAGCACCGGGTCTTCGGCGTTCTGGGGCAGTTGGTTCTTGACCTCGTTGGCCTTGGCCAGCAGCTCGGTAAACAGCCGGTCGCTGTTGGAGCCGATTCGCGCGTAGATCGAAATCACCGAGAAATTCTGGCGACTGACCGAGGTTATGTAGTCGATGCCTTCGGCACTCGCCAGGCTCTGCTGCATCGGTTGGGTGATGTAACCCTGGATGGTCTCGGCGTTAGCCCCGGGGTAGGCGGTGGTCACCGTGATCAGGGCGTTTTCCATTTGCGGATACTGGCGCAGCGGCAGCTTGCTCCAGGCCTGGAAGCCCAGCAGCACTATCAACAGACTGACCACTGTGGCGAGTACCGGGCGGCGGATGAACGGATCGGTAAAAGCCATGGGGGATTCCTTGATCAGTAGGCGCGAGGCTGACTGGTCTGCTCGGCTGGCAAGGTCTTGTCGGCGCTGATGGCGATATGGGCGTCGTTGTCCAGTTTGATCTGGCCGGCGCTGACCACTTGTTCGCCGTTCTGCAGGCCTTTGGTGATGAGCACCAGCCCGTCGCGGTGCTCGCCGGTTTCGACAAAGCGTCGCTCGGCGATCAGCACCGGTTGCCCTTGGGCATCTTTCTCGACGCTGCCGTCGGCGGCTTTTTTCTGTGCAACCACAAACAGCGAATTGCCATAGAGGGTGTAGGTGATCGCGCTTTCCGGCACCACGATCTTCGGTTGTGGATCCGGCAGCAGGACTTGCAGGTTGGCGAACATGCCCGGTAGCAACTTACCGTCTGGATTGGCCAGGGTCGCGCGCACCAGTACATTGCGGGTGGTATTTTCGACTTTTGGGTTGATTGCGCTGATGGTGCCGGGGAAGTTCTGCGTCGGATAGGCCGCGACGTTGACCTGAACCGGCTGGCCAAGGGCTATTTTCGGTACCGACTGTTCCGGTACGTAAAAGTCGACGTAGAGGCTGCTCAGGTCCTGCAAGGTGGCGATTACTGTGCCGCTGGGCAGGTAGTCGCCGACATCCACCTGACGAATACCGATGGTGCCGCTAAAAGGCGCGACGATGTGTTTTTTCTCCAGCGAAGCCTTGAGTTGATTGACCGTGGCTTTGTTCTTTTGCAATTGCGCCGTGAGCCGGTCGAATTCACCCTTGGAAATTGCCTGGCTGCCCACCAGTTGGCTGCCCCGGCCATAGTCGAGTTGGGCCAGACCGAGGTCGGCCTGAGCGGTTTCCAGCAGGGCACTTTCCACAGCGCTGTCGAGTTGCACGATAGGTTGACCGGCATTGACCTTCTGCCCGGACTGGAACTGCACGTCCTTGACCCTCCCGGCGATCTCCAGACTCAGGTTGACCCCTTGCAACGCCTTGAGGGTGCCAACCGTCGGCAGACGGTTTTGCCATGGGCGCTCAGTCGCGGTGGTCACAGCCACACTCACCGGAGGTTTCGGTACGGAGAACACCCGGATCTGCTGATAGGTGGAGAAGGCTTTGTAACCTGCGAGCAGCAGAACGATAAGCAGGACAATGCCCAGCATGTTCAGCATGCGGCGACGCAGCATGTTCCGCTTCCTCGGAAAAATAGCTGAGAACGATGAGGTCTCGGGCAGATTACTCCGACTAGGGTGGTGATTCCAGACTCGTAGCAGCAGGCTTCGCCAGCTGCTACGGGGGTTAGATCAGATGCAGGTGGTTGTCCCAGAGCCCAGCAGGTAGCTCAAGGGGCTTTGCAACAAGCTGTGGCTGCCGACAATCGTAGAAACGGCAACGTCCCTGACCCGACGTGACGACAAAACCATCGGCCACCGCACCGACCCCGGCGCAGTCTGGCAAAGGCGCATCGAGGCGCACTTGAGCAGTGTCCAGATCCCAGATAAAGAAGCGGTTGCCCCGCGGCGCAGTGAGGGCGACCAGACGCAACTCGCTATGCACGGCGACGCTGGCGGTGTAGTGCCCCATCGCCTGCAACTGGTGTTCGGCGACCGGGAAGGCGACGAAGGGCTGACCGGGACGCTTGATCGCCAGCAGTTCGGAAGATTCGTGGGCGTCGCCCATGAACTGTTGGCCGGCGACGATGGTGCCGTCGCTGGCAACACCCAGGTGGCGCACGCTGTTCATCTGCTGGGCGAGGGTATCCTTGCTCAGCAGCGTACCGTCGCGCTGCATCAGCACCAGGCTTGGCTGCATGGCATTGAGGTTCATCTCGACCCGGCTTTCGGCCTCGGTACGGATTCCGCCATTGGCCACTACCAGGGTTTCACCATCGGGCATCCACGACACTTGATGGGGCCCGATGCCGTGGGTAGAAATCTCTGCGCTGTGCACCAGTCGCTCACCTTCGAATTTGTACACGCCGAGCAGGCCGCGACCCGGATCGGTGGTGTCGTTTTCGGTGGCGTAGAGCCAGTCGCCGCTCTTGTGAATCACTGCGTGACCGTAGAAGTGCCGGTTCGGTTGTGAGACGAGCGTTTGCAACAGCGTGCCGTCCCGAAGATCGATCAAGTAGCTCTCGGTCCCGGGGCGACGGGCGACGAACAGCGCAATCGGCAGCACAGGATGATTGATGATGTCATGGCAACGCTGACCGACCCGGGTGGCGAACACCTGGGTGCCGTCCAGACGATAACCGACGGCATAGTGCTTGCCGTCGCCATCGTTGCGCGCCGAGAGCAGCAAAGGAGTTTTGTCCTTGTGCCGAAACAGCGTCCAGCCGCCCAGCGTCACTGCGCCAAGCAGCAAACTGCCTAAAGTAAGAGCCTGGCGTCGCAGCATGGAACTTACCCTCATCAGTCACCGTCGTTGGCGTTGAAGCCCAGCTGGATGCCCAGCGCCTTGGCCAGGTCGCTTTCGTGCAGGCGGTGGACGACATTGAGACTGTCGTAAAGATCATTGAGCTGTTGGCGACCGGCGTCGTCGGTCAGCATCTCGGTCAGTGAACGCTGGTTGCTGGCGAACAGTTTCAAGGAAGCGGCGTAGGCAGCATCGATCTTGTCGGCCAGCGGTTTCTGCTCGCTCGGCAACAGGCCGCGCAGGCCCTTGTTGTCGACACCGACCCAGACGGTTTGGGCGGCAGCGAGGCTGGCTTCCATGCTTTGCAGGGAGGAATGGCTGCGCCAGGCATCGGCCTGGAACGGCTGCGCAAAGCCCTTGCTCTGGCGACCCATTGGCGTGCCGAGTTTTTTCTTCAGGGTGTCCAGTGCGGTCACTTGAACCCGCAGCAGATCGGCGATCGCTTCGTGGGAGTCGGCGTAACGCTGATTCGGGAATTTGCTCAACTGCGCGAGCATGCCGTCGTTGCTGTTCCAGCGCGACAGGATCTCTTCGGCGAGGAGTTTCTGACGCTCGCCAATGGCCTTGAGCAGTGGGCAATAGCGGGCTTTCTGCGCGCTGTCGGCCATGTCGACCTTGCTGTCGAACAGAACGTATTCATAGGCCGAGAGGCCTTGCACGACAACGCTGGATTTGGCCAGAGCGGCGGCATCGATCTGCGGCTGCGCGGTCACCAGTTGCTCGACCTGACGGCCGACCAGATTCTTCTTGTCCGGCCAGAACTGCACCTGCCAGGAACGGTTACCCTCGGCCAGCGGGCCGATCAGCAGTGGCTGCAACTCGGCCCAGGCTTTTTGTGCGTGGAGGAAATCGGCGCGAGCGGTTTCCAGGCTTTCCTTGCCTTCACAGAAAGCCAGCGCACTGATTGCCAATTGGCGGTCGGCGTCGACCCAGCGGCTGTAGCTCGGCAGGATCACTTGCTTGGCGATGGCCGCCGAGGTGACTGCCTGTGGGTCCTGGGGCGAGCAGGCACCCAGGGCGAGCGCGGCAAGGCTGGTGAACAACAGTTTGGGACGGAACATTCGTGCTCCCTTCTTTTGGGGGAAAACTTATGGAAAACGCGTTATAGAGAATTCAGGAATGCCAGCAACGCGGCGCGTTGCTCGACATTGAAAGCTAAAACCTGTTGCTGAGCCGGCTGGGCTTCGCCGCCGTGCCAGAGAACGGCTTCGAGCAAATTGCGGGCGCGGCCGTCATGCAGGAACTGGGTATGGCCGCTGACCGTCTGCGTCAGGCCGATGCCCCACAACGGTGGTGTACGCCAGTCACGGCCAGTGGCCTGGAATTCGGTGCGATTGTCGGCCAGGCCGTCGCCCATGTCGTGCAGCAGCAAGTCGCTGTAGGGGCGAATGACCTGATTGGCCAGCTCAGGCTCTGCGGCATTCGCGGCAGTGGTGAATTTCGGTATGTGACAGGACTGGCAGCCCGCCTGATAGAACAGGCTTTTACCGGCCAGCACTTGCGGCGAGCTCACATCGCGGCGGGCCGGAACGGCGAGGTTGCGGCTGTAGAACAGCACCAGACGCAGGATGTTGTCGCTGACCTCCGGCTCGCCGTCCGGGCCATTTCCGTTGGGGGCTTGCAGGCAGGCGATTTGCGCAGGGGTGCAATCATCAACCGGTCTCAGGCTGGTGGTCAGGCCCATGTCACCAGAAAACGCGTGAGCGTTTTGTTGATTGAGATTGGGTTGGCCGGCTTTCCAGCCAAAACGTCCGAGAACGGTTTTTTGTTGCGCGTCATCCCAGACCCAGTTCGGTCGCCCGGCGATGCCGTTGCTTTCGTCGTCTCCCGGATCGGCATTGTGCAGAATCGCCGCATCGGGGATGGCTTCGAGCAGACCGAGGCCAATCATCGGCGGAGCTATGCGTGCAGAGAAACGCGTGTCCGGGTGCATCGGTCCGTAGCCGAGCCGGGTGATTGCAAGCCTGGGTTTACGCAACTCGACCTCGGTGCCGTCCTTGAAACGAACCGGCACGGGGTCGTAGTCGACCCGCACTTTGCCTTCCGGCGCGACGCCAGGTACCGCCATGTCTTGAAACTGTCCGCCGTAGACTGGCTCCGGCACGACACCGAGCTGCTCGATGACTTTGGCGTAGGCGGGGGCGTTGGGGATCGACAGACGTACCAGCATCGACACGGCGTTATCCGAGTCGGGTGTTGGCGGGTGACCGCGACCGTCCTTGATGTGGCAGTTTTGGCAGCCGTTGGTATTGAACAACGGACCCAGGCCATCGCGGGCGGTAGTGGTTGACGGGGCGATCACCCACGGGCTGCGAAAGAAGCTGTTGCCGACGCTGAAATCCAGACGTCGGGTGGGTGAAAGATTGGCCGAAGGCAGGGAGAAGGCGTTCTGATCGGTCTTGCTCACTGTCGCGCTGCCGCCCGAACGCGCTTCACCGGGCTCGGCCTTGGTGAAATGCGGAACGTCATCGCAGGCGCTCAGGCCCAGGGCCATGAACAGAGCGGACAAGCGAAGAGACAACGAGGGCATCAGACATCCTGCAAGACGAGCAAAACAAGGGCGCAAAGTCTATCAGGGTAGGGGAGTTTGAATAAGAGGAATTAGCGTTTGGTTTTATGTGGGGGCAGGTTTTACCTGGAGACCGAGTCACGGCCATCGCAATACCCTGTGGGAGCGAGCTTGCTCGCGATGGGGCCATCAGTGCCAACATTGATGTTGAACGTGCGACCGCTATCGCGAGCAAGCTCGCTCCCACAGTGGTCTGCGTCAGGCAGGGACAAAAAAAGGCGACTCGAAAGTCGCCTTTTTTTCACTCAGCCAGCGGTGATCAGAACTCGTGATCAGCGTTGTCCGGGTTCAGGTCGCTGATGCCCAGTTTGCCGGCCGCCTGTTCGATCGAACCGGTCTGCTTGACCAGGGATGCAATGGCGTCGCGAACGATCTGATTGCCGGCGGTGTTGCCTGCGGCGATCAGTTGGTCATAGTGCTCACCCTTGTTGGCGTGATCGACCATAACCTGGATTTTGGCTTCGGTTGCAGCCAGATCGGCCTTCAGTGCGGTGTCGGTTGCCGGGTCGATTGCCGCCACCAGCGAGGACAGGCTGGCGCCAGTCATCTTGGTGCCGTCTGCGCGGGTGTATTCACCCAGGTAGACGTTGCGAATGCCTTTGGCATCGTAGAAGTGCGAGTTGTGGGTATTGTCGCTGAAGCAGTCTTGTTCGTCTTCCGGGGAGTTGGCTTCCAGGGAGACCTTCATGCGCTCGCCGGCGAGTTCGCCGAGGGACAGGCTACCCATGCCGAAGAGCATTTTGCGCAGGCCGCTTTCGCCTGGCTCGGCTTCCAGGGTGGCGCGGTAGTTGTCGGCCACGTTCGGCTTCCAGTTACCGACCATTTCTTCCAGGTCGCTGACCAGCAGCTGGGTCACGGCTTTGAGGTAAGCGCGGCGACGATCATTGTGACCTCCAGTGGCGCCAGCGCCTTCCAGATAGTCAGAGGCCGGACGGTTGCCGGCGCCAGGGCCGGTGCCGTTCAGGTCCTGGCCCCAGAGCAGGAATTCGATGGCGTGGTAGCCGGTGGCGACGTTGGCTTCGGAGCCGCCCAGTTCATTGAGGCTGGCGAGTGTTTGCGGGGTGATGTCTTTCACGTCGACCTTGTCTTCGCCGACCTGAACTACGGTGTTGGCGATGATGTTGGCAGTCGCGCCGGGGTTGCCCAGTGCGTGTTCGTAGCTCTTGTCGACGTAGTCGATCAAACCTTCGTCCAGCGGCCAGGAGTTAACCTGTCCTTCCCAGTCGTCGATGATGGTGTTGCCGAAGCGGAATACTTCACTTTGCAGATAAGGTACGCGCGCGGCGACCCAGGCAGCGCGAGCGGCTTTCAGGGTCTCGGCGTCAGGTTTGGCAAGGAACGCGTCGATCGCGGTTTGCAGGGTTTTCGCGGTGGATTCGGCATCGCTGAAGACGGCGAAGACCATGTCGGCGTAATGCGCAACAACGGCTTTGGTCGCGGCTTCGTCAACTTTACCAGTGGTTGCGGCAGCAGCAGGGGCTGCAGTGCTGGCGGCCGGAGCAGGCGCTTGAGGAGCGGCAGCCTTGTCTTTACCTTCGCCACAACCGGCGAGGGAAATAGCGATGGCCAACAGACTGGCGGTAGCCAGAGGCATACGAATCATGGCGAACATCCTGCTTGGATAGGGGTGGACAGGCGCGGCGGGCGCGCAAAACTGCGACATAATGCGAAAGATTTGCATTATGTGTAAAGGGGCGGCGTTGGAAATATTTCTTATTCGCGCACCTGCATATGACCTGTAGCAGCTGGCGTGTGTTAGAGGATGGTTGCGTTACTGCGTTGGGCTTGCTTCAAATAAGCGCTCAACTCCCGCGCGGGCAGGGGCTTGCTGTAGAAATAGCCCTGACCTTCGTGGCAGCCTTCGCAGATGATGTAGGCCTCCTGCTCAGCGGTTTCGACGCCCTCGGCGATCACCTGCATGCCCAGGCTCTTGCCCAATTGAATGATCGCCCGAACGATGGTGGCGTCGTCGTCGTCATCGAGCAGGTCCTGGACGAAGCTCTTGTCGATCTTGATCTTGTCCAGCGGCAGGCTTTTGAGATAACTCAGGGACGAGTAGCCCGTGCCGAAGTCGTCGATGGCAATCAGCGCCCCGGAACGACGCAAACTGAGCAAGTGCTGGGCAGCAGTGCTGATGTCTTCCATCAAGCCGGTTTCGGTGACCTCCAATTCCAGGCTGCGTGGCGGCAGGCGATAGATTTGCAGCAGGTTGTTGACCACCCGTGGCAACTCGGCGTGGTGTAGTTGCACGGTGGAGAGGTTGACCGCCATGCGCAAATCCATGAAGCCCTGGTCATGCCATTCGCGTAACTGGCGGCAGGCCTGATCCAGCACCCATTCGCCGATGGCGATGATCGTGCCGTTCTGTTCGGCCAGCGGGATAAACAGGTCCGGAGGCACCAGCCCGTGTTCGGGGTGCTGCCAGCGAATCAAGGCTTCGACACCGACTACGCGGTGATCGCGGTAGCTGATTTGCGGTTGGTAGACCAGATGGAACTGCTCGCGAGTGAGGGCTTCGCGCAGGTCTTTTTCCAACTCGCGTCGGCGACGCATTTCGCTGTCGACGCTGGCGATATAAAACTGGTAACGATTGCGCGAACGAGTCTTGGCCAGGGTCATGGTCTGCTCGGCTTTCTGTAGCAGCTTCTCGGTACTGTTGCCATCCTCCGGGAACAGCGTAATGCCGATGGTCGCGCGCAGGCGAATCTCCTGATGATCGAGGGCGAACGCTGCTTCGAGGTCATCGAGAATGCTTTGTGCCAGCTCGGCGGCTTCGTAAGGCTGTTCTATATTGGCCTGAACCAGTGCGAACTGGTCGCCGCCCAAACGGGCAAGGGCCCCCAGGCGGCCGCTGTGAGCGCGCAGGCGATCGGCCAGGGCGAGTAGCAATTGATCGCCGGTCTGGTAGCTGAATTGTTCGTTGATGCCCTTGAAGTCATCGAGGCCGACACAGAGCACTGCGACCCGCCGTTGCAGGCGGCCTGCATCCACCAGAATCTTGTCCAGTTGTTGCTGTAATTGCTGACGGTTTGGCAGACCTGTAAGGAAGTCGTACTGGGCCATGCGCAGCAGACTGTTTTCCGCTTCATGGCGCAGGTGGGTGTTGCGTTCGATCGAGGCCAGCAATTGATTGGCGGTGTTGATCCAGATGCCCAGCTCGTTTTTCTCGTGGCCCTTGAGCTGCGGAATCTTGTGTTCGCTAGGGCGGTCCGGGTTTATCTCGGTCAGGTGTTCGATTATTCGCGACAGGGGCTTGGTCAGCAGCCAGTGGTAAACCAGGTACAGCACCAGGCCCATGGCCAGGGCGCGAAGAACTCCGGAAATAAAGATGATCACCGAACTGATGATAAAGCCCTGGCCGTACGTCGCAGTGTCGAGGGTTATGCTCAGGTCGCCGTAATACTCGCTGTACGGGCCGCGGCCTACCAATTGGGTGGTAAAGGTGCGTTCCTGGCCCAGGATCAGGTCGGTCAACCAGCGGCTGGGTGATTGCTGCAGTTCGCGGTTCTTTTCCGCAAGCATGGTTTCGTTGGGATGGCCGATGGACGCCATCCGCACGGCGTCATCCTGAAACAGGCCTTCGATTACTTGCATGCCCATTTCCCGATCCAGGCTGTACACCGCCTGGGTCGATGGGTCGCGGAACATGTCGAGGATGCGCTGGGCATCGTTAGCCACCGCCTGCCGTGTCTTGTAGGCATCGAAAACGATTTGCGCGCAGCTCAGAACCACGCCGACGATCAATGCCGACAGCAGCACCACCCGGAGCAACTTCACCGACAAGCTGTTTTTGAGTTCCAGCTTCAAATGGCTTTTCCTTGTTCCGTGCGGGTAGCGTCAAGATGCCGTGAGTATTGGCAATCCCGTGATGGTCGTCAAAGGGACAATCAAGCACAGGAGATTTCGCCTGTGTGCTTGGCCAAAATGCAGTTTTTGGCTTGTTCAGGCGATTAGTACTGTGTCGGTAGCAACCCTGTGCAACTTGAGGGACGTGCGAGAATTTTCCCCGAGCTTTGATGTTAGCGCGCCATGGCGCAGGGGCAAGGGCAAATTGGATCCTTGCAGGAGCGAGCTTGCTCGCGATGGTCGTTAACGATAACGCGTGTTTTCTGAATAAACGCGTCGCCCTTCAGTCCATCGCGAGCGAGCTCGCTCCTACAGGGCCGCAGCGCTCGCTTAACTGACTGGCATTAGGGCAAACCCGCTTCCACAAGGATGGTGCAGCACCGCAGAAAATGGATATGTTCCTCACCAAAAAACCATAAAAAAACCCGGCAATGCCGGGTTTTTTTGACTGCAAGCAGACTTAAGCGGTGAAGGTTTTGCCTTCGAACTGCTCAGCCACGAACTTCCAGTTGACCAGGTTCCAGAACGCTTCGACATACTTAGGACGCAGGTTGCGGTAGTCGATGTAGTAAGCGTGCTCCCAGACGTCGCAGGTCAGTAGCGGGGTGTCGCCGCTGGTCAGCGGGTTGCCGGCGCCGATGGTGCTGGCCAGGGCCAGGGAACCGTCAGCCTTTTTCACCAGCCAGCCCCAGCCGGAACCGAAGGTGCCGATGGAGGTTTTGCTGAATTCTTCTTTGAACTTGTCGAACGAACCGAAAGCCGCGTTGATGGCTTCAGCCAGTGCGCCGGTTGGTTGACCGCCGGCGTTTGGCGCCAGGCAGTTCCAGTAGAATGTGTGGTTCCAGACCTGAGCGGCGTTGTTGAAGATACCGCCCGAAGAAGTCTTGACGATTTCTTCCAGGGTCTTGCCTTCGAACTCGGTGCCTGGCACCAGGTTGTTCAGGTTCACGACATAGGTGTTGTGGTGCTTGTCGTGGTGGTATTGCAGAGTTTCCTCTGAAATGTGCGGCTGCAGGGCATTGTGTGGATAAGGCAGCGGCGGCAGTTCGAAAGCCATGATGATTCTCCTAATCAGATCAGTTGCGGTGAGCGCAAGGCCGATCACGGGCGGCCAGACAAGCGCCGGGGAGTTTGTACTCTTTGCGGCGCAGGTTTTGGATCATAGCACCGGGGGTGCGGCATAACCACGCAACAACTGTGTGGAATAGAGGTTTGAAGGGGGGCCCTTAAGCCTTTTTGAATAATCAGCCTGCCGTGATTAATTGAATGGCCACAGTGAACATCATGATTGCCACCAGCAGGTCGAGGATTCGCCAGGTGCCAGGACGCGCCAGCCATGGTGCCAGCCAGGCGGCGCCAAGGGCCAGGGTGAAGAACCACAACAATGACGCGCTGGCCGCGCCGACCACGTACGCACTTGGCACGGTTTGTTGTGCCCCGAGTGAGCCGATCAACAGCACGGTGTCCAGATACACATGAGGGTTGAGCAAGGTCACTGCCAGTGCGCTGAGCATCACCGCCCGAAGCGAACGCACCGCCTGGTTTTCGGCCTGTTTCAGACTTTGCCGGGAAAACGCCCGACGCAGCGCCAGGCTGCCGTACCACAGCAGGAAGGCCGCGCCGCCCCAGCGTGCGATCGCCAATAGCAGCGGATTCTGCGCCAGGAGGGTCGCCAGCCCAAAGACTCCGGCGGCGACCAACAAGGCATCGCAGGTCACACACAAGGCGGCCACTGGCAGGTGATGCTCGCGTCGCAGGCTTTGCGCCAGGACGAAAGCGTTTTGCGTGCCGATCGCCATGATCAGCCCCGCCGCGACCAACAGGCCGTTCACATAGCTTTGCCACATAGGGTTTACTCCGCGCCCGCCGCCAATTGCCGCAGCACCGTCATGGCGCGTTGGGCATCGGCCTGGCCGACAAACAAATGATCGTGGTAGTAACCGGCAATCACGTTGCAACTGATCCCGGCTTGCCCCAACGCACCGGCGAAAGCCGCGGTGAGGCCGACGGCTTCGAGTGCCGAGTGCACGTTCAAGGTGATCCACGCCGCTACATAATCGAAACTGAAGCCGGCCTTTTCGGCTTGCCCGCGCTCGAGGATGAGCGTCAAACCTTCCTGCTCGCGGAAACTGCCGATGACGTCGCAGTCCTTGGGCAACTGGCCGTCGCCAAGGGTGCAGAACACGTACTCGCCAGCGTTCAAATGCGGGCTCATGCTGCGCAGCAGGGTTGCCAGAGTGGTTTCACCAGCCATGAAATGTGTCCTTGATCGAAGAGGCTTGCTGGTCATTCTCCGGTCGGAAGCTGTATAAGAAAAACCAATATTGCTGATCGCTCATTAGGAAAACTGATGTTCGACTATAAATTGCTCTCCGCGCTCGCCGCGGTGGTCGAGCAGGCCGGCTTCGAACGGGCTGCTCAGGTACTGGGCTTGTCGCAATCGGCCATCTCGCAGCGGATCAAACTACTGGAAGCGCGAGTCGGTCAGCCGGTGCTGGTGAGGGTCACGCCGCCCGCGCCAACCGAGATTGGCCGACGCCTGCTCAACCATGTGCAGCAAGTGCGTTTGCTCGAGCGCGACTTGCAAACGCTGGTGCCGGCGCTGGATGAAGAAGGCTTGCCGGAACGTCTGCGCATCGCCCTTAACGCCGACAGCCTGGCGACCTGGTGGGCAGAGGCCGTGGGTGATTTTTGCGCCGAGCAGCATCTATTGCTGGATCTGGTAGTGGAAGACCAGACCGTCGGCCTCAAGCGCATGCGTGCCGGTGAAGTGGCGGCCTGTGTGTGTGCCAGCGAGCGGCCGGTGGCCGGGGCGCGCAGCCTGTTGCTGGGGGCCATGCGTTATCGTGCCCTGGCCAGTCCGGCCTTCATCGCCCGGCATTTTGCGCAGGGTGTGCGGGCTGAGCAATTGGCGCGCACACCGGCCTTGGTGTTCGGCCCCGATGATTTTCTCCAGCATCGCTACCTGGCTTCATTGGGTGTCGAGGGCGGTTTCGAGCATCATTTGTGTCCGTCATCCGAAGGGTTTATTCGACTGACCGAGGCGGGACTCGGCTGGGGGCTGGTGCCGGAGTTGCAGGTCCGTGAGCAGCTGGAGCGCGGAGTATTGGTGGAGCTTTTGCCAGATAAGCCGATTGATGTACCGCTGTACTGGCATCATTGGCGCAACGGCGGGCAATTGCTCGGGCAGTTGACCGAGCATCTGGCACGATCATCAAAGCAATGGCTGGTGCCGTTGGCGTGATTGAAAGCGTCAGGACTTCAGGTAATACGCAGTGCGGTACGCATGAAAAACGAAAGAAATCGGAGCAAGTCATGAAAATTCTGGTCACCGGCGCAAGCGGCTTCATTGGCGGGCGCTTTTCGCGTTTCGCCCTGGAGCAGGGCCTGGACGTGCGGGTCAACGGGCGTCGGGCCGAGGGTGTCGAGCATTTGGTGCGTCGAGGCGCCGAGTTTGTCCAGGGCGACTTGAGTGATCCAGAGTTGGTTCGCGATTTGTGCCGCGACGTTGACGCTGTGGTGCACTGCGCTGGCGCGGTTGGGCTGTGGGGGCGTTATCAGGATTTCCATCAGGGCAATGTGCTGGTCACCGAGAATGTGGTCGAAGCCTGTCTGAAGCAGAACGTTCGGCGGCTGGTGCATCTGTCGTCACCATCGATCTATTTCGATGGCCGTGACCATCTGGGGCTGACGGAAGAACAGGTCCCGAAACGCTTCAAGCATCCCTATGCCGCCACCAAATACCTGGCTGAGCAAAAGGTCTTCGGAGCTCAGGAGTTTGGCCTCGAAGTGCTGGCACTGCGCCCACGGTTCGTCACCGGTGCCGGTGACATGAGCATCTTCCCGCGGCTGCTGAAAATGCAACGCAAGGGTCGCTTGGCCATTGTTGGTAATGGCCTGAACAAGGTCGATTTCACCAGCGTACAGAACCTCAACGAGGCGTTGCTCAGCAGTTTGCTGGCCACAGGCTCCGCACTGGGCAAGGCCTACAACATCAGCAACGGTACGCCGGTGCCGCTGTGGGATGTGGTGAACTACGTGATGCGCCAGATGGAAGTCCCGCAAGTGACTCGTTACCGTTCCTACGGTCTGGCCTACAGTATCGCGGCGTTGAACGAAGGGTTTTGCAAGCTATGGCCAGGTCGTCCGGAGCCGACGCTGTCGCGCCTGGGCATGCAGGTGATGAGTAAAAATTTCACGCTGGACATCAGCCGCGCCCGCCATTATCTGGACTATGAGCCCAAGGTCAGCCTGTGGACGGCCCTCGATGAATTCTGCGGGTGGTGGAAGGCCCAGGACATTCGCTGAAATAAACACTGAACCGAGTTTAGTGTTCAGGGTCGATCAATGCTGCGAGTAGCGGTTTATACTCGGGGCATTAAGCCATTACTGCGGTTCAGAAAGGTTGACTCATGTCCATGCGTAACGATGCAAACGACGACTTCGATGATGTTCCAAGCCTGCGTGCCGACACCGATGATGACTTCCCGACCACCGCTGCGGCCCGCGAGCGCACCAGCGTGCATTCGCGGCCTGCTTCGGTGGTCAAGGTCAAAGGCCCGGGCACCGGGCCATTGTGGGCATTGGTCGGGGCTTTGCTCTTGGCGTTCGCCGGCCTTGCCTGGTGGAGCTTTCAGCAGATCTCGTTGATGGAGCAACAATTGGTCGCAACTCAGGAAAGTTTTGCGCGCATCAGCGAGGAAGCGGCGGGGCGTTTGCAGGCTATTTCCGGCAAGGTGGTCGCCAGCGAATCCAGCGTCAACAGCGGCAGCGAAGCGTTGAAGTTGCAGATCAAGCAGCTTGAAGGCAAATTGCTTGAGCAGAACAAGCAACAGCAGGGCGTCGCAGGTCAGGCGACTGAGCTGGACAAGCGCCTGGCGCAAATGACTGCGCAGACCACCGAGCAGCAAGCCGCCAATACCCAGTTGCAGGCCCAGGTGAAATCCCTGAGCAGCGAACTGGCCGCCCTGAAAAGCAGCCAGACCGACACGAGTAAAGTCGACGCTGAAATCAAAGCTCTCGGCGCTGACATCGCCGCGATGAAAAAACAGGGTAACCCGAGCGCCGCCATCGAGCGCCTGGAGCAGGACATGATCGTCCTCAAAAGCCAGCAGGATAACCGCCCGGCTGCGCCTCAGGGTGGCGGTAGTACCGCGGAGTTCGACACCTTCCGTGGCCAGGTCACGCGTAACATCAACACCCTGCAAAGCCAGATCCAGAATTTGCAGCAGCAAATCAACAGCCGTCCTTGAGGTGATTCGCTGAATATCTTGTGGGTGGGGGTATTACAGCTCTTGATCCAGCAGTGATTGACCGATTGCTATCGCGAGCAAGCCCGCTTCCACACTAGATCTGCTTTGGGCACAAATTGTGTGCACACTGAAGAATTAATGTGGGAGCGGGCTTGCTCGCGATGCAGGCGATGCAGTCTCTCTATCTGACCTTATCCTCCCGCCCCCGCAACACCCTATTCGGCATGGCGATCGCCGCCGCCAGCCCGAGCAGCGACACCGCCGCGCTGACCATCAGCAAATGCCGGAAGGTCAGCAGCAACTCCCCACGCAGCGCATTTCGAGCCGGACCTGGCGCGGCTTTCAAACCATCGAGCAGGACATTCCCCGAGCTGCCCTCGGCAATCGGCGCCGAGCCGGTCAGGTGGGCGAAGCTTGCGTCTTGCAGCAAGGCCAACAGCAATGCTGACATCAATGCCACGCCCACCGCACCACCCAGCGAGCGAAACAGGTTGGTGGTGCTGGTCGCCACGCCGATGTCCCGCTGCTCCACCGAATTCTGCGCGCCCACCAGTGAGGTCGGGAACTGCATGCCGGCGGCGATCCCGCAGAGCAGCATGAACAGGCTACTGAGGACTACCGCTTGTGGCGGGCTGAAGGCCATGCCGAGAATGGTGAAGGGGGTGAGCAGGGCGCCGGTGAGGATCATCGGTTTGTAGCGACCGGTCACCGACGTCCGGCGCCCGGCGAAATAGGCCCCCATCGGCAAGCCCATGGCCAGTGGCAACAGGTGCAGCGCGGCACTGTCGGCACCCGCGCCGGTGACGCTCTGAAAGCGTAACGGCATCAGCACGATCAGTGAGATGGCCTGGAAACTGGTGGAAAAAATCGTGCACCAACAGAGGACCGCGTTGCGGTTGGCAAACAAATGCATGGGTAGCAAGGGCTCGCGTGCCCGTCTCTCATGCAGGACGAACAGCGTCAGCACCACCACGGCTCCGGCCAGCAAGCCGAGCACTTCGTTGTCGCGCCAATAATGACCCTGACCGATCTCGGTGATGCCCAGCAGCAGTGAGCTCAGGCCGATGATCATCAGGATTGTGCCAAGGTAGTCGATGACCGGTTTGCGCTGTGGCACCGGCAAGCCGACCAGCGTGCGATGGGCCACCAGCCAGGCGCCGAGACCCAGCGGCAGGTTGATCAGAAACACCCAGCGCCAGGACAGGTACTCGGTCATGTAACCGCCGAGCACGGGGCCTGCGACACTGGCCACCGCGTACATGCTGCTGAAATAGCCTTGATAGCGTCCACGTTCGCGGGGAGGAATGATGTCGCCAATGATCGCCTGACTCACCGAGATCATTCCGCCAGCACCGATGCCCTGGAGTATCCGCGCCAGCACCAACTGCTCCATGCTCTGGGCCATGCCGCACAACGCCGAGGCCAGGGTGAACAGGCCCATGCCGAACAGCATCAGCCGACGGCGCCCATAAAGGTCGCCGAGCTTGCCGTAAATCGGCACCGCCACGGTCATCGCCACCATGTAGCCGGAGATGACCCAGGCCAGCAGGCTGACATCCTTGAACTGCGCCGAGATGGCCGGCATCGACACGGCGACGATGGTTTGGTCCAGCGCACCGAGGAAGATCGCCAGCATCAGGGCGATCAACACGCTGCGAATGGCCGGTTTGGTAGGCTGGTTGAGATTGGTCACAGTGAAACCTGCGGGCAGTGGTTGACCCGCAGGTTGCTCGGCAAGCGGGAGTACGCGTTAGTGTACTCGATAGGCTCCTATTCGATAGCCTCGTAAGGAAGCCCGACATAATTTTCTGCGATGGTTTTTCGACCGGCTTCGGAGCCGACAAAATACTCCAGTTCGGTCTGCGCAATACGTTGGCTGAAGGCATCCGTGTCAGGGAAATTGTGCAGAATCGAGGTCATCCACCAGGAGAAACGCTCGGCTTTCCAGACTCGTCGCAGGCAGATCCCGGAGTACTTCTCCAGCAAGTCGACGCGGCCTTCGCGGTAGACCTTGAGCAAAATGTTGAACAACGTGCTGACATCGCTGGCGGCCAGGTTCAACCCCTTGGCGCCGGTGGGCGGGACAATATGCGCCGCGTCACCGAGCAGAAACATCCGCCCATGCTGCATTGGCTCGACCACGAAACTGCGTAACGGCGCGATGCTTTTCTCGATGGACGGGCCGGTCACCAGGTCGTTGGCTAACGCCTCCGGCAGGCGGGATTTGAGCTCATCCCAGAAGCGTTGATCTGGCCAGTTCTGGACCTTCTCTTCGGCAGGTACTTGCAGGTAATAGCGGGTTCGGGTCGCCGAACGCATGCTGCACAAGGCAAAACCGCGCTCGTGCCTGGCGTACACCAGCTCATCGTTGACCGGTGGCGTGTCGGCGAGAATGCCCAACCAGCCGAAAGGGTAGACCCGTTCGAATACCTTCAGTGACTCGGCGGGAATCGACTGCCGAGCGATGCCATGAAAACCGTCGCATCCGGCGATGTAATCGCAGTCCAGGCGCCAGGTTTCTCCGTTCTTTTCGAATGTCAGATAAGGCCGGTCGGTTTTCATGTCGTGGGGCTGAACGTTGCTCGTCTCATACAGTGTCATCGCCCCCGCGGCGTGCCGTGCGGCCATCAAGTCGCGGGTGACCTCGGTCTGACCGTAGATCATTACAGTCTTGCCACCGGTGAGCGATTGCAGATCGATGTGCACCTGGCGTCCGTCGAAGGCCAGCTCGAAACCGCCATGAACCAGACCTTCTGCGTCCATTCGCTGGCCGACTCCAGCCTGACGCAGGAGCTCGACCATGCCTTGCTCCAGGACTCCGGCACGGATCCGGCCCAATACGTAGTCCGGGCATTGGCGCTCGAGAATGACGGTGTCGATACCGGCGTTGTGCAGCAACTGACCGAGCAACAGGCCGGCCGGACCGGCACCGATAATGGCAACTTGAGTCTTCAGCATTTTCATTGTTTTTATGGCTCGCAAGCTTCACACGAACAAATCGGTGAATGGGTTCTGAGTGCTTGCATTTTTCACTTCAGACCCCGTCAAATGAAGGTGAAAACTGAGCCGATAGCTGTACATTTCGCCAATCGGTGCGATTATCGCCCAACTCTCCGAGGCCTGGATTGCAGTTATGAACAAGCCTGCCCTTTCTTCGATTCCAGTGTTCAAACTCTATGGTGAAAGCCTGGACTGGCCGACACCGGATTTACTGCACTGTGAAACCATCTCCAAACGCAGCAGTGAGCATCAGTGGGAAATCAAACCGCACCGGCATGCCGATCTGTGTCAGTTGTTGTTTGTTAATAAAGGTCACGCAGAGCTTGAGATAGAGGGTAAGCGCACACTGCTGGCGAAGTCGGCGGTCCAGATTCTGCCGCCGCTGTCAGTGCATGGTTTTCGTTTTTCGCAAGACGTCGAAGGCTATGTCGTAACCCTGGCCGCGCCGCTGGTGGCGTACCTTCAGGCGCAGCTGGGCAATTCGCTGAATGCCTTGGCGGTGGCCGAAAGTTACCCGGCAGGAGCCGACAGCGACTACCTGAACAGTCTGTTTTCGGCATTGCAAAGCGAGTACGTGGGCCATCAGCCCGCGCGAGAAATGCTCATGCACTCGCTGGTCAGCGTGATCCTGGTGTGGGTCAGTCGCCAGGTGATCCAGCGCCGTACCGCGAGCCAGCGCCCACAGCGTGCGCGCGAATACCTCAATGGGTTTATCCAGCTGGTCGAAGAGCATTATCGCGAGCACGTAAAGGTCGAAGACCTGGCGCATAAACTGGGGATTTCCGTCTCGCATCTCAACGGCACCTGCCGTGAGCTGGCCGGTCAGCCTGCCTTGCAGATCATGCATGAGCGCCAGTTGCTGGAGGCCAAGCGGCTACTGACCTACACCAGCATGACCATCTACGAAATGTCCGATTTCTTGGGATTCTCCGATCCAACCAACTTCACACGCTTGTTTCGGCGGCGAGTGGGGATCTCTCCCAAAGCGTTTCGCGACAGGTTGAAGGCCGATCAGAATAGCGAAGCGTAGGCTCTCGTTATTTGAGTGCGTTCAGGGTCGCGTTGTGCGGTATGCAGCGCTCGAAGTTGCAGCTTGCCGATGCGGCCTGCGGTTGCTGACGGGCCTGTTCGACACGGTAGGCAGCGGTTCCGTACAGCACGAGCGAAGCGGTGCAGGCGATGAAGATAGCGAGGTATCTTCGGGTTTTGATGTTCATGGCGCTGACCTCTGAACGAGTACCCACCATTTAAGGGAGTACTACTATCAGCATAGGTCAGCCGCAGTGAGTTGCTATGGAGGTGGGCCACACCTTTGACGGGTGTTTAGCGCGAATCTTCAGTCTGGCATGCACTTGTGGCGAGCGGGCAAGCCCGCTCGCCGCAGGTTATGTGTTTCGATTTTATGAGCTTAAAGCCCCACATCCCACTGCGGTTGCTCCGGAAACCTCAACACCAGAAAATCCAGCATGCTGCGCAACGCCGCCGGCATGTGTTTGCGTGAGGCGTAGACCGCGTACATGTTCATTTGCCGTGGCTCGGCGCCGGGCAGCAGGCGGACCAGTTCGCCGCTGTGGATATGCACACCGGCTTGATAGCTGGGCAGCATCGAAATCCCGGCTCCGGCGATGGTCGCTCGCAGCAGGGTGCTGGCCTCGTTGGCGCTGATGTTGCCCTGCACCGGTACTGAAACCTGTTCCCCGTCCTGCTCGAAGTGCCAAAGGCTTTTGCCGAAGTAGGAGTGGGTCAGGCAATTGTGCTGGCTGAGCTCTTCCACCCGCTGCGGCGCCGGGTGCTGGCGCAGATACTCGGGGGAGGCGCAGATTACCGAGCGGCACACGGTCAGTCTGCGGGCAATCAGGTTCGGGTCCAGGTCGTTGCTGGTGCGGATCGCCAGGTCTATACGCTCATCCACCAGGTTCACCGTGCGGTCGAGCATCTGCAGGTCGATGCTGACACCGGGGTAGCGTTTGACGTACTCGGCCACGGCGTCGGCCAGTTGCGCCTGACCGAATGAAGTGCTGACGCTGATGCGCAGCAAGCCTCGCGGGGCATTGTCCGGCTCGCTGACAGCAGCCTGCATGTCGGTCGACAAATCGAGCATCTGTCGGCAGCGCGGCAGGGTTTCGCTACCGGCGGCGGTCAGGCTCAATTTGCGGGTGGTGCGGTGCATCAACCGTGCTCCGACCCAATCTTCCAGCTCCGCCAGATACCGTGAAACCACCGGCCGCGAGAGGTCCAGATGATCGGCGGCGGCCGACTGGCTGCCGAGGTCGACCACTGTGACGAAGACCCGCATTGCTTGAAGACGATCCATGATTTGCCCGCTTTCAGAAACAAACTATGTTCAAGCATCGCATTTTTTGGAGCGAGTGAGGCAACTAAGCTCTGTCCATCGTCACACACGACGAACAGATCTCAGGAGCGACACATGATCGGATTTTCTTCAATCAAGCGTATTTTGCTGGCCACCGCGACCTTGGGTTTCGTCGCCCATGCAGCGGCGGCGGAGCCGGCGCTGACCCTGGACGTCTACAACCCGGGTACGGCGGCGATCTTCCCGGTCACTTCGGTGCTGGTCAGTGGCAAGAAAGAAGCGATTCTGGTGGACGCGCAGTTCGGCAAATCCCAGGCCGAGTTGGCTCAGCTCCCTGAAAATCATCGATGGCCTGAAACCCAAGACCATTATCCCGGGCCATTACCTGGGTGAGAGCGCCCGTTCAGTCGCCGCGGTGCATTTCACCGCCGACTACATCAATGCTTTTGATGAAGAAACCGCCAAGGCCAAGAACTCGGCCGAGCTGATTGAAACGATGAAAAAGCGTTACCCGGACCTCGGCGAAGAAAGCTCCCTGGAGCTGAGCGCCAAAGTCGCTAAAGGCGAAATGAAGTGGTGAGTCGACGTACTTGATCGTTCCCTCACTCTGCGTGGGAATGCAGCCCGTGACGCTCTGCGTCACATATCGGAACTGGAGAACTGTTCATGAGCAAGATCGCAATCATTGGTGCCACCGGCCGTGCCGGCAGCCAACTGTTGGAAGAGGCTTTGCGTCGCGGTCATAGCGTTACCGCCATCGCTCGCGATACCTCAAAACTCGGCCAGCGTGCCGGTGTCATCACCAAGAACGTTGACGTTGCCGACGGCGCAGCGTTGCAAGCGGCTGTTGCCGGTCACGATGTGGTGATCAGCGCGGCACACTTTTCGACGATCCCGGCCAACGCGATTATCGAGCCTGTGAAAAAGGCTGGCGTGAAGCGTCTGCTGGTGGTCGGCGGTGCCGGCTCCCTGCTGCTGCCCAGCGGTAGCAAAGTCATCGACGGTCCGGGCTTTCCCGATGAGTACCGGGCTGAAGCCAGTGCCGGTGGTGTCTACCTCGATACCTTGCGTGAGGAAAAGGACCTGGACTGGACCTTTCTTTCACCTTCGGCGCTGTTCGTCGAAGGCGAGCGTACCGGCACCTTCCGCGTGGGCAAGGATGACCTGCTGGTGAGCGCCGAAGGCAAGAGCTGGATCAGCTTTGCCGACTACGCGATTGCGATGATCGATGAGATTGAAACCCCCGCGCATTCCCGCCAGCGGTTTACGGTTGGGTATTGATCGTTTAGGCGCCGCGTTATCTATGTAGCAGCTGGCGTAGCCTGCGTTCGGCCGCGCAGCGGTCGCATTCCGGCAAATGCGTTTTGTCTGAAGAAACGCGATGACCGGTTTTACGACGGCTGCGCAGCCGGACGCAGGCTGCGCCAGCTGCTACAAAATACGCGTCGACTCATACCTGACGCTCCTGAGCCTGCTCCACCAGCCAATCCATCAATTCGCGCAACTGCGCCGACGGCTCCGGCCGCTCCGGGTAGACCAGATAGTAGGCCTGCCCGGTGCGCACTTTCAGTTCAAATGGCATGACCAGCCGCCCGGCGCTCAGGTCTTCGCCGATCAATGACCAATCGCCGATCGCCACACCTGTTCCTTGAGAGGCGACGGACATCGCCAGGTCCAATGTATCGAAATGCTGCCCTTTGCCGATGTTGCTGACGCGGGTTCCCGCAGCCTTGAGCCAGGCTTCCCAGTCCCGCTCATCGCGAGTGGGGTGCAGCAGCATGTGCTGTTCCAGATCGGCGTGATCCTTAAGGGGGGTCGTCCCGTTGAGCAATTGCGCTGAGCAGACCGGTGTCAGTTGTTCATCGAACAGATGATGGAAGGCCGCATTGCTCGGTGCTGCACCATAGACCACTGCCGCATCGAATTCTTCGCGACGAAAGTCCACGGCGTGCTGCACGGTGGTGGTCAGCTCCACCGGCACGTCCGGGCGTTCCTTTTGCCACTGCAACAGGCGCGGCAGCAGCCAGCGCATCATGCAGGTCGGCGCCTTCAGTTGCAGGGCTTCGCGCTTGGCGCCGATGTGTTCGACGGCTTCGTCGATCAGGTTGAAGACCTGTTGAATGCGCGGATACAACTCACGTCCTTGTGCGGTCAGGCTCAGGCCTCGGGCCTGGCGCTGGAACAACGCATAACCGAGATGGCTCTCCAGTCCGGCGATCTGTCGGCTCACTGCTCCCTGAGTAATGTGCAGCAGGTCCGCCGCCCGAGTGAAGTTGCAGCACTGGGCGGTAATCAGAAAGGTATGCAGAGCAGGCAAGGGGGGAAGACGTTTCATGGGTGCTCAGGCATGAGTGGAGGACATGCCTAGTATGACTATTTTTGGTTTGTCACCGCTATACGCCGACAGTTCCAATTGCGTCACCTTTGTGCCCCGGCGCGTGCCTGAAAACGCCATCGGGGTGCAGTTTCAGCTAATAAGAAGGGCAGCAAAAATGGCGACGTGCGGCGAAGTATTGGTCAAGTTACTCGAGGGTTATGGCGTCGAGCAGGTGTTCGGCATTCCGGGTGTACACACCGTTGAGCTGTATCGCGGGCTGGCTCGCTCGAGCATCAACCACGTCACTCCACGCCACGAACAAGGCGCCGGTTTCATGGCCGATGGCTATGCCCGCACCAGTGGTAAACCGGGTGTGTGCTTCATCATCACCGGCCCTGGCATGACCAACATCACCACCGCCATGGGCCAGGCCTACGCTGACTCGATTCCGATGCTGGTGATCTCCAGCGTGCAGTCGCGCAGCCAGTTGGGCGGCGGGCGCGGCAAGCTGCATGAGCTGCCGAACCAGAGCGCGCTGGTAGGTGGTGTGGCGGCGTTTTCCCATACGCTGATGTCCGCCGCCGAATTGCCGGGTGTACTGGCGCGGGCGTTTGCCCTGTTCCAGGCCGGGCGTCCGCGTCCGGTACATATCGAAATTCCTCTCGACGTTTTGGTCGAAGACGCCGATGACTTGCTTACCAGTCAGCCCGTCAGCATCGCCCGCGCCGGTGCAGCGCCTTCAGCCGTCGCGCAGATGAGCCAATTACTGGCCACCGCCAAACGTCCGCTGATCCTCGCGGGCGGCGGTGCCATCGATGCGGCAGCCGAACTCACTCAGCTGGCCGAACTGTTGGACGCTCCGGTGGCGTTGACCATCAATGCCAAGGGCATGCTGCCCTCGCGCCATCCGCTGTTGATCGGTTCGACTCAATCGCTGGTCGCCACTCGCGCGCTGGTGGCGGATGCCGACGTAGTACTGGCGATCGGCACTGAATTGGCCGAAACCGATTACGACATCACCTTTGCCGGTGGCTTCGAAATTCCCGGCGCCTTGTTGCGCGTCGACATCGACCCGGACCAGACCGTACGCAACTACCCGCCGCAGGTCGCATTGGTGTCCGACTCGCAAACGGCGGCGCAAGCCTTGCTGACGGAACTTGGCGGACACACGCTGGCCGAGCGTCGCTCCGACTGGGGCCATGCCCGCGCAGCCACGTTGCGTGCCGAGCTTGAGAGCATCTGGGACGCACCGACCCGCGCCCAGACCCTGTTCCTGGAGACCGTTCTGCACGAGCTGCCTGAAGCGGTGTTTGTCGGCGATTCGACCCAACCGGTGTACACCGGCAACCTGACATTCAACCCTGAGCAACCGCGCCGCTGGTTCAACTCGTCCACCGGTTACGGCACCCTTGGCTACGCCTTGCCGGCAGCCATTGGCGCCTGGCTCGGTGGCGGTTCCGAGCGCATTGCGCGCAGACCCGTGGTGTGCCTGATCGGCGACGGCGGGCTGCAATTCACGTTGTCGGAACTGGCCTGCGCGGTGGAAGCGCAAACACCGGTCATCGTGTTGTTGTGGAATAACCAGGGCTACGAAGAGATCAAGAAATACATGGTCAACCGCGCCATCGAACCGGTGGGCGTGGACATCTACACCCCGGACTTCATAGGCGTGGCCAAGGCTTTGGGGTGTGCAGCAGAAGCCATCGACGGTGTCGACGCACTGCGTGCCGCGTTGCGGGCAGCCATTGATCGTCAAGGTCCGACCCTGATCGAAATCGACCAGAGCACCTGGATGCAGGCGGTGCAAGCATGAGCAGCCAGGAAATCTTGAATGGCTTGTATATCGACGGCCAATGGCGCGCGGGTAGCGAATGTTTGCCGGTGATCAACCCGGCCACGGAAGCACCGTTGGCCACCGTGAGCGGTGGCGATGGGCAAGCGGTCGAGCAAGCGGTAAATGCTGCCAGCGCTGCGTTTTTGCAGTGGGCTAAAACCCGCGGCTCTGAGCGTGGCGCAGTGCTGCGCAAGATCGCCAGCGGCGTGCAGGCACGCCGTGAGCACTTGATGCAGTTGCAGTCGAGCAACAACGGCAAACCGCTGTTCGAAGCGGGCATCGATGTCGATGACGTGATTGCTACCTTCGAGTATTACGCAGGTCTGGCCGAGGCGATGGACGCCCAGCAGGACCGCGCCGTGGCTTTGCCGAGCGAGGACTTCGCTGCCCGTGTACGCCGTGAGCCTTGCGGCGTGGTGGGCTTGATCGTGCCGTGGAACTTTCCGATGGTCACCACCGCCTGGAAGCTCGCCCCGGCGTTGGCGGCCGGTTGTTGCGTCGTGCTCAAACCGTCGGAAGTTACACCGCTGCCGGAACTGGAATTGGCAGCGATCATAGCCGAGAGCGGCTTGCCCAACGGCGTGTTCAACCTGGTCTGCGGCACCGGCCTGGCGGTCGGTGCACCGCTGGCGGCTGATTCACGAGTGGCGAAAATCTCCTTCACCGGCAGCAATGCGGTGGGCGTTCAGGTCATGCAGCGAGCGGCGGAAACCGTCAAAGGTGTGAGCCTGGAGCTGGGCGGCAAGTCTTCGCTGTTGGTGCTCGCCGATGCCGATATCGAGTTGGCGGTGGAGTTGGCCAGTGGCGGCGGATTCTTCAACGCCGGGCAGATGTGCTCGGCCACCAGCCGTGTGCTGGTGGCCGAGGAGCTGGCGGACGAATTCCTGGTGCGACTCAAGGCGCGTGCCGAAGGAATTCGCGTGGCAGACCCGTTTGACCCGGATGTCGAGATGGGCTCGCTGGTCAATCAGGCGCAATACCAGCGGGTGCTTGGGCACATCGATCGTGGGCTGAGCGCTGGCGCCAGGCTGATTTGCGGCGGTGAGCGGCCAGAAAATGTGCCGCGCGGATATTTTTTGCGGCCGACGATCTTCACCGAAGTGCCCCTCGACAGTGCGTTGTGGTGTGAAGAGATCTTTGGCCCGGTGATTTGTGTGCGCAGTTTTGCCAGCGAAGAAGAGGCGATCGACCTGGCCAATGACAGTGAATTCGGTCTGGTGGCCAGCGTGGTCAGTCGCGATGGCGAGGCTGCCGAGCGGGTCGCCAACGCCTTGCAGGCCGGGTTGGTGTGGATCAACTCGCCGCAAGTGATCTTCCCGCAGACCGCCTGGGGTGGCTACAAACAGAGCAGCATCGGCCGCGAGTTGGGGCCGTGGGGCATGCAGGCGTTTCAGGAAATAAAACACGTGATTCGCGCCATCTGACGGCCCGAAAACGGTCCACGCATGCCTCGAAACGAGGCATGCGTTTGACACATGGCTTCAATGACAAATTTTCGATTGTTGCGCGTTCTGCGCAACCTCAGGATGAACCAGCCGACTTAGCTACACCCCGTGATCTACGGGAGTTAGAGCTAGATCGATCACCGGGCGCCTGGATGCGACCAACCTCATACCTACAACTCATACCTACAAGAAGAAAGGGAGTCCGTAATGGGCGAGCATGATCTGAACAGAAGACAGTTCATCAAAACGGTGGGAGTGGCTTCGGTTGCCGCGGCAGCCATGAGCATGCCGTTTATCCGGGCCAATGCCAGCGATACGCGCTTTCAGGGCAAGACCCTGCGCCTGCTGACCTGGTCGGATGACACCGGGCTGGCGGCACTGCGCAATATTGCCGCGACCTTCGAAGCCAAGACTGGCGCCAAGGTCATTGCTGACCGTACCGGCAGCACCTCGGAAATGGTCGCCAAACTCAAGGCCGGTGGTGATCGTCCGCAATACGACATCATCACCCTGGCGGGTGTTGGCGCTGAAGGCCTGGCCGCCGCCGGTCTGCTGGAAAAACCCGATCTCAACCGCATTCCCAACCTGGTCGACGTGCCGGAGAAATACCGCACCGGTGCCAACGGCCACGGCATCGGTTACCTGCTCTGGTGCAACAGCCTGATCTACAGCACCCGCACCGTGAAGCAAGCCCCGGACAGCTACGCCTCGTTGTGGGATGCGGACATGGCGCCGAATATTTTCCTGCCGCCGCCGAACTGGACCGAGGCCATGGACCTGATCATCATCGCCGCCAAACTGGCCGGTGGTGACGAGCACAACATCGAGCCGGGCTTCAAGAAACTGGCAGAGCTCAAGAGCCGTGTGGTGACGCTGGGCGAAAACCCCAACCAGATCGCTGAATTGTTCCGCACCGGTTCGCTGGATATGGGCGGTCTTTACGCCCCGGCGTTTTTCCCTAAACAGATTCGGGATCCGGCCTACGGTCTGGGTGCCACCTTCGGCATGAAGGAAGGCTTCTACACCGACCTGATGCTCTCTGTGATGCCGAAAAATCGTCCCGGCGATACCGATCTGGCCTACGCCTTTATCAACCACTCTCTCGACCCGCTGGTGCAGGGCAAGATGGCTGAAGATATCTTCAACGGCCCGGTCAATGCCAAGGCCATCATCTCCGCCGAAGCGCGCAAGAGCCCGTACATCCTTACGCCGGAGCAGATTGCCGACAAGGCGATCATGCACGACAACGCCTTCCTGGCCACCGTGCATGACCAATGGATTCGTCGTTACACGGAAATCTTTTCTTCCTGAGCCAATAGGTCTGGATTTGTCCCGCTGACCGCGAAGCAATGAAGATCCCTTGTAGGAGCGAGCTTGCTCGCGATAGCGGACTTGCAGTCGACATCAATGTTGACTGGTAGGCAGTCATCGCGAGCAAGCTCGCTCCTACACTGCTCAGCATCAAGACAAGTCCAGTCCCCAGGTTTCCTGCTTTCCATTGACGAGATCATTGCTATGGAACACCAATCCCTGACCCACCCGGTCGGCGCCGCGAACGTGCGCCCGGCTCGCGGTGTTTCGCCGACCACCCGCGCCTGGTTTTTCCTCACACCGTCGATGCTGTTTCTCGGCGTGTTGATTGCCGCCAGCCTGCTGGTGCTGCGCATGAGCGTGGGCACCAAGGGCGCGGAATGGACCGGCTTCAGCCTGGCCAGTTATGCCCAATTGCTGGAACCCTATTATCTGAAGTCATTGGTGCTGACCTTGCGCCTGGCCTTGTTCAGCGCAGTGATCGCGGTGTTGCTGGCGATCCCGGTGGCTTACACCATGTCGCGCCTGACATCGCCTTTGGTACGCCGGATATTTCTAGCCGCGGTGCTGTTGCCATTGCTGGTCAACCTGCTGCTGCAAAGCTACGGCTGGCTGGTGATCCTCGGGCCGGGCGGGATGCTCAATCAGGCGCTGATGGGCCTGGGCCTGATCAAGCGTCCGATCATGATGTTGTACAACCAGAACGGTGTGTTGATGGGGCTGGTGCAGACCGCGTTCCCATTGGCGGTGTTGCCGATTGCCAGCGCCATGCGCGGCGTTGCCCGCACCTACGAAGAGGCCGCCGCGACCCTGGGCGCGAGCCGCTTGCAGGTGTTCCGCCAAGTGGTATTGCCCATGAGCCTGCCGGGGATTATTACCGGCGCGACGCTGGTGTTTGCCTACAACGCCAGCAGCTTCGTGGTGCCTTTGTTGCTCGGTGGTCGACGGGTGCCGATGCTGGCGGTAATGGTTCATGACCAGATTGCGCCGCTGATGAACTGGCCTGCCGCATCCGCCGCAGGGGTGGTGTTGATCGTCACCACGTTGGCAATCATGACCCTCTCCGAATACATCACGGGCCGTCGTCGGCGCATGCTGGAGGCTTCGCAATGAGCACGCTAATCAAGAAGCGCCAGTCGCTGCTTCCCGGAGACACCGGGCGGTTCGCCGGGGTCCTTTCAGGCTTCATTCTGCTGCTGGCGGTATTGCCGATCCTGACCATGATCGTCATGTCTTTCAGTGGCGCCTCGAACCTGGACTTCCCGCCCGGCAGCTACAGCCTGCAATGGTACAAGGCGGCGTGGAATACCTTTGTTTCGCCGGACACCAGCGATGTATTGAGCCTGGGCAAAGCCATGACCACCAGCCTGATGGTGGCGTGCCTGACCATGGTTTTCGCGACCGTGATCGCGGTGCCGGCGGCTTATGCATTGACCCGTTGCGAGTTCCGCGGCAAGGCCGTGGCGCTGCAGCTTATGTCTTTGCCCTTGGTGTTCCCGATGGTGGTGTTGGGGCTGGCGTTGCTGCTGGTGTTCGACAGCCTGCCCTTCCAGATGACCACCTCGCGGCTGGTGATTGCCCACGTCATTCTGGCGTTGCCGTTCGTGGTGAAAAACTGCACGGCGGCGATGCTGTCCATCGGCAGCGAAGTCGAAGAGGCCGCGCAAATGCTCGGTGCTTCACCGCTGCGGGCGATTGTCGATGTGGTGGTGCCGTTGATGAAGTCGGGGATTCTCGCCGGGATGCTGCTGGCCTTCATCGTCTCGTTCAACGAATTCACCGTGACCTATTTCCTCTACACCATCGATGTGATGACCGTGCCGATCTGGATGTACAGCCGCACCGTGTCGTCGCTGGACCCGACCGTTTTCTCGTTCGCCGTGCTGATCGTACTTATCGACTTTGTCCTGATCTGGGCACTGGAGAAACTGGTCGGTGAAGGTGGCGTTTCCTTTTGATTTGAGGTGCAACATGACTGGACTGATTCTGGAAAACGTCGAGAAACATTACGGCACGGCGTGCGCGGTAAAGGACGTCAATCTACATTTGCCCGAGGGCAAACTGGTGTGTTTTCTCGGCCCTTCGGGCTGCGGAAAAACCACCTTGCTGCGAATGATCGCCGGGCTGGAAACCCTGACTGGCGGCGAGATTCGTCTGGACGGTGAAGACATTGGCCATACCCCGGCGCACCAGCGCAACTTTGGCATGGTCTTTCAGTCCCTGGCGCTGTTCCCGCACATGACCGTTGGCGAGAACATTGCCTACCCGCTGAAACTGCGTGGGGTCAGCAAGGCCGATCAGCAGGCGCGGGTCACCGAGTTGCTGCAACTGATTCAATTGCAAGAGATGGTCGACCGGCCAGTATCGAAACTCTCCGGTGGTCAGCGCCAGCGCGTGGCGATTGCCCGGGCGATTGCCTCGCGCCCGAAAATCCTTCTGCTCGACGAGCCGCTGTCGGCACTGGACGCCAAGTTGCGCGAATCGATGCAGGTGGAAATCCGCCAGCTGCAGCAACGCCTGAACATCACCACTATCATGGTCACCCATGACCAGCGCGAAGCCATGACCATGGCCGATATCGTGGTGGTGTTGGGCGAGCATCGGGTACAGCAGGTCGGTACGCCGATCGAAATCTATCGGCATCCGGCCAACGAATTCGTCGCCGACTTTATCGGCACAGGGAACATTTTCCCCGCTACCGCGTTGGGGAATGGGCAGATAAGTTTGCCGGGCGGCGACTCGCTCAATGTGCCGATTTGCAGCAGCATCGTGGTCGGCGAGAAGGTCAAAATGCTGGTGCGCCCTGAGGATCTGCAGCTGTCGCAACCTCAGGCGACAGCGGGCAACCGCCTTCTGGGCAAGGTGACGTTCGTTCGCGATATTGGCGCGACGATTGAAACCACGGTCGAGTGTTCCGGGGTTTCGCTGACGGCGCTGAGTACACCGTGTCAGGGGATTGGCTTGAGTATCGGCAACCCGGTGTCAGTGACGATTCCGGCCGAAGCGTGTCGGGTGTTGGGGGCGTAGCCGATAATTGTATGTGGGGCTGCTGCGCAGCCCATCGCTCCTACGACCGCAACCGCGCCAAATCCCGCAACGGCGGCGCGCCGAACAACCGGCTGTATTCACGGCTGAATTGTGACGGGCTTTCATAGCCCACCCGATAGCCCGCCGCCGACGCATCCAGCCCTTCAGCCAACATCAAGCGCCGCGCCTCTTGCAGGCGCAGTTGCTTCTGATATTGCAGCGGACTCATTGCGGTCATCGCTTTGAAGCGGTGGTGCAGGGTCGACACGCTGAGGTTCACTTCCCGCGCCAGATCATCAATGCGCAAAGGCTGCTCATAATTACCGTTGAGCCATTTGATCGCTTGGCTGATTCGATGGCTCTGGCTGTTGGCGATGGCGATTTCATACAGACGATAGCCCTGATGGCTGCGCAGTAACCGATAGAGAATTTCCCGGCGAATCAGTGGCGCGAGCATGGCGATGTCTTTCGGGGTGTCGAGCAGACGGGTCAAACGCAGCACCGCGTCGAGCATCGGTTGGTCGAGTCGCTCCACATAGAGGCCACGCCCGGTGGGGCGGGTTGGCACGCCCATGGGGCCAGCATCGGCAATCAACGCGGTAATCTCTGCCGGGTCGATATCCAGGCGCAAGGCCAGGACCGGATGCTCTGGCGAAACATCGACTATCCGACCGCTCAACGGCATCGAGACCGAGACCACCAGGTAATTGAGCGGATCATAGTTGAAGTGTTCGTCAGCAAGGCGCACTTCCTTGCGGCCTTGGGCGAGGATGCACAGCGCCGGTTGGGCAAGCACCGGAGCGAAGTCGTGGGAGCAGCTATGCCGCGACACAAACAACGAGCCGATGGCCGTCGTGTAGGTGCCATCTTCACCGGTGTTGCGGCGGATGATAGTGGCCAGTTCCGCGCGCTGTTTTTCCATGTCGGCGTCCAGCGGGGCTTGGGTGTGATCGAGCGATGACATGGGTGACATCCTCTGCGAAGCTTTTCGGATGGGCACAGCTTAAGTTTGTGCAAGGCCGGGTGGTAGGCAATTGCTGCATAAAACTTGCCTGATCCTGCTTCGGGTTAAAAATCAGAGCAGATACAACGGGTTCGGCGTGGAGAAAGTTGCTTGAAACACGACTGTCACGTTTGTAGCGTGGATTTCCCACCGACCTGCGCAATCGGAGCGCTGGCGCAGGATTGTGCAATAAGCCGGCAGGAATCGACTAACGGCCCGTGCGCCGGGCGCTTAATCTTTGATCCTGTCGCAGCCCGTCTCAAGGCTGCAGATCGTCTACACCTTGGGAGGATCAACGATGTCCACGCATATTCCCGTCAGTCATATGGTTTTTGCTCGGGCCCGCGCCGGACGCTCGATGGAGTTAGGCGTGCGTTTGAGCAGCCTGATCGAAACGACCCGTCAGGCACCCGGTTGTCTGCATTTTGCCCTGCAGCATTCATTGTGCGACCCAGAGCTGTGGCTGGTGTCCGGTTTCTGGATCAACCATCAGGCCATGACTGCCTACTTCGGTACCCCTGCCATGGAGATTTTCGCCGAGTTGGTGCAGGAGTTGGTGGTCAACAGCCTGGACTTTCATACCTTCAGTGATGTCTCGACAGCTCAGGCCCAGGTTGAGTACGCGCAACTGAACTTACCTGCGATGCACAAGCTGGCCAGTTGAAGGTTTAGAATGGCCGACTTTCAATTGGCCAGGATCCGCGACATGGCACGTAAAGAGTTTGCGCAGTTCGAAGCAGTTTCCGCTGTTGTACCGGGTGAGGGTGGTTACAGCGCCGCTATCGCCGTCAAGGCCCTGGGTGGTTCAGGCACCCCGCGTTTTCATAAAGTGCTCGAAGACCAGAAATTCAAGACCGCCCATGACGCCGATCAGGCTGCCGCGCAAAAGCTTGAACAGTTGATCGACGTGAGTGAAGACGGCGAATTGTCCTGGGAAACTATTTGACCGCCCCCGGGCGGAACATTTTGAACAAGGCCTCAGGCCCCAGCTGGAAATAATCCGCCGGCCCGCCGCCGCGCAGAATCGGCTCTGCCGCGGCGGTATCGTAGACCCCATCCTTGAGCAGCCACTTGGCGATATGCACGGCGACCACTTCGCCGAGAATCAGCCAGCTGGGCACCAGCTCCTTGTCTGAGCGTTGCAGTTGAATGATCTGCGTGACCTTGCATTCGAAGGACACCGGGCTTTCGGCTACCCGTGGCACGGCGATGACTTTCGAGGCGACCGGTGTGAGCCCGGCCAGTTCGAACTCGTTCACCTCAGCGGGCACTGTCGCGCAACTCTGGTTCATCCGCTCGGCCAGCGGACGGGTCGCCAGGTTCCAGGCGAACTCGCCGGTCTGCTCGATATTGTTCAGGCTGTCTTTGCGCCCGACGCTGGAAAATCCAATGATCGGCGGAATGTAGTTGAACGCATTGAAGAAGCTGTAGGGCGCCAGGTTCAGGCGGCCTTGGGCATCCTGCGAGGAAATCCAGCCGATAGGACGGGGGCCGACGATGGCATTGAACGGGTCATGGGGCAGGCCGTGGCCCTGGGCGGGTTCGTAGTAATGGATATCGTCAGACATCGCGCGGGGTTCCTGAGGTGGGACTGGAAGGGGAGTCGGTCATAGTGCAGGGCGCCGCAGGTTTTTTCCAGCGTAGGGGGCTTCGATTGGGGGACGGTGATCTTTGTAGAGGGTGTTCATCTTTTCTATCCCCAAAAACGATTAAGCCCGGCAGAAGCCGGGCTGTGATACCGCGATTGAGTGTTAGCTGACAGTGGCAGAGCCGGTGCGGTCGTAGCCATCGGCAGCGACGGTGGCGGAACCAGTGCGGTCGTAGCCGTCAGCAGCGACGGTGGCAGAGCCAGTGCGGTCGTAGCCATCGGCAGCGACGGTAGCAGAGCCGGTGCGATCGTAGCCGTCAGCGGCGAAGGTGTTGGCAGCCAGTACGGAGAGGATAGTGGCGATGACCAATTTGGTTTTCATGGCGGTTACTCCGGTTCGTTTGCGTGTTGTACGTTGAGCATGAAATTCATACTACGCTTGTGAACTTGATTGAAAAGTGCAAATTCATGCTTAAAGCAATCGCTTTAATAGATATATGTAGTAACGCAATTGGCCGCTTTCAGATGTGGCCTGGTCAGCTAGCGTATGGCGCTCTACGTCGACTCATATCAGCCGCAGCCTGTGGTCCGGGCATTAACTGATCATTAATTGCGCAGAAATCCTTAGAATCTGTTGTTCTATGGATTTTTCATTCCGTACTTACCTATTTTTCACTGTTACCCATTCAGTCTCCGCCCGGGCCAAAACCATTGAAACTGGCTGTCTGAAATCCGAGCTCTGGAGCACTGCATCGAATGAACAAACTTCCTCAGATCACCTTGGCGTTCTGGGTCATGAAAATCTGCGCGACGACCTTGGGGGAAACCGCCGGGGATTTGCTGTCGATGACCCTGAATGTCGGCTACGCCATTAGTTCGATGATCCTGATCAGCGTGTTTCTGCTGACGCTGGTGACGCAGTTGTTTTCGAAGACCTACAACCCGGTGCTGTACTGGATCGTGATCCTTTCGACCAGTACCGCCGGCACCACCATGTCGGACTTCATGGACCGCACTTTGGGTCTGGGCTATGCCACGGGTTCGATGATCCTGATTGCGATTCTGGTGACGATCTTCGCCCTCTGGCGTCTGAGCGGCGACTCGCTGAACGTGAGCAAAATTCAGACTTTTCGTGGTGAGATGTTCTATTGGATGGCGATTCTGTTTTCCAACACCCTGGGCACTGCCCTCGGTGACTTCCTGGCCGACGACTCCGGCCTGGGTTTTGCCGGTGGAGCGCTGTTCATAGGCTCGACGATTGTGCTGGTGGTGTTGGCGCGATACTTCACCAAAATCTCGTCAGTGCTGTTGTTCTGGATTGCCTTCGTCTTGACGCGTCCGTTCGGCGCAACCCTGGGCGACTTCCTGACCAAACCCCATGAAAAGGGTGGACTGGACTTCGGCACCGTCGGTTCGTCGCTGGTGTTGGCGGGGATTCTGGTGGTGATGATCGTGGGGGCTTCGTACGTTCAGAACAAGTACGTGCGTCAGGGCGCTGCCGAGCTGTCCTGATTGGTCTGTATGACCGAGTCGTGACCATCGCGTACGGGGACCGCATGCATCTGTAGGAGCGAGCTTGCTCGCGATGAGGCCACAACAGCCACCATCAATGGTGGCTGTCAGACCGCTATCGCGAGCAAGCTCGCTCCTACATCTACATCTACATCTACATCTACATGGACACAGGTATTTTTTTACCTGTCAGTTCGTCTCGATTCGCGAGTGTTTGCGGGTTTCTTTCATGGTCACGTACACCAGCAGCGAAACGGCGATGCAGGCGGTGACGTACCAGTAGTAACCGGTTTCCATGCCGATACTCTTGAACCACAGCGCGATGTATTCAGCGGTGCCGCCGAAGATCGATACGGTCAGGGCATAAGGCAGGCCGACGCCTAGGGCGCGGATTTCGGTCGGGAACAATTCGGCTTTGACCACGGCGTTGATCGAGGTGTAGCCGCTGACGATGATCAGCGCGGCCATGATCAGGAAGAACGCGCCCCACCAGGTCTGGACCGTGTGCAGAGTGGTGAGGATCGGTACGGTGAACAAGGTGCCGAGAATGCCGAAGGCAATCAGGATCGGCCGCCGCCCGACTTTATCCGAAAGCCCGCCAACCAATGGTTGTAGACACATGAACAGGAACAATGTGGCCGCCGAGATGGTGGTGGAGTCAGAGATGCTCATGCCAACCGTGTTCACCAGGTACTTCTGCATGTAGGTGGTGTAGGTATAAAAGGCCAACGTACCACCCATGGTCAGGCCGACCACGGTCATCAGCTCTTTGGGATGGCGCAACAGGGTGCGCATCGCACTTTCTTTGGACTTCTCCTTCCTGGAGAACGACTCGGTTTCTTCCATGCCTCGACGCAGATACAGCGCGACAACCGCACACAGCGCGCCAATGGCGAACGGGATGCGCCAGCCCCAGTCGTACAGCTGTTCGGTGGTCAGGGTTTGTTGCAGCACGATCAGTACCGCCAGCGCGATGAGCTGACCGGAGATCAGCGTGACGTACTGGAAGCTGGAGAAGAAACCACGACGTTCCTTGGTTGCCATCTCGCTCAGATAGGTCGCTGAGGTACCGTACTCGCCGCCCACGGACAGGCCCTGCAGCAAGCGGGCGAACACCAGCAGAATTGGCGCGCCGACGCCGATGGTTTCATAACCGGGGCTCAAGGCGATGATCAATGAGCCGAAGCACATCAACAGCACCGAAGCCATCAACGCCGCTTTGCGGCCTTTGCGGTCGGCATACAGGCCCATCAGCCAGCCACCGATCGGGCGCATCAAAAAGCCCACGGCGAAGATCGCAGCGGTGTTCAGAAGCTGTGCAGTGGTGTCGCCTTTAGGGAAGAACGCTTTGGCGAAGTACAGCGAGAAGGCCGCGTAGACGTACCAGTCGTACCACTCGACCATGTTGCCGACAGAACCGCTGAAAATCGATTTGATACGGCTGGAAGTGGTTCTTTCTTTTGCCGGCGCAGCCGCCGACCCAAGAGGCAGGGTGTTTGAGTTATCCATAAAGGATCCTTCGTCTAATTGTTTTTGTGGAGCGCGCCGAAACGCAGCCTGGGAGGGCTATAGCAGGAGCTGTGCCAGGACGAAGAAGCTTGGTTTAGAGGGGTTGTGGTGATTTATTGAGCGGAAATCCGCTGAAGGATGACTGGGCGATGAGCGGAAATCCGCTTATCCGGCACAGATCTCTAAAGGTTGTAGCCAGCACGGGCTAATCGCGAGCAAGCTCGCTCCTACAAGGGTACGCGATTGATCGTTCCCACGCTCTGCGTGGGGATGCCTCATTGGACGCTCTGCGTCCGCTTCGGCAGTGACGCAGAGCGTCACGGGCTGCATTCCCACGCAGAGCGTGGGAACGATCGGCCCGGGAAAATCACTCATCCTTCAAAAACATCTCTCGCGCCAACCCATGGCGCTGCATTTTTTCATTGAAGGTCCGGCGTGGCAGCTGCAATTCGGCAAGTAGCGCTTTGATATCACCTTTGTGCCGTGTCATGGCAGCCCTGAGGCAGTGTGCTTCGAAGGCTTCCTGCTGGGCAGCAAGGGACTGACCCGGTTCGATGCCTTCAGGCTCCGGTTCACTGAGCCCAAGCACCTGACGTTCGGCGACGTTAGCCAGTTCACGGACGTTGCCCGGCCAGTCGTGGCTGAGCAGACGGCTCAGTTGCGGACCGCTCAGTGGCGGGAAACTGCGCCCCAAGCGTTGCGCTGCACTGTAGGCGAAATGCTCGAACAACAACGGGATGTCTTCGCGCCGTTCGCGCAAGGGCGGCAGGCGCAATTCAGCGACGTTCAGACGATAGGCCAGGTCTTCACGAAAACGCCCGGCGCGGGCTTCATCCAGCAAGTCGGGTTTGGTCGCAGCAATAATTCGCAGATCAACCCGGATGCTCTGGTTGGAGCCCAGCCGTTCCAGTTTCTGCTCCTGCAACACCCGCAGCAGTTTGACCTGCTGGGCCAGCGGCATGCTTTCGATCTCATCGAGAAACAGCGTACCGCCGTCGGCGTATTCGAGCTTGCCGATGCGCTTGCCTTGAGCGCCGGTGAAGGCGCCGCTTTCGTGGCCGAACAGCTCGGCTTCGAACAACTGCTCGGGGATCGCCGCACAGTTCAGCGCCACAAAAGGCCTGTCAGCCCTGGGGCCAAAATCGTGCAGGCAACGGGCGACCAGCTCCTTGCCGCTGCCGGTTTCGCCACGAATCAGCACGTTGACCGGCAACGCCGCGAGGTCCAGCACTTGTCGACGCAAGGTCTGCAGGCCACGGGAAACACCGAGCAGGCTGGCGTCGAGTTTGGCGCGGTTGTCGGCCTGCTCGTGCAAGGCGCGGTTTTCCAGTACCAACCGACGTTTATCCAACGCCCGGCGCAGGCTGCTGAGCAAGGTCTCGGGGCTGAAGGGTTTTTCCAGAAAATCGTAGGCGCCGTCGCGCATGGCCTCCACCGCCATCGGCACGTCGCCATGGCCGGTGAGCAGGATCAGCGGCAGATCGGGGTCCAGCGCCTGGACCTTACCGAGCAACTCCAGGCCACCCATGCCGGGCATGCGCACGTCGCTGAGAATCACCCCGGGGAAATTCCTCGGCAGTTGCGCCAGGCACTCTTCGGCGCGACTGAACAGTTGCACCACAAAACCCGAGAGGCTTAGCCATTGCTCCACGGCGCTACGGATGCTGGCTTCATCGTCGACCACAATCACCGAGTTCAACATGGGTTTTGCGCCTCCAGAGCGATAGGCAGGGTCAGGGTGAAGATCGCGCCGCCTGGGTGATTGCCGGCAGCGAGGCGACCGCCGTGTTCGTGGACGATGGCGTAAGATACTGCCAGCCCGAGACCGAGGCCGTCACCCACCGGTTTGGTGGTGAAGAACGGGTCGAAGACATTCGCCAGATTCTCTTCAGTTATACCGCCGCCGCTGTCAGCAACCGTCAACCGCCACAGAGGTGGATCGGACTCGATGCGGATTTCCAGGCGCTTGAGCGGCTTGTCCCTCATGGCATCCAGCGCATTGCGTAGCAGGTTGATCAGCACCTGCTCCAGACGAATCGCATCGCCACGTACCCAGGCCGGGCGGGTCAGGTGTAACACGCTGCTGACGTTTTCGTCGCGCATACGAGCGTCGAGCAGGTGCAAGGATTGATCGACCACCGCCGCCAGGTCCAGCCGCTCGCGCAAACCGCTGGGGCTCTTGCGGGCGAAGGTCTTGAGATGGCCGGTAAGGGCGGCCATGCGCGTCAGCATCTCATCCAGCGGGGTGATGGCTTTATAGGCGTCGTCTATCCGGCCGTGATCCAGCAGCAGGCGCAACGTCGCCAGCTGCATGCGTTGAGCGGTCAGCGGCTGGTTGATTTCATGGGCCAGCGCGGCGGACATCTGCCCGAGGGCGGCGAGTTTGGCTGATTGCACCAGGCCGTCCTGAGCGGTGCGCAAATCGCGGGTGCGTTCTTCCACCAGTTTTTCGAGTTCTTCACGGCTGCGCTGACGCAGGCGGGCCAGGCGCCAGCGCTGGTTGAGGAACAGCAGCAAAAACACCAGTGTCAGCCACAGACCGGCCGCTGCCAGCCCGGCGTTACGGCTGTCTTCGATGGCGGCCTGCGGGCGACGCAGCAGATGCAGTGTCCAGCCTTCAGCGGTCAGCGGCAGCGATTCCCACAGGTAATCGGACGTACCGTCCGGACCCTCGACACGGGCCAGGTAACTGTTTTCGTCGAAGTGCCGCAGGGCGCGGTGTTCGAGTGGGGTCAGTGGTTGCTTGTCGTATTGGCGGGTGGCTTTGAGCTCGCTGCGGTCGCTGTCCGACAGCGGCTGCAACTGGCGATAACGCCAGCCGGGCTGGTTGGCGATGAAGACGATGCCGCGGGCGTCGCTGACCAGCAGGATGTCGCTGCCCTGACGCCATTCGCGCTCAAGTTCGGGGAACTCCAGTTTCACCACCATTGCGCCGAGAAACTCGCCGCTGTCGCCGGTCACTGCGCTGGACAGAAAATAACCGGGGATGCCGCTGGTCACGCCCACCGCATAAAAGCGACCGGCGCCCTGGCTGCGGGTTTGGCTGAAGTACGGACGGAAACCATAGTTATGGCCAACATAGCTGCTCGGTAGCCGCCAGTTACTGGCGGCCACGGCCCGACCAGTGCGGTCGAGCAGTTCCAGCGTGGAAGACTGTGCGGCGCCGTTGATGCGTTCCAGTTTGCGGTTCAGCGTGTCTTGCTGGCTTGGGTTGACCGGGCCGTTTAACGCTGAACTCAGTTCCGGATCCAGTGCCAGCACGGAGGGCAGGGTGCGATAACGTTCGATCAGGGTGTGCAGGGAGTTGGCATACAGCGCCAGTTGCTCGTTGGCGCGCACGGCGTCGTCCACCAGCGCCTGGCGTTCGGCGTGACGCATGGCCAAACCGGCGGCAAGGGCTGCACCGGCGATGATCAGCAGCGTGTACAGCGCCAGGCGCAGGGAGCGGGAAGTCACGAACATACTGGATGAACAGGTGTGATAGGAGGGGGGCACCATAACATGAGCGCAGATGAAGGCCTCGTTTCGAAACCCGTAGCAGCTGACGAGCTCCGCGAGGCTGCGTTCGGCTGCGCAGCAGTCGTAGTCCGGCAGACGCGGTTTATCTGACGCACCGCAGCGCCTTGTTTACGACCGCTTCGTCCGAACGCAGCCTCGCAAAACTCGTCAGCTGCTACGTAAGTCGCGTCGGCAATGAAAAACGGCCGGGCTGTCGATGACAACAGCCCGGCCGTTTTTTAGATCTGGAGGTTTAAGTACTTATTGCACTTCTACCGCCAGGCTTTCACTGATCTTCTTCTGCCAGATGGCAGGACCAGTGATGTGCACCGACTCGCCCTTGCTGTCGACCGCAACGGTCACCGGCATGTCTTTGACGTCGAACTCGTAGATCGCTTCCATGCCCAGTTCGGCGAAGGCCACCACGCGGGATTTCTTGATCGCCTGGGCCACCAGATACGCAGCGCCGCCAACGGCCATCAAGTACACGGCTTTGTGGTCCTTGATCGCTTCGATCGCGGTCGGGCCGCGCTCGGATTTGCCGATCATGCCCAGCAGGCCGGTCTGCTCGAGGATCTGCCGGGTGAATTTGTCCATCCGCGTCGCGGTGGTCGGGCCCGCCGGGCCAACCACTTCTTCGCGCACCGGATCGACCGGGCCGACGTAGTAGATAAAACGACCCTTGAGGTCTACCGGCAAGGTTTCACCCTTGTTCAGCATCTCGACCATGCGCTTGTGCGCAGCGTCGCGACCGGTGAGCATTTTGCCGTTGAGCAGGACAGTTTCGCCCGGTTTCCAGCTCTGCACGTCTTCCGGGGTCAAGGTGTCGAGGTTGACTCGACGAGCCGACGGACCAGCTTCCCAGACGATTTCCGGGTAGGCGTCCAGCGGTGGCGCTTCCAGCGAAGCCGGGCCGGAACCGTCGAGTACGAAGTGTGCGTGACGGGTGGCGGCGCAGTTGGGGATCATGCACACCGGCAGGGACGCGGCGTGGGTCGGGTAATCCATGATCTTCACGTCGAGCACGGTGGTCAGGCCACCGAGGCCCTGGGCACCGATGCCCAGCTGGTTGACCTTCTCGAACAGCTCCAGACGCATCTCTTCGATACGGTTGGACGGGCCGCGCTTTTTCAGCTCGTGAATGTCGATGGATTCCATCAACACTTCCTTGGCCATCACCGCAGCTTTTTCGGCGGTACCGCCAATGCCGATGCCGAGCATGCCCGGTGGGCACCAGCCAGCACCCATGGTCGGGACGGTCTTCAGGACCCAGTCAACGATCGAGTCGGACGGGTTGAGCATGGCCATCTTCGATTTGTTCTCGGAGCCGCCGCCCTTGGCCGCCACGTCCACTTCCACGGTGTTACCCGGGACGATGGAGTAGTGGATGACCGCCGGGGTGTTGTCCTTGGTGTTTTTACGAGCGCCCGCCGGGTCGGCGAGGATCGAGGCACGCAGGACGTTTTCCGGCAGGTTGTAGGCGCGACGCACGCCTTCGTTGATCATGTCGTCCAGGCCCATGGTCGCGCCATCCCAGCGCACATCCATGCCAACGCGTACGAACACGGTAACGATGCCGGTGTCCTGGCAGATCGGGCGGTGGCCAGTGGCACACATGCGCGAGTTGATCAGGATTTGCGCCATGGAGTCGCGGGCTGCCGGCGACTCTTCACGCAGGTAGGCCTCGTGCATGGCCTGGATGAAATCCACGGGATGGTAGTAGGAAATGAACTGCAGGGCGTCAGCAACGCTCTGAATCAGGTCGTCTTGCTTGATCACGGTCATGAGTCGCGCTCCTCTATAAGACGGGAACATTTAATAAGGTGTCTTCAGTCTGGTTGGATCTGGTCACTGAAAACACCTTTTAAGGCACGCCGGGCATGCTGGCGCGACGCTAAAAAGGCGCGGCAGTATACCGCGCCAAACGCTTGGGCACACCCGCCGGTAGATAAACGAAAGTCGCATAAGAGAAGCTGTGGCAAGGAATGCCTATGCTAAGGATATCCCTGTAATAGAGCGATACCTGTGATGAAGGGATACCTGTGATGAAGAAATACCTGTGTTCGACCGGCCATCCAAAATTTGAATAGTCATTTTTCAACCACGACACTAAAGTGGCACGTGGCCTGTAGGGTAGGAAACCCGGTTCAGCCTCCTTTCGCACGGTGAGTCAAAGATTGACCCATAAAGCCATACAGAGTCTGTTGCTCAAGCGCTTTACCCTGGCGGCGGGTACCTATGGGCTGGCATTGCTGCTGCTTTGGCTGGCCATTCTCAGTGGTCACTACCGCGCCCCGGTGAGCGGCGCAGTGATTGCCACGGCGCTGTTGGTACTCAGTCAAGCTGCCTTGCTCGGGGTATTTCTCAGCGAACGTAACCTGTGCTTTGCCGACCCCAGCCTGACTGAGGTGCAAATAGTGCTGGGCCTGGTCTGGCAAACCTGGTTCATTACCCAGCTCGACATGGCTCGCGGCGCGTTCCTGGTGTTCTACGTGCTGATCCTGTTGTTCGGTCTGTTTCATTTGCCACGCCGGGTGTTCGTGCGCTGTGCGGCGCTGGTTTTTTTCAGTTTTGCCGGGATCAATCTCTGGGAAGGCTACCACTTCGAATTGGCCGATCCCCCGCTGGCGGCACTGCAAGTCTGCATATTGTTTGTCGTTCTGGTGTGGCTCACGCTTTATGCCAGCTACGTCCAGGCATCCCGCCAGCGCATGCGCCAACGTCGCTTCGCGTTGCAGGCCCACCAGGACACCCTGCGCGGAATGATGCGTCAGCTCGAAGATCTGGTGGCCACCGACGAACTCACCGGCTTGTTCAACCGCCGGCATTTTCTGCGCCTGGCTACCCGCGAGTTGCATAACATGGAAGTCGACGTGATCCATGGCCTGGCATTGATCGACCTGGATCATTTCAAACGAATCAATGATGTTCACGGGCATGCAGCGGGTGATCAGGTGTTGCAGGCATTTGCCGCCGTCGCCACGGCCTGCCTGCGCGATGGAGATGTACTGGCCCGTTATGGTGGTGAGGAGTTTGTCGTGTTGTTGCCCGATTGTGATGCCGAACGCCTGACCTCTTGCTGTGAGCGTCTGCGTATCGCCTTCACCGATGTCGAGTTGGTTGGTCTGAGTGTGCACGGCCTGAGCCTATCGGCGGGGATGACCCTGCTTGAACTGGGCGATGATCTGGATGATGCCCTGCAGAGTGCGGATCAGGCGCTTTATCGCGCCAAGCGCGACGGCCGCAATCGCTGCGCTGCTGCCTGGGAAAACATCGATGCCTGAGTTACGGGTAGGTGAGCGACAGTGGTCGGTGGAGGCGGGGAGTAACCTGCTTGACGCTCTGAACCAGGCCGGTGTCCGTGTCCCATACAGCTGTCGCGCCGGTAGCTGCCACGCGTGCCTGGTGCATTGCGTTCAAGGCCAGCCCAGCGACAACCGACCCGATGCATTGACCGATGACCAGCGTCAGCGTGGCTGGCGGCTGGCCTGCCAGTGTCAGGTCGTCGAGGATTTGCAGATCGAAACCTTCGACCCGGCGCGTGATGGCTTGCCGGCTAAGGTGGTGGGTATCGATTGGTTGTCCATGACGGTACTGCGCCTGCGTTTGAAACCCGAGCGACCTTTGCGCTACCGGGCCGGGCAGCATTTGGTATTGTGGACTACCGGCAATGTGGCGCGGCCGTATTCGCTGGCCAGCCTTCCGCAGGAAGATCGTTTCCTCGAATTCCACCTGGATTGCCGGCACAGCGGTGAGTTCAGTGACGCGGCCCGCCAACTCAGGATCGGTGAGCCGTTGCGCCTCGGCGAGTTGCGCGGTGGTGCCTTGCAGTACGACCCGGACTGGCAAAGCCGGCCCCTTTGGCTGCTGGCGGCAGGCACCGGTCTTGGGCCGTTGTTCGGTGTGCTGCGTGAGGCCTTGCGTCAGGATCATCAGGGCGCCATCCGCCTTATTCACCTGGCCCATGACGCCAGCGAGCATTATTTGGCCAAGCCATTGGCCGCACTGGCTGCAAACCATCCCAACCTTACGATCGAGTTGCTGACAGCGGCTGAGCTGCCTGCGGCTCTGGCGCAACTGCGGCTGGTTTCCCGGCAAACCGTGGCCTTGGTCTGCGGGAGCCCTGACAGCGTCGACGCCTTTTCCCGGCGCCTGTACCTGGCGGGGCTACCGCGCAATCAACTACTGGCCGATGTGTTCGTGCCCCGTGGTTGAGCGCTGATTGTCAATTCGATCGTTCCACTCTGCGTGGGAATGCCTCACTGGACGCTCCGCGTCCGCTTCGGCAATGACGCAGAGCGTCATGGGCTGCATTCCCACGCAGAGCGTGGGAACGATCAGATACCCAAAACCAAAAAAGCCCCGGAGTCTGCACTGCGGGGCTTTTTGTTCTCAGCGGTCTGAGTCTCAGACCATCGGGTCGCCGACGTGCAGGATCTTCATGCCGTTGGTGCCACCGGTGGTGTGGTAGCTGTCGCCTTTGGTCAGGATCACCCAGTCGCCTTTCTTGACCACTCCGAGTTTGAGCAACTCGTCGATCGCGGCCTGGCTGACTTGCTCAGGCGGCAGCGATGCCGGGTCGAACGGTACGGTGTAGACGCCACGGAACATGGCCGCACGGGCCTGGGTTTCGCGGTGTGGGGAGAACGCGTAGATCGGGATGGACGAGCGGATCCGCGACATGATCAGCGGCGTGTAGCCACTCTCGGTCAAAGCGATGATCGCTTTCACGCCCGGGAAGTGGTTGGCCGTGTACATGGCTGCCAGGGCGATACTCTGATCGCAGCTTTCGAACACTTTGCCGATGCGGTGGCTGGAAGTTTTGCTGGTCGGGTGCTTTTCAGCGCCGATGCAAATCCGTGCCATGGCCTGGACCGCTTCGAGCGGGTAAGCGCCGGCGGCACTTTCGGCCGAGAGCATCACCGCGTCGGTGTAGTCGAGCACGGCGTTGGCTACGTCGGACACTTCTGCGCGGGTCGGCATCGGGTTCTGGATCATCGACTCCATCATCTGGGTCGCAACGATTACCGCTTTGTTGTGGCGGCGTGCGTGCAGGATGATCTTCTTCTGAATGCCCACCAGCTCTGCGTCACCGATTTCCACGCCGAGGTCGCCACGGGCAACCATCACCGCATCGCTGGCGCTGATCAGGCCGTCGAGGGTTTCGTCGTCGGCCACGGCTTCAGCACGCTCGATCTTCGCCACCAGCCAGGCAGTACCGCCGGCTTCGTCGCGCAGTTGGCGAGCGTATTTCATGTCGGCTGCGTCGCGTGGGAAGGATACCGCCAGGTAATCGACTTCCATTTCCGCGGCGAGCTTGATGTCGGCCTTGTCTTTCTCGGTCAGGGCTGGAGCCGTCAGGCCACCGCCACGACGGTTGATGCCTTTGTGGTCCGACAGTGGGCCGCCGATCAACACGGTGCAATGCAGCGCATCAACGGTCGCGGTGTCGACACGCATGACCACACGGCCATCGTCGAGCAGCAGTTCGTCGCCGACGCCGCAATCCTTGACCAGGTCCGGGTAGTCGATACCGACGACTTCCTGGGTGCCTTCGGTCAGCGGATGGCTGGTGGAGAAGGTGAACGTGTCACCGACTTTCAGCTCGATGCGCTTGTTGGCGAATTTGGCGATACGGATTTTCGGACCTTGCAGGTCACCCAGTAGCGCGACGAAACGGCCGTGCTTGGCGGCGATGGAGCGCACCAGCTTGGCGCGAGCTTTATGCTCGTCGGGGGTTCCGTGGGAGAAGTTCAGCCGGGCGACGTCCAGGCCAGCCAGAATCAGCTGTTCGAGAACTTCCGGCGAGTTGCTGGCAGGGCCAAGGGTAGCGACGATTTTAGTACGACGTACGGACATGCAGAGACTCCTGAGTTCAAGCGCAACGAGAGGCTACTATGCTCCGAAGTTGTAGTCATTGTTCGTTTGCACTACTTATTCGTTTGTTTGTTGAACGAACATTCCTGAAGATTTTCGGGTGTGGGTCGATACACTGCTCAAGACAGGAGAACCCCCATGCGATTCGTACTTATTGCCGCTCTGGCCCTCAGTGTTGTCGGCTGCACCCGTTGGTCGATGGACCACCACCTGGACAATGCCTATCGCGATTATGATCGCGGTAATTGCGAGAGCGTAATGCTCGAGCTGTCCAAGGTCGACCGCGAGAGCCGCTCACGGCGCTATGTGCAGCCCGAAGTGTCGATGTTGCGCGGGCAATGCCTTGAGCGTCAGAAACTGTTTGTCGATGCCGCGCAGACCTACCAGTTCATCATTACTCAGTACCCGTACAGTGAGTACGCATTCCGCGCCCGTGCACGGCTTGAAACCTTGCAGCAGCTGGGTCATTACCCAAGCCATAGCGCCGCGCAGGTGAGTCCGGCCACGTAGTCATGATGTTTGTCATCTGAACACCTGGCCGGCGGCGAGCGTTCAGCTACCCTATCGGATAGACAGGGTTAGCAATATTCCATCTGAACGATTGCAATGCTTGGGGCGGCAGCTGTAAGGCGACAGGGCACAAGCCGCTGTGGCACCGACATCCCGAGGAGAGCGAGCCAGGCAGGCCCGTTCCGAAGCAGTAGTGCGGTCATGCTTAATGACCTTTCTATAGCGATACTCAGCATGTTCACCGACCGCCGGATCGAGCGGCATCAACTGCCGTATTTTTTAAGAGTGTTCAACAGCGTCACTGACAAACTGATTGGTTATCTGGGCAACGTTTCCGAGGACGGGCTGATGCTCATCAGCCAGTTACCGATGATGATCGGCGCCGACTTCGAACTGCGTCTGAAGATCCCGGCCAGCGACGGCTGCCTGCAGGTGATCGATGTCACGGCCTGTTGCCTGTGGTGCCATGAAGACGCAACCCCGCATCACTACGATGCCGGGTTTGTCGTACTCCAGGCCCCGGCTGAATACAGACAACTGGTCAGCGCCTTGACGCAGTATTTCAGCTTCCATTCGTTGTCGGCTTCGGCGTAAGGGCTCGATAAAGCCCCTTCAATTCCGGCGCGCCTGCGATTAACGCGGGCGCGCTCGCTCTACTTGCCTATACCTTCACCGAATGCTCGCGATCCATCATTTTTTCGACCAGCAACAACCCCAACTCCATCAGGCTATAAATCGCCAGCGCGAGGTTGCGGTGTTTGCCCTCCAGATCTTCGGAAAGGTCCAGAGTCAGGGTGCTGGCCGAGCAGAAGGTTTCGTAGGTGTGGGCCATCAAGGCTTCGGGGTTGATGTCCGGGGCGACAGTGAAGAACTGGGGCGGACGCTCGTCGCTGGAACGCGGTTTGCCTGATAGCGGCGGGGTCAGATAGTGATCGAGGGCCCGGTGTGCGGCTTGGTGGAGATTTTTCGAATCGAGGGCTTCGTAGGGCGAAACGTTTGGGGTTTCGGGTGGATTGGGGGTTACTTTGAACATCGGTTGGTTCCTTGAGTGGGGCTGCCACCGCCTCGCTACTAAACGAAGGGGTGGCGGCTGTACGCAGGTTAGTAGACCGGGGAACCAAGCAAAGCCGGCGCGCCCGAGGGCGCCCTGCGCACAGCCACCATCAAGTGCAGGCGATAGGGAAGCCTGACTGAGTGAAGCTAATGCAACTTGCCTAATTAACCACGGGCTACTAAACCCGATCGCTGATGGGCAGCGACAGGAGAACCTTAGTGGCGTGGGGCAAGGTGCACAAGCGGGGCGATTCTGGCGGATGTGTAGGCAGTGGCGCAAGGTTGTGTAGTCGCGTTTGCGAGGGGCAAACGACATAACCCTGTATGACAGACAATGTAGCTATTAACGATTGAATGCAGACATCGCTGGTCGGGCCAGCCTGTGAACGCCTAGACTTTGCCGGTCTTTAGATCAGGAATAGCCCGTGACCTCCATCTTCTGGTACGACTATGAAACCACCGGCATCAACCCGCGCTGCGACCGCCCGTTGCAAGTGGCAGGGATCCGTACTGATGCCGAGCTCAATGAGATAGGTGAGCCGGTCAATCTCTACTGCCAGCCAAGCGACGATATCCTGCCGCATCCGGCGGCCAGCATGATTACCGGCATTACCCCGAGCCGACTGGCTGAGCAGGGCCTGAGCGAAGCCGACTTCATGACCCGGGTCCATGCGCAATTGGCGGCGCCCGGTACCTGTGGTGCTGGCTACAATACGCTGCGTTTCGACGATGAAGTGACTCGCTACAGCCTGTACCGGAATTTTTTCGACCCATATGCCCGCGAGTGGCAGGGCGGTAACAGTCGCTGGGATCTGATCGATGTGGTTCGCACCGCCTATGCGCTGCGCCCGCAAGGCATTGTCTGGCCTGAGGAGGAAGGCCGTGTCACGCTGAAACTTGAGCGTCTGACGGCTGCCAACGGCATCGACCATGGTCAGGCTCACGATGCATTGTCCGATGTACGGGCGACGATTGCCCTGGCGCGGTTGATTCGCGACAAGCAGCCGAAATTGTATGACTGGTTGTTCCAGTTGCGCAGCAAGCAACGGGTCATGGACCAGATAAAGCTGTTGCAGCCGATGGTGCATATCTCGGGGCGGTTTTCCGCTGCCCGGCATTACATTGGCGTGGTTCTGCCGCTGGCCTGGCATCCGCGTAATCGTAATGCCTTGATCGTTTGCGATCTGCACCTCGATCCACAGGGGTTGATGGATCCGGACGTCGAAACCTTGCGTCAGCGGCTGTATACACGCCACGACGATCTGGCGGAAGGTGAGTTGCCCGTACCGCTCAAACTGATTCATATCAACCGTTGCCCGGTGGTGGCACCGTTATCGGTACTGCGGGCCGAAGATCGGCAGCGCCTGCAATTGGATGTGGCTGAGTATCAGGCCAGAGCGCTGCGGCTAACTGACGCACAAGAAGTTTGGCGAGATAAAGTCCAGGCTATTTATTCCAGCGAGGACTTTGTCCCTGGCCTGGACCCTGAGCAACAGTTATACGATGGCTTTATTGGTGACAGGGATCGCCGTTTATGTGAGCAAGTCAGGACTGCCGACCCTGCTCAATTAGCGCAAGAGCAATGGCCGTTCGATGATGAGCGCTTGCCGGAATTACTATTTCGCTACCGCGCCCGTAACTTTCCAGGCACCTTGAGTGGTCAGGAACAAGAGCGCTGGCGATTATTCTGTCAGCAACGTTTGTCAGCGTCTGAATGGGGTGCGCCCAATACGCTGAACGCTTTTAATGAGGCTACCGTCGAGTTATTGGCAAGTGCTACATCGGTTCAGCGCCAAGTGCTCAATGAGTGGCACGATTATGCTCAATCGTTACGCAAGCGGTTGAGTCTTTGAAATCAGTGAGTTCACTTGTCTGAACCGCGGGTATAAAAAAACGCCAGCTAGCTGGCGTTTTTTCCTGGTCGCAAAGTGGTCCGCGACGGGTGTTTCACTTAGCCCAGCAGGGTAGCCCAGCCTTCAACCACATCACCGCCCCACTTGGCTTTCCACTCTTTCAGAGTCTTGTGGTTGCCACCTTTGGTTTCAATGACTTCGCCATTGTGCGGGTTTTTGTATTGTTTAACCTTGCGAGCACGTTTGGTGCCGGTAGTTTTCACAGCACCACGCGGAGCTTTGCTGGTTTTGGATTCTGGATCCAGCAGCGCAATGATGTCGCGCAGGGATTTTGAATATTCGCCCATCAGGGTGCGCAGTTTGCCTTCGAATTCCAGCTCGGTTTGCAGTTTGTCGTCTTGGGACAGATTCTTCAAACGGGCTTGCAGCTCTTTGATAGCTTCTTCGGTGGCGCGGTATTCGTTGATCAAGGACATGAGGACTACCTATGTTGGGCACTGGATGACAAGGTTACAGTGTCTTAATGATAGGCAGGCAGTTTCGGCAAGTAAACATTTATGCGGGGTTTTACTTAATTTAATTAGAGTGGTTAGCGAAAAACTCCCGGAATCAGTTTAATGCGGTGATTGCGTTGTCACAGATGCTCACAATAGAAGCCTTGCGCAATTTTAGGAAAAGACCTCGCGGGTTTTGAACGCAGCAAAGGGGGGGCGCAACGGTAGTCCGCGTCTGACGAGCCGATCGATCAAAACGTCAGGAATACTGCAGTTTTACCGCGCAATGGCTAGAATGACCGCCTTTGCGAAGTTCTGGAGTTTCCCCCTCATGCGCACTTTTCGGCTGGTGATTGCTTGCCCGGACCGCGTCGGCATCGTTGCTAAAGTCAGTAACTTTCTGGCATCCCACAACGGCTGGATCACCGAAGCGAGCCATCACTCGGATAATCTCAGTGGTTGGTTCTTTATGCGTCACGAGATTCGTGCCGATTCGCTGCCCTTCGGGCTTGAGGCTTTTCGCGAGGCGTTTGCGCCGATTGCCGAAGAGTTCTCGATGGTCTGGCGCATCACGGATACCGAACAGAAGAAGCGTGTGGTGCTGATGGCCAGCCGTGAGTCCCATTGTCTGGCGGACCTTCTGCACCGTTGGCACAGCGACGAGCTGGACTGCGAAATTTCCTGCGTTATTTCCAACCACAACGACCTGCGCAGCATGGTCGAGTGGCACGGCATTCCTTATTACCACGTGCCGGTGAATCCGCAGGACAAAGAGCCGGCGTTTGCCGAGGTCTCGCGCCTGGTCAAACAGCACGACGCTGAAGTCGTGGTACTTGCCCGTTACATGCAGATCCTGCCGCCCGAGTTGTGCCGTGAATATGCCCACAAGGTCATCAATATTCACCACAGTTTCCTGCCGTCCTTTGTCGGCGCCAAGCCGTATCACCAAGCTTCCATGCGCGGCGTGAAGCTGATTGGCGCAACCTGCCACTATGTGACCGAAGAGCTGGATGCCGGCCCGATCATCGAGCAGGACGTGGTACGTGTCAGCCATAGCGACAGCATCGAAGACATGGTGCGTTTCGGCCGTGACGTCGAGAAGATGGTGCTGGCCCGCGGCCTGCGCTATCACCTGGAAGATCGGGTACTGGTACACGGCAACAAAACCGTGGTGTTCTGATGATCGTTCCCACGCTCTGCGTGGGAATACCGCCATGGACGCTCCGCGTCCGCTATCGAGAGTTGACGCAGAGCGGCACAGGATGCATTCCCACGCAGACGGTTCGACGTGGGAATGATCCGAATGCACCCGGTTGTGCCTGGAGGACATGAACATGGCTGATCCACTGGATAAAGCGACGTCCAAAGCTCCGGCGACAGTAGGTGAGGGTTGTTTGAGCCGCTATGACCCGGATGATCTGAGTCCGCAGGACGGCACTGACTTTCCCGGCGCCGCCGAGTTGTGGGAGCAATTACAGGATGAACCGGCGAGGGAGCCCGCCTCTAAGCCTGTTTGAGTTTCATCAGCTTGTGCAACAACGGTCGCCCGACCATCAGCAGGAATACCGGCCCGCCTGCCAATAGATAGAAGTAGTAGGTCACGGCCCGCCAGATCAGAATCGCTGCTGCCGCAGTTGACTTGCCCACCATCGGCGCCAACAGCGCTGCCGAAGTGATCTCGGCCGCACCTGCACCGCCGGGAAGCAGGCTCAATTGCCCGGCGCTGAGTGAAAGCATCTGGACCAGAAAGCTCCAGGCCCACTGCACGTCCACGCCCAGACCACGCAAGGCCAGATACAACACGCTGTAGCGTAAGGCCCAATGCAGGCAGGTCAGGGCAAACACGCGGGCCAGTGTTTGCCACGGCAATTTGAGGGTGGCGGTGAAGGCCACCAGAAAGTGGAGCAGCTTGCGTGCCCATCGACGTCGGGTAAGGGCTTTGACTTTCATGCGTTTGAGCAGCCGACCGCTGAGGCGAATCAGCAAGCGGTGGTAGCGCGCCAGGATCACGCCGCTGCACAGCCCGCCAAACATCGAGATGGCGCTCAGGGTCAGCATCCATTCGAGGTTTTGACTCAAATGCTGGAACAGCGCGTAAATCAGAATGGCGCTCAATGCGCACAGAAAGAACAGCAAATCACTCAGTTGATCCATGGCAAACACGGCACTGCCATGGGCTGGGCGCACGCCGTTGCGCGCCAGCAGAGCCATCAACGTCAATGGGCCGCCACTGCCTCCGGGCGTCGCGCACATAGCGAACTCGGTGGACATCACCACCCCGAGACTTTTCAGGCGTCCGATCTGGCCGCGCTGCTCACCCAGCAACAAGCGCAGGCGCACCGAATTCAGTACCCAGCACAGCACAATCATGCCCGGCATCGTCAGTAACAGCGCGAGCGGGAAACGCTGCACTCGCAGCCACATATCGCTACCGCCCAGCAAGAAGGGGACCAGCATGGCCAGCAATAAGGCGACGGCCAGCCAGATTGCCCTCCTCATGCGGCATACCTGGCAATCGTGGTTTGAGCTGCCAGCCAGTTGGCCTTGGTCATCGGCACGCGACCGTCAGCCAGCAAGCGCTTGAGGGTTTGTAGCCAATAGTTTCGCGAGTACCCGTGGCGCATGTCCACCGGGTGCAAGCCGAGGCGAATAACCGCTGCTTGCCGCCAACGCTGCTCGCGTTGATCGTTGAGTATCTTCGACAGACCACGGCGCCAGGCACTGCGCGAACTCCAGACCAGCCCCGGTGCATCGACCGGAGTGAAGTCCGGCAAACGATAAAGATGCTGTGGATCGCTGGTGTAGTGCAGCGGCAGTTGGCGTAGCGCCTGGCGCGTACCCTGGCTCATCAGCCAGGCCGGCGCGACGAAACCTTCCAGTGGCCAGTGATAGCGCTGGAACAGTTCGATCCCGGCGTGCAAGCGGTCAAGGGCAGCGTTTTGCGACAGTGCGTAGAATTCGCCCTCATGGGTATAAATCCGCCGCATGAACCAATCCCGTGGATTCACCGGAATGGGACTGTCGTCGCAATGAAAATAGCCGTGCAGCGCCAGCTCATCGCCCAGGGCTATGCGGCGGGTCAGCAGGGAACGAAATCCCGGATGGGCGTCCAGCGCATTGTGCTTGTGGAAGTCGGGCACCACCAACCAGGTCATGGGCACATTGCCCAGTGCATCCACCGCTTCGACAAACGGCTGATAGTCCGCCCAGGTTTGTGGCGCAACGTCATGCAGGACCAGTAACACACTGGGGGAGTTCATGGGCTCAACCATGGGCCCGCAGCGGCTGCTGGTTGCCGAGCACGGCGCGATAGTGCCCCAACAGGCTGCTGACCACTGCGTCCCAGGCATAATGCTGTTCGACATGGCGTCGGGCCTGCCGGCCGATTGTGGCGCTGCCGAAAGTGAACAGTTCACGCACGGCATTGGCCATCGCCAGCGGGTCGTCCGGTGTGCAGAGCAGACCGCAGACGGGTGTGACGATCTCTTTGAGCGCACCGGCAGCCACGGCAATAACCGGTATTCCACTGGCCATGGCTTCGAGGATCACCAGACCGAAGGTTTCCTGGTCGCCGGCGTGGAGCAGCGCATCAGAACTGGCCAACAGCCTGGCAAGCTGTTGTGCGGGGTAGAACTCACCGACTACCGTGACGTTATTCGGCACTGCGGCCGGCATGGAGGAGCCTACCAGCAGCAGGTGATAGTGGTTGCCAAGGTGTTTCATGCAACTGAGCAGAATCGGCAGATTCTTTTCCTTGGAGCCACGCCCGGCGAAGATCAGCAGGCGGGTGCTTTCGGCAATGCCCAGTTCGGCGCGTAAAGACGGGTCTCGAGCGCTCGGGTGGAAGGTTTGCAGGTCCACACCTAAATGCTGCACAAAAACGTTTTTCACCCCAAGACCGATCAGCTTGTCAGCCATGACCTGGCTGGGTGCCAATACCCGATCGAAATTGCCATACAGCTTGCGGATATACGCTTCGACATTCGGTGTGCACCAATTGCCCATGCGGTTGCTCGCCAGCAGTGGCAGGTCCGAGTGATAAAAGCCGATCACCGGTACGTCCAGTTGACGGCGAGCGTCCAGGGCGGCCCAGGCGGTGAGGTAAGGATCGCCGACCTCAATCAAGTCCGGTTGCAGGTCGCGCAGAGCATTGCGCCAGGGCGTCAGGCGCCAAGGGAAACGGTAGCCTTTACCGAAGGGCACGGCGGGAGCCGGGACTGTGTAAATACCGTCCTGCTCACCCAGATACGCCCCGGGGATCAGCAAGCTGTGACGGATACCTGGCTGACGTCCCAGGCGACGGTGTTTGGCATCCAGATAAGTGCGCACGCCACCGCTGGCAGGGGCGTAGAACATGGTTATGTCAGCGATATGCACGATGAGCATCCCTCCTATCCGGTGTTCCCTTTAGGGTTGACCTTTATGAAGGATAGATGTTCGGTGCGGGATGTGCGCAATACACAGCCCACCTGTAGGAGCGAGGCCCGCGAAACCAGCGACACGGAATTGCTGGTACACCGCGTTATCGTTCATCGCGGGCAAGCCTTGCTCCTACAGGTGAGAGCATACCTCTGTAGGAACGAGGCTTGCCCGCGATGAGGCCCAGGAGACCGCTAGATCCGGAAGCTGCCCACCAACTGCTTCAAGCGCGCCGCTTGCTGCTCCAGGTCGGAGCACGCGCGCAAGGTCGATTGCAGGTTTTCCACGCCTTCCTGGTTGAGGGTATTGATCTCGGTGATATCGACGTTGATCGATTCGACCACGGCGGTCTGTTCCTCGGTGGCGGTGGCTACTGACTGGTTCATGCCGTCGATCTCGCCGATGCGCTGGGTCACGCTGTTCAGGCGCTCGCCGGCGAGGTTGGCAATTTCCACGCTGTCGTGGCTGTGGCGCTGGCTTTCGCCCATGGTGGTTACCGACTCACGGGCCCCGACCTGCAGTTCTTCGATCATGGTCTGTACCTGTTGCGCAGACTCCTGGGTGCGATGAGCCAGGTTGCGCACCTCATCGGCGACCACCGCGAAACCACGCCCGGCTTCACCGGCTCGAGCCGCTTCGATGGCGGCGTTGAGCGCCAGCAGGTTGGTCTGTTGGGAAATGCTGGTGATCACTTCGAGAATCTGCCCGATGTTCACCGTCTTGCTATTGAGGGACTCGATGTTGGTGCTCGAAGCGCTCAGCATGTTGGACAACTGATTCATCGCCTTGATGCTTCTGTCGACCACTTGCTGACCGTCCTCGGCCAGGCTGCGTGCATCGCTGGAATGCTGCGAGGCGAGGGCGGCGTTCTGGGCGATTTCCTGGGCGGCGGCGCCGAGCTGGTTGATCGCCGCGGCAACGCTGCTGGTACGCGAAGCCTGCTGGTCGGAGTTGAACATCGACGAGTTGGAAGCGCTGACCACCCGCAAGGCCACTTCGTTGACCTGGCCGGTGGCGGAGGCTACTTCTCGAATCGAGGTGTGAATCCGCTCGACGAAGCGGTTGAATGCGGTACCGAGGATGCCGAACTCGTCCTGCGTCTGGATGGTCAGGCGCTTGGTCAGGTCGCCGTCACCTTCGGCAATGTCCTGCATCGCGCGGGTCATTGTGTGCAGTGGCTGGATCAGGATGCGAATCAGCATGCCGAGCAGGGCGATGATGATGGCCACGGCAATAATAGTGGCAACGATTGCCGAGGTGCGGAAATTGCTGAGCTTCGCGAAGGCTTTGTCCTTGTCGACGGACAGACCGATGTACCAGTTGACCGAGGACAGTCCCTTGATCTGGGTAAAAGTGACGATGCGGGTTTTACCATTGACCTCAATTTCGCTCAGGTCTTTGCTCAGGCGCGGAGTGTCTTGCGGGTAGACGTCCTTGAGCGTCTTCATCACCAAGGCCTTATCCGGGTGCACGAGAATTTTGCCGTCGGCACTTACCAGAAAGGCATACCCCATACCGCCGAAATCCAGTGCGTTGATGCTATCGGCAATCACCTGCAAGCTCAGATCGCCGCCAACCACGCCGACGTTCTGGCCACCCTTGAGCACGCTGTCGACGATGGAAATCACTAACTGGCCGGAAGCCAGATCGATGTAAGGTTCGGTCAACGCCGGGCCACTGCTGCTCTCTGCGCTCTTGTACCAGGGACGGGCGCGCGGGTCGTAGCCGTCCGGCATTTTGCTGTCCGGGCGAATGAGGAAGGTGCCGTCCTTGTTCCCTAGATAGGCGCCCATGAAACTGGAGGTTACTGCCTTCTGTTCAAGCAGATTGGCGACGTTACCCATGTCCGGGTTGAGCGCAACGGACTGTGAAAGGTTTTCGATCAACAAACTGCGGCCGGCGAGCCAGGTCTGGATATTCTTCGCTGTGACGGTGCCCATTTCCTGCAGGTAATTTTCCAGGTCCTGGCGAATCGCACTACGCTGCAAATAGTCGTTGTACAGCGTGAAGGAGGCGAAGGCGGCAATAACGATCAGGGCGGCGGCAAGCAGTATTTTATGGCTGAAGCGCAGATTTTTGTTCATGACTTGTGGTGTCCGCTAAGGTCTTAATGTCCAGGGCGAGCGGCTATGAAAGCGCGCAAAATGGGCAATGTTGAAAGTAAGCTGATATTTCCATCTCTCCTTAGGGAATTATCGGACCTCATTTTCAGTCTTCTCTTGTCTCTCGCTTTTCTATATCGACCGTGCAGGGCTAAAGATTAACCATGGGTGACAAAATGCCTGGCTCACTGCAACTCGTTATCGGTGCCGATCTTGAGGGACAACCAATTGCTCAGGCCATGCGTCTGGCCAACCGTAACGGGCTGGTGGCCGGAGCTACCGGTACGGGAAAACCGTGACCCTGCAACGTCTGGCGCAAGCCTTCAGCGATGCCGGCGTTGCAGTGTATGCCGCCGACATCAAAGGCGATTTGTGCGGTTTGGTTTGGGTGACTGCGATGGTCCGGCGGGTTCAGGTGGCTGCACCGCAATCGCGAATCGGGCCTTTGAGTGACGCCGAGCGTGCCGCCCTGATCGCCGGCTCACCGTTGGTCGGACGTTATGACAAACCGATCGATCGTGAATCGGCACTATCAAGTGCTGATGAGCCGCAAAGGGCAGGTGCCAGAGCCCGATGCGGCGTCGGGCAAGGCGGCTGAAGAGCCGGGCTTCACTGACAAGGCCGGTGAGTTTCCGGGGACGGCGGGCGGACAAAATGTTGAAGTCGGCCATGCGTCAGGCAGCCAATCAGTCGGGCTGGCAATTGGTCCGTGGTTTGGCGTGGCTGGCCAGACGCTCCAGAGCGGCGCGCAGGTTGGGGTCGCTGATACCGTCGGCGGTGGCCTGAATGGTCTCGGCGGCGTTTGTCGACAAGTCCATGGTATGGCCGGCTGCGCCTTGTTGCACAGTGGGGGGTTGAACCTTGAACAGAATACGCGTCAGGCTGGAGAATTCGTCGAACACCTGTAACTGACGCTGCAGGCGTTTTTGCTGATAGCGCAGCCGGGTCGCCCAATGACCGTCGGTTACGATCAGCAACAAACTGCCTTCACGCCAGGAAGCCACGTGGCAGTGTTCACGAGCGGCGGGTTGCAGCTGGCTTTCAAGCAAACGCTGTAAATGCGCTAAACGTTGAGCGTGGCTGAATATCGCTTTTAAAGGCTTGGCTTCGCGAAGCAGGACGGCGGGTGCTCTGGCCGTAAGAGGGCGAAATGCCATGATCAGACACCTGAAGTAACAGAGCCGCCATGGTAGCAGAAAGTGCCGGACGCGCTTGTCCCCCATTGCTTTACAGCTGGTTTACCCATTAAATCAACGAGTAACTTCTACCGCGATTGGGTTGAAGTTCAGCAAAAAGCCCCTATTTAAAGTGAGCCCCGTCACAGCGCTGTGCCAGCATCGTGGAATAACGCCACTTTCCTCACAATCGTTTCCGGGTAGAATACTCGTTCGCATGCGGCCATAAGGGCTGCACGGGCGACTCACGGGGCCGCCCTCCATCCCTATGTGTGGAAGAACCTGTCGATATGTTTGCGCCTTTGTTAAAGAAACTTTTTGGAAGCAAGAACGAGCGCGAAGTCAAACGCATGCTCAAGACGGTACAGATCGTCAATGCCTTCGAAGAGCAAATGGTGGCCCTTTCGGACGAGCAATTGCGCGCCAAGACCGAAGAGTTCAAGGCCCGCATAGCCAAAGGCGAGACCCTCGACAAGCTCCTCCCTGAAGCCTTTGCGGTTGCCCGTGAAGCCGGTAAGCGTGTCATGGGCATGCGCCACTTCGATGTGCAGTTGATCGGCGGCATGACCTTGCATGAAGGCCAGATCGCAGAAATGCGTACCGGTGAAGGCAAGACCCTGGTGGCGACACTCGGCGTTTACCTGAACGCGCTGTCCGGCAAGGGCGTGCACGTTGTAACCGTGAACGACTACCTGGCTCGTCGTGACGCCAACTGGATGCGTCCGCTCTATGAATTCCTCGGCATGACAGTCGGTGTGGTGACGCCGTTCCAGCCGCCGGAAGAGAAGCGTGCTGCCTATGCTGCCGACATCACCTACGGCACTAACAACGAATTCGGTTTCGACTACCTGCGCGACAACATGGCTTTCAGCATGGAAGAAAAATTCCAGCGTGAGCTCAATTTTGCGGTAATCGACGAAGTCGACTCGATCCTGATCGACGAAGCCCGTACCCCGCTGATCATTTCCGGTCAGGCCGAAGACAGCTCCAGGCTCTATATCGAGATCAACAAGCTGATCCCGCTCCTGGAGCTGCATGTCGAAGAAGTGGAAGGCGAAGTCACCAAGGCTGGCCACTACACCATCGACGAGAAGACCCGCCAGGTCGAGCTGAACGAAGCCGGTCACCAGTTCATCGAAGAGATGCTGACCCGCATTGGTTTGCTGGCCGAGGGCGAGAGCCTGTATTCGGCACATAACCTGGGCCTGCTGACCCACGTTTATGCCGGTCTGCGTGCGCACAAGCTGTTCCACCGCAACATCGAATACATCGTTCAGGACGGTCAGGTTGTGCTGGTCGACGAACACACCGGTCGTACCATGCCGGGACGTCGTCTCTCGGAAGGTCTGCACCAGGCCATCGAAGCCAAAGAAGGCCTGAACATCCAGGCCGAAAGCCAGACCCTGGCTTCGACCACCTTCCAGAACTACTTCCGTCTGTACAACAAACTGTCCGGCATGACCGGTACGGCCGACACCGAAGCGTTCGAATTCCACCAGATCTACGGTCTGGCGGTAATGGTCATTCCACCGAACAAACCGCTGGCGCGTAAAGACTACAACGACCTGGTGTTCCTCACTGCGGACGAGAAATACGCCGCTATCATTGCCGACATCAAGGAATGCATGACCCAGGGCCGTCCGGTGCTGGTGGGTACTGCGACCATTGAAACTTCCGAGCACATGTCCAGTCTGCTCCAGAAGGAAGGCATCGAACACAAGGTTCTGAACGCCAAGTTCCACGAAAAAGAAGCAGAAATCATCGCCCAGGCCGGTCGTCCTGGCGCACTGACCATCGCCACCAACATGGCCGGTCGTGGTACCGACATCCTGTTGGGCGGTAACTGGGAAGTGGAAGTAGCATCCCTTGAGGATCCGACCCCTGAGCAGATCGCCCAGATCAAGGCTGACTGGCAGAAACGTCACCAGCAAGTGCTCGAATCGGGCGGCTTGCAGGTCATCGCTTCCGAGCGTCACGAATCGCGCCGTATCGACAACCAGTTGCGTGGTCGTGCCGGTCGTCAGGGTGACGCTGGCTCCAGCCGTTTCTACCTGTCGCTTGAAGACAGCCTGATGCGCATCTTCGCCTCTGATCGGGTGAAGAACTTCATGAAAGCCCTGGGCATGCAGCCCGGCGAAGCAATCGAGCACCGCATGGTGACCAACGCTATCGAAAAGGCTCAGCGCAAGGTAGAAGGTCGCAACTTCGACATTCGTAAACAACTGCTCGAGTTCGATGACGTCAACAACGAACAACGTAAAGTGATCTATCACATGCGTAACAGTTTGTTGGCCGCCGATAACATCGGTGAAACCATCGCCGACTTCCGTCAGGACGTGCTCAACGCTACCGTCAGCGCACACATTCCGCCGCAGTCGCTGCCTGAGCAGTGGGATGTAGCCGGCCTTGAAGCCGCTCTGTCGAGTGACTTCGGTGTGAAACTGCCAATCCAGCAGTGGCTCGACGAAGACGATCACCTCTACGAGGAGACTCTGCGCGAGAAGCTGATGGCCGAACTGCTGGCCGCTTACAACGAGAAAGAAGAGCAAGCGAGTGCCGAAGCACTGCGCACCTTCGAGAAGCAAATCGTTCTGCGCGTGCTGGATGACCTGTGGAAAGACCACCTGTCGACCATGGATCACCTGCGCCACGGCATCCACTTGCGCGGCTATGCACAGAAGAACCCGAAGCAGGAGTACAAGCGCGAGTCCTTCACCTTGTTCTCCGAGCTGCTGGATTCGATCAAGCGCGACTCCATCCGTGTGTTGTCCCACGTACAGGTTCGCCGCGAAGATCCAATCGAAGAAGAAGCCCGTTTGCGTCAGGAAGCCGAATCCCTGGCTCAACGCATGCAGTTCGAACACGCCCAAGCCCCTGGGCTGGAGCATCCGGAAGCATTGGATGAGGGCGTTGATCTCGATGTCGCCCTTGCCGCTGCGCCGGTTCGCAATGAGCAGAAGCTGGGTCGCAACGAACTGTGCTACTGCGGTTCGGGCAAGAAGTTCAAACATTGTCACGGCCAGATCAACTAAGATTTCCGCCAGACACTGAAATACCCGCGCCGCGACCGGCATCAGCCGTCGCGGCGTTTTTCCATTTGAAACACTGTCCTTCGTGACGACAGTGCTGACATCACATTAGAGGAGCGCTTTCATGGCTGTTGGTCTTGGTCCTTTGCCAACGTTGCACCCGGTTGCCGGTTTTGAACTCGGTATTGCTTCGGCCGGCATCAAGCGCCCGGGGCGCAAGGATGTTGTGGTCATGCGCTGCGCTGAAGGCTCCACGGTTGCGGGCGTGTTCACCCTGAACGCCTTTTGCGCCGCTCCGGTGATCCTGGCCAAGCAGCGAGTGCAAGGTCCGGTGCGTTATCTGCTGACCAACACCGGTAATGCCAACGCAGGTACTGGCGAGCCAGGACTGGCCGCTGCCGCGCGTACCTGCGCCAAACTGGCTGAATTGACCGGTGTCGACGCCAATCTGGTATTGCCGTACTCCACAGGCGTGATTGGCGAGCCGCTGCCGGTCGAGAAGATCGAAGGCGCCCTGCAAGCCGCCCTCGACGATTTGTCCGTGGACAACTGGGCAGCCGCCGCCACCGGCATCATGACCACCGACACCCTGCCAAAGGGTGCGAGCCGCCAGTTTCAGCACGACGGTGTGACTGTCACTGTCACCGGCATCAGCAAAGGCGCAGGGATGATTCGCCCGAACATGGCGACCATGCTCGGCTACATCGCCACCGACGCTAAAGTCTCCCGCGATGTGTTGCAGAACCTGCTGCTGGACGGCGCCAACAAGTCGTTCAACCGCATCACTATCGATGGCGATACTTCGACCAACGATTGCTGCATGCTGATTGCCACTGGCAAGGCTGATCTGCCGCAAATTACCGAGGCCAGCGGTCCGCTGTTCGCGGCACTCAAGCAGGCGGTGTTCGAAGTCTGCATGGAGGTGGCTCAGGCCATCGTCCGTGACGGCGAGGGCGCGACCAAGTTCGTCACGGTTGAGGTAAACGGCGGCGCTAATCATCAGGAATGCCTGGATGTCGGTTACACCGTGGCTCACTCGCCGCTGATCAAGACCGCGTTGTTCGCTTCCGATCCGAACTGGGGTCGTATTCTTGCTGCCGTTGGCCGTGCTGGTGTACCGGATCTGGACGTGAGCAAGATCGACGTGTTTCTGGGTTCAGTCTGCATCGCCAGCCACGGTGCGCGCGCAGCGACTTACACCGAAGCGCAAGGCGCGGCGGTAATGCAGCAGGAAGAGATCACCATTCGCATCGAACTGGGCCGCGGGGATTGCAGTGAAACGATCTGGACCACCGACCTGTCCCACGAATACGTGAAAATCAACGCCGAATACCGTACGTAATTACGATTTCGCCAGTACCCCGTTCCCCTTGTAGGAGCGAGCTTGCTCGCGATGGACGTTAACGATAACGCGTGTTTTCTGAGTAAACACGCCGCCCTTGAGTCCATCGCGAGCAAGCTCGCTCCTACAAGGGAGTCCCGCGATTCTCCTCATTGAAGGTGTCTGAACATGAGCTTCCACCTGATCATCGGCGACAAACTCTATTCTTCCTGGTCCTTGCGTGGTGCGTTGGCGCTTGAACTGACCGGCACTACTTACACCGAAGAACTGATCAAACTGAACCAGCCTGACACCCGTCAGTTGCTCCTCAAGCATTCGCCTACCGGCAAAGTCCCTCTACTGAAAACCGAGCACGGCACCATTGCCGACTCGCTGGCGATTGCCGAATACCTGGTCGAGCGCTTTCCAGAGGTCGATTTGTGGCCGCGTGACATCGCCGCCCGTGCCCAGGCGCGATCCGCTTGCGCGCAAATGCACAGTGGTTTCTTCGGGATGCGCGGCAATATGCCGTTCGACCTGAGCCACGATGCTCCACTGTCGCCGATGCCACCTGAAGCGCAGGCCGATATCGAGCGCATGCTGGCGCTGTGGGCTGAATGCCGCGCGGCCGCTACCGAGCCCGGGCCTTTCCTGTTTGGTCGGGTCAGCCTGGCGGACGCATTCTTTGCGCCGATTGCCGTGCGTTTGCGCACCTATCGGGTGGCCTTGCCGGCGGTCGATGCGGCGTATGTCGAAACGATTTACCAATGGCCAGCCTTCAAGGCCTGGCAGAAGGCCGGTTTAGAGGAAGTAGTACGGTGAAACGAGTACATGTGGCTGCGGCCGTTATCCGTGATAGCAACGGCAAGATTCTCATCGCCCGACGTGCCGACACTCAGCATCAGGGTGGCCTTTGGGAGTTTCCCGGCGGCAAGGTCGAGGCGGACGAAGCGGTGGAGACGGCGCTTGCCCGCGAGCTGCAGGAAGAGTTGGGCATTGTGGTCAGCGCGGCTCGACCGTTGATCAAAGTGCAACATGACTACCCGGACAAGCAGGTATTGCTGGATGTCTGGGAAGTCTCAAGCTTTACCGGCGAACCTCATGGCGCCGAGGGGCAACCCTTGGCCTGGGTGGCTGCCCGGGATTTGACGGGCTATGAGTTTCCGGCTGCCAACCAGCCGATTGTCGCAGCGGCCCGTTTGCCGGGTGAATACTTGATCACCCCTGACGGTCTGGAAACCCCGGCCTTGCTACGGGGCATACAGAAAGCCATCGCCGGTGGCATCAAACTGATTCAGCTGCGTGCGCCAAACGGCTATGACCCACAGTACCGCGACCTGGCGGTGGATGCGGCGGGTCTGTGTGCGGGCAAGGCGCAATTGATGCTCAAGGGTCCGTTCGAGTGGCTGGGAGACTTCCCGTCCGCAGGTTGGCACGTGACGTCGGCACAATTGCGCAAGTACGCCAGCGCCGGTCGACCATTGCCCGCGTCGCGCTGGCTGGCGGCTTCTTGCCACAATGCCGAGGAGCTGGCCTTGGCTGAACAGATGGGCGTGGACTTCGTCACGCTGTCGCCGGTTCAGCCTACTCAGACTCACCCGGATGGGCAGCCGTTGGGTTGGGATCTGGCGGCACAGTTGATCAGAGGCTTCAACAGGCCGGTGTTTCTGCTCGGCGGTGTTGGTCCGGCCGAGCGCCAACGCGCCTGGGAAAGCGGTGCGCAGGGCGTGGCGGGGATTCGGGCGTTCTGGCCTGAGGCTTGATTCTGTGGTGTAGCCACTGGCCTCATCGCGAGCAAACGGAACGCCGCCCCTGACTAAACCTCAGGCTTCGCCGCCGCTTCCCAAAGAATCTCGGCAACACCCTGACGTTTAGCGATCAAACGAGCGGCAACAAACAGCAAGTCCGACAGCCGATTGACATACGCCAGGCCAACCCCGGTCAGCGGTTCGACGGCGTTCAAATGCTGGCAACGTCGTTCGGTACTGCGGGCCAGGCTGCGGCACATATGCGCTTGTGCGATCAACGCCGAGCCGCCGGGCAGAATGAAATTCTTCAGCGGCCCCAGCTCTTCATTCCAGCGATCGATTGCCGCCTCCAGGCGTTCGACTTCACCCAAATTGAGTGCCTGATACACCGGCATCGCCAACTCGCCACCCAGGTCGAACAAGCGATGCTGGCAGGGCGCCAGGACTTCAATCACCTCGGTCAATCCTGGACACTCGCGGCTTTGCTCGGCCAGTGCGGCCAACAACAATCCCAGCTGGCTGTTCAAGGTATCGACTTCGCCAATGGCCTCGACTCGCGGATGGTCCTTGGGCACCCGACGTCCGTCGCCCAGACCGGTTTCACCTTTGTCGCCGGTGCGTGTGTAAATCTTCGACAAGCGAAAACCCATGCTCACCTCTCCAGTTGACTGAGTTCGTGGGAGGCGAGCTGGGTGCCCGCCAATGGCAGGCGCAAGGTGACACAGGTGCCTTGGCCCAGGGTCGACTGTACTTCCATCTGACCCTTGTGGTTGTTGGTGATGATGAAGTAGGAAACCGACAGCCCAAGCCCGGTGCCCTGGCCGATTTCCTTGGTGGTGAAAAACGGTTCGAAGGTGCGCTTGCGCACGTTTTCACTCATGCCTATGCCGTTGTCTTCAACCTGAATTTCCGCCCAGGGCGGATTCAAGCGGGTGCGCAAAGTGATCCGCCCTGGTTCTCTATCGTCTTCACGCTGGTGAATGGCCTGCGCAGCGTTTTTCAGCAGGTTGAGCAGCACTTGCTCCAGCTCGTTGGCGGTGCCCGGAACCGGGCCCATCTGCGGGTCGAACTGGCGAACGATAGCTTGGCCCTTGAAGTCGAAACCGATGGTCAGATCGAAGTCGTTGCTGGCAATTTCCACCGCTTGGTCGATCAATGCCGGCAGATCGCATGGAGCCAACTGGCGGTTGCTACGGCGGCTGAAACTGAGCATGTGCGTCACGATTTTCGCTGCGCGTGCTCCGGCTTGCTGGATGCCGTCGAGTAACTGTGGCACCTCACGGCTTTGCAGATAGCGGTTGACTGTCTCCAGCTGGATGCCGATCTGCTCGGCTTGTTCGAGGTTCTTCGGCAAGTCCGACGACAAACGGCGGCGAATGTTCTGAACATTGTGCAGGATCGCCCCCAGAGGGTTGTTGATCTCGTGGGCCATGCCGGCGGCGAGGCCTCCGACCGAGAGCATCTTCTCCGATTGCACCATCATTTCTTCCAGAGACAGACGCTGGGTGATGTCATCGATCCGGATGACCACCCCGCGTCCGGCACCGCCCATCAACGGGTAGAAGGTCAGGGCGTAGTGCCTGGCTTCATCGTCCTTGACCCAGGTGACGCGCTCGATTTTGGCCACGGTGTGCTGTTCCACTGTTTCCTTGAGTTGTGGCAGGAACGGTTTTAGCGGCTCGAACGCAAGGAAGATCGGTTGATTCAGGGCTTCGTCCAGACGGGTTCCGGAAAGGGCGCTGGCTTCCTGATTCCATTGGGTCACGTAGAGTTGTTCGTCCAGCGCGATCAGCGCCGAGGGCATCGAGTCGATGATGCTGTTGAGGTAGTTTTGGAAACCAGTGAGTTTCTTCTCGATCTTGCTCCGAACCTGGACTTCCAGTTCCAGCTTGCGATTGGTGTGACGGGTCTCTTCGGCAAGTCCCTGGGCCTGGTCATAAGCTGCCTGGGAATCGTCCCGTGCACGTTTGAGCTGTTGCTCACGGGCTTCGATCCGCGAAAGCATGGTGTTGAAGGCTTCGGCGAGGCTGCCGATTTCATCGTGATTACCGCGAGCGGCGCGCAAGGCGTAGTTTTCCTCGCGGGTCACTTGTCGGGACAGCTCTTCGAGTTGGTGGATCGGCTGGGTGATCAGGCGCTTGATTTGCTGGGCGATCACCAGCCACAGCAGCACACTGAAGATCAGAATCCCAAGACTGGCAGTCAGGGTGCCTGTGTAGAACGCCATCGGCAGTTCGCTGCTGGCCACCAATAGCAAATGCCCTGGCGGCTGGCCGGGGCGGGGCAGGGTGATCAGCTGATTGCTGCGAAACTCGGTCACTTGCCAGGCTTCAATATGCCGATAACGCTCTGGTAGTTTGAGCCGTTCGCCGTGTTGCAATTGCGCCAGGCGTGCGCCTTTGCTGTCGTAGAGCGCCGCAGCGCGTAATGGCGAATAGCTGTTGAGCTCATTGAGCAGATTTTCGGCGCTTTGTGGCGAGTCCAGCGCCTGCGCGGCCAGGCTCGGATTGGAGATCAATCGACCTATGGTCTGCAAGGCCTGTGGTGCCATGCTTTCCTGGGAGATCCAGTAGGCGGCGCTGATAAACGTCAGGTTGGCGACCAGTAGCACGGTGATTAGCAGAACCAGCAGGGCCGCGAACAGTTTCTGGCCGACGGGAAGGTTTTCAAGGCGCTGGCGCAATGGCATTGAGGTTGTCACTGAAGAGGAACAAGTGGGCAGCGTAGCCGCTGCTCAGTCGCTGGGCAATCCGCGCGTGCGCAGGTGCTCGATCAGCCGCTGTTGTACCTGATTGAGGTGGGGCAGGGTCAGCTGATGTCGAGACGCAACATTGCAGGCATGACCCAGCAGGTAGCTGATTTCGGTCCTGCGGCCGTTGGCGACGTCCTGATACATCGACGAGTAATTGGCCGCAGTCGCCTGAATGACTCGCTCGACTTCGTGTTGCAGATCTTGCGCTGCTGCCGGCTGGCCGCAACGCTCCAGTAGTTCAGTCAGCTCGGCGCAGAGGGTGGCGACCTCGCAGTGATGTTGCAGCAATCCACCGTTACGGCAGTCGTGCAACACGGTCAGCGGGTTGATGGCGCAATTGAGCGCCAGTTTTCGCCAGAGCCGAGTGAGGATATCCGCGCTCCACTCATGGGGGATGCCGCCCGCGCTCAGATCATCCAGCCAGATTGGCGGGGTAGGGTGGCCGGCATCACCGAGCCATGTATAACCGTGGCCGGCGAATACCACACGCCAATCGCCATCGCGAAACGCACCTTCGGTACTGGAAGCAAAAATGCAACGCGCCTGCGGGACCCGCGCCGCGACCGCGTCCTGACTGCCCAGACCGTTCTGTAACAGAATCAGTTCGGCATCGGGAGTCAGGCGGGGCGACAGTTGTGCGACGGCTTTTTCGGCGTCGTAAGCCTTGCAGGCTACGAGCAATCGGGTGATAGGCTCGCCACTGTCGACGGTTTCACCGGGGATCTCGTAGAACTGCGCTTCACCTTGCTCCACCAGCGTGAGCCCGCCTGCTGCCCGGTAGGCCTGCAAGCGTGCCTGATCGCGCAGAATCAGTCTGACTGGCAAGCCGGCCCGGGCCAGGCGTGTAGCCCACAAGGTGCCGAGGCTGCCTGCGCCGAGAACGTGCCAGGTGGTCGACATCAGCTTTTTGCTCTGTTTGGCACACGCATGCGAGGCTCACAGTGAAGGAGAGGAAAGACCCGTTATAATGAGCCGGCACTTTAACCGCAAGCCTGGCGTACTCCATCTATATTGAGCGGCGCCCTTTTGACATTGGAGAAATTACATGCCGTCGTTCGACGTGGTATCCGAACTGGACAAACACGAAGTTACCAACGCGGTCGAGAACGCCGTCAAGGAGCTCGACCGTCGCTATGACTTGAAAGGCAAAGGCAGCTTTGAGTTCAAGGAAAAAGATCTGGTCGTCAACATGACCGCTGAAGCTGACTTTCAGTTGGAAGCAATGATCGAAATCCTCAAATTGGCGCTGGTCAAGCGCAAGATCGATGTGCAGTGCCTCGAGCTCAAGGACGCTTACGCTTCCGGCAAATTGATGAAACAGGAAGCGACCCTCAAGGAAGGTATTGATAAGGAGATGGCGAAGAAAATCGTCGCTCATGTCAAGGACGCCAAGCTCAAGGTTCAGGCGGCCATTCAAGGTGAGCAGGTGCGTATCACCGGCAAGAAGCGTGACGACTTGCAGGAAGCGATTGCCGCACTGCGTGCCAAGGAGTTCGGTATGCCGCTGCAGTTCAACAATTTCCGCGACTAGCCAGCGTTCCGGGAACCTCCTGGCGTTATCGGCGTCCGAGGCCCGTGGAATGGCAGAATCGATTGAACTCAACTAGTTTCAATCGTTCTGCCGGTCGGTATTGCGAGCCGGGGACCCGGTAATAAGGAGAGATAGATGGATTTGAATGCTGAAGTGGACAGCCTGGTCAAGGCGTCCCAGGCCTGGATTCCGAGGGTCATGGAATACGGCAGCCGTGTGCTGCTGGCGGCCATCACACTGGCGATCGGTTGGTGGTTGATTAACAAACTGACCCATAAAGTCAGCAAGCTGCTGGCCTTGCGCAATGCCGATCAGGCCTTGCAGGGTTTTATGAGCAGCCTGGCGAACATCATTCTCAAGGTACTGCTGATCGTCAGCGTGGCCTCGATGATTGGTATCGAAACCACCTCGTTCGTCGCGGCGATCGGCGCGGCGGGCCTGGCGATTGGTTTGGCATTGCAGGGCAGCCTGGCGAACTTCGCCGGCGGCGTGCTGATTCTGCTGTTCCGTCCCTTCCGTATTGGCGACTGGATCGAAGCGCAGGGTATCAGCGGCACAGTCGACAGCATTCAGATCTTCCATACCGTGTTGCGCACCGGTGACAACAAGACCGTCATCGTACCCAACGGCAACCTGTCCAACGGCATCATCACCAACTACAACCGTCAGCCGACCCGTAAGGTCGTGCTTGATGTAGGTGTTGATTACGAAGCCGACTTGCAGAAGGCTCGTGAGGTTTTGCTTGAACTGGCCAACGACGGGCGAGTGCTGACCGATCCGGCGCCAGTGGCTGTGGTATCGACGCTGGGCGACAGCTCGATCACCGTTTCTTTGCGTGTCTGGGTGAAAACCGCGGATTACTGGGATGTGCTGTTCCACTTCAATGAACAGTCCCGTGATCGCCTGAAGGCGGCGGGTATTAATGTTCCGTTCCCCCAGCGAATGATGCGTGTGGTTCAGGAAGTCGCTGCGCGGTAACGTCGCTTGTTATGACTTGGCTGTTCGGTCAAGTATCAGTGTTGAACTCAAGGGGCGATCAGCCCCTTGAGTGTTTTACCCCTCCGGTAATTGTTCCTTACAGGCAAAAACACTTTGGGTGATACCAGGCATGAAGTGTGGGCAAATGGTTTGTTCAGGAGGGGGGATGTTTGGGTTGCTGTTTTATACTTAGCTAGCTTGCTATGTAGTTGCAGCGAAGAGAACCGCAATGGCGTCGTAATAAAAAAGCCGCTCACCTGAATCAGGTGAGCGGCTTCTTAGTAGAGCCGGGCTCTAAATTGCTGTGTTGCAGGTGTTACAGGATGCTCAGCGGGTACTCAACAATCAGACGAGTGTCGTAGAGGTTGTCGCTGTAACCACGGAAAGCCTCGTTGTTGTGGTAGTTAGCGAAGCGCACACGGAAGGACAGGTCTTTGGCCGGGCCTTCTTGCAATACATACTTGGACTCGACGTTCCACTCGTACTCTTTGCCTTCACCCAGACCGTTGGTGGTGATGTTGTCACCTTTGACGTAACGGGTCATGAAGCTCAGGCCAGGAACGCCGTAGGTCGCCATGTTCAGGTCGTAGCGAGCTTGCCAGGAGCGTTCGTCACGGCCCACGAAGTCGGAGATCTGAATGGAGTTGGCTACGAAGATTGTGCTGTTACCATCGACACCGTAGTAGTAACCATTGTCACCGCTGGAGCGTTGGTGAGCGATGGTGAACTTGTGAGCGCCGAGGGTATAGGCAGCTGCCAGGCTCCACAGTTTGTTGTCTACGCCTTTGGTGCCGTCGCCGATCATGTCAACCTGGTCGCCGCGCTTGTCGCCTTCGGTTTTATAACCGTTGAAGTCGAAGTTCAGGGACTGGCTGTCTGCGATTGGCAGGGTGTAGTTCAGGTTGATGTACTGCTTCTTGAAGTACTCATCAACCTTGGAAGCAGCCAGCGCACCGGTGAAGTTATCGGTGAAGGCATAGCTTGCGCCGAAGATGTTGGCAGCAGTCAGACCTCTGCCGCCATTGCCGTTAGCATCCGCAACACCGCCGATGCTGTCCTTGCCCATGCCGGTTTGCTTGCTCAGGGCGGTGAAACGACCTGCGCTCAACTCAAGGCCTTTGATCTCTTTGCTGGTGATCAAAGTACCTTCGGCAACTTCTGGCAGCAGACGGCTGTCATCGGTAGCGAATACTGGGCTGGCAACGAATTGACGGCCGTATTTCAAGGTGGTGTCGGAGAGACGGAACTTGACTGCAGCGCCAGCCTTGGACTGGGTTTTTTGCTCTCTGCCGTCGCTACCTACCGCGAACAGGCCGTTGCCTGCGCGACCTGCGCCGCCGTCAAGTTTGGCGGAACCCATGGCCATAGCGTCAACACCGACGCCGATGGTGCCTTGAGTGAAGCCGGACTCGTAGGTCAGCAGTTCGCTGACACCCGTGTCCTGACGATAGCCACTAGTTCCCGACGTTGGGTTGCTAGCGCCGTGCTTGTAATCGCGGTTCATGTACTCCATACGAGTCTTGGCTTTCAGGCTGCTGTCTTCAACAAAGCCCTTGGCGTCGTCCTGGGAGGACGCGATTGCGAACTGCGAGGTGCCTGCTGAAACAGCCAGTGCGATCATGCTCCACTTCATCACGCGCATCGTGATTTGCTCCTTTGGTTTTTAGAAGAGTACTGCCGTCCCGCCTGTTCTATTATCCGGGCGGCTCTTTCTTTTTGTGTCGGCGCAAACTTATATCACGCTGACAATGTTGGCGATACTTACGTATCTATCCTTTTGGCTTCTTCACGAGCGTGTCGCAAAATGCTCGGTCGATGTCGCATATCTGTAGTCCCACTGTATCCGGACTGACAACTTCAGTACTGCCTTCGAAGGCCGGAGCATAGGTAAAATGGTTCTATGTCCAGGCAGTGAAATCTTCATGGGCGACCTTGCCACTATTATTATTTGTCTGAAAGTACCACTTCCAGCAGGCACCTTTTCGACGATGTGGGTGTGAATGCAACAACCGTGCACAAACACGTTTTCTGCTACCGATTTTTTCTACTACCGCGGATGGAGCTACAGAAGCCTCATGAAACCGGGGTTTCAAGATTGCTTTGTTTGAGCTTGACGGCGCTATTTTCCTCGTGTTGTACCCAATGAAAATAGCGCGGCAACCAAAAATGTTACCGGTCCACACTCTGAGTGAGTAAACGGCGGATGTTCGACGCACTCAGCGTAGACGTATTGTACGGTTTTGGTGCAAAACTTCATCAGCGGTGGGCAAGATTAATACAGGGGGGACGACAGATGCAAAGTGGCGCCCCCGGCTTCTGGTGGTCATTTTTTTAACGTGCGGCTATTCATTGATCCTTGATTGGGCGATTGGGCGAGAAATGTTCCATATTGGGGCGTCCTTGGGCTGGACGGGGAGATTGCTGTTTGCGCAAGGGCGGTTGTTCGCCGTGAAGGGCGTGCCAATCGCAGGTATGCTGCTGTTCTGTCGCTTGGCGAGCAGCCGATTGAGTTGGGCGCTAAGCTGAAAACTGATGAACTGAGCGGGAGTGCGCGCGGTGTTCGCTTTAGATCCACGACTTCAACAAGACACGGTACCGATCGGGGACTTCCCCTTGTGTCGGTTGCTGTTGTCCAACGATTCGAATTACCCCTGGTTCATCCTGGTACCGCGTCGCGAGGATATCAGTGAGTTGTTTCAGTTGGATGCGGCGGATCAACAGCAGCTATGGCAAGAAACCACGGCATTGGCAGAAATGCTCAAGGACTCGTTCGATGCGGACAAGTTGAATGTTGCAACCTTGGGTAATGTGGTCAGTCAACTGCACATGCACGTTATTGTGCGTAAGCGTGAAGATGCCGCATGGCCGGCACCGGTCTGGGGTAAACATCCGGCAAAACCTTACAGTGCAGAGCAGGTATTAGCTGTTCGCGAGCGGCTGCGATTGGTGTTGACTGATGATTTTCAGTTTCTGGAGGGCTGAGCAATGAGCTCTGAAGCGAGAATTACCGAGTTGGAAAGTCGGCAGGCTTTTCAGGATGACACGATTCAACAGTTGAGCGATGTGCTCGCCACACAGCAACGGGTGGTCGAGCGTTTGCAATTGCAGATGGCCGCGCTGCTCAAACGCCAGGAAGAAATGGCCGGGCAGTTCGAGTCTTTCGAGGAAGACGCTCCGCCGCCGCATTATTGATTGCTCTGGATGCCTCAACAGGCAGCCATAAAAAAGCCGCGAGCAGCCTGGCTGCTCGCGGTTTTCTTTTTTTGCAGGGATAGGGGGGCTGAAATCAGCGGCGCGGCAAAGCAGCGATCACGTCTTCAGCTTGAAGGCCTTTATCACGGTTCATGACGGAGAACTCCACGCGCTGGCCTTCGACCAGGACGCGATGCCCTTCACCCCGGATAGCACGGAAGTGCACGAAAATATCATCACCGGAGTCGCGGGAAATAAAACCGAAGCCTTTAGAGGTGTTGAACCACTTGACGGTGCCGGTATCGCGATTGGTCATGTCGTAACTTTGTGGGGCAGCTGCTGGCGACGGAGTATAGAAACTGATGGCCAGGTGCAGGAGAACGGCGATCAGTGCAGTCAGAAGGCTGACCAGGATGGCCGGTTGGCCACCAATTACTGGCAGAGGAGCGAGCAGCGTAAGGATTTGCAGGACGACAGCAAGCACCAGCAGAGCGCTGACCAGATTTTGCAGTTGATAACGGGGGCCTTTGTTCCAGTAAGGAATAACCGGAGCGAGGGTCAGGTTGAGCAAGCCGAAAAACGCCAGATAAAGCGCGTCGGGTTGTTGCAGGTAAGGTACGGCTTCGGATCGCAGGCTAGGGATAAAGGACAGCAGCAGGGCTGCAGCGCCCGTTAGCAGATGGACGATTTTCAACATTTTGATTAACTCACGTTAAGACGGATCACAAGGAAGAGCTGATTGCGAACGGTTCGCTTCTGAACAATATGAGGCGCTGGACACGTACGCGGCATCAGCCTATGCGCTGCAGTCAGAGAAATGGACTTCAGCGACACATCCCTATTTAACAGCAAAGCCGGGCCCTTCTCAAATCAGGCGCTGCCGCCAAATGTGCCCGTTGAACGCCGGCCTGGAAGTTGTTGCGCCCGTTTGTCTTGTAGAGGCTCGTTCTAGACGGGTGATCAGGATTTTCAGGCTGCCCGCAGTTTTTTCACCGGCAGCTGAAATCGGTCGTTGTCCTGGCGTTCAGAGGTCACAGCGCTTGCCGAGCGAATTCGGGCTCCTGGTTTTCCAGCCCCGGGATCTTCCCGTTGCTTGATAAAGCCAGTGATGAGCCGACGGCGGATCTGCTGACCCAGCGTATGCAGGTCGATGAAAAGACCGCGTGGATGCTGCGCTCGTTGCTGGGTCATGGCTGATGGTCTCAAGCGCTCTGGCGCGGTGGCCGCATAGCTTGAGCAGCAGGCGTTGCCAGCAGCTCTATAGGGATGAACGCCAACCCGTGCAGTCATACGGCTGCACAGGCTCGATTTAATGGATATAATCGCGCCCTTTGCTGCGTAGCCCGGGCTATTCGTGCGGGCGCGGGCTGTAGAATTGATTGCCGAGACAACTCCATGCCCATGTACGACTATCAATGTGCTTCCTGCGGTCATCAACTGGAAGCCATTCAAAAGATCAGCGCGGCGCCGCTGGTCGACTGCCCTGCCTGCCAGGCGCCTGAGCTGAAAAAAATGCTGTCCATGCCCGGGTTCCGCCTCAGCGGTACCGGCTGGTACGAGACTGACTTCAAGACAGGTTCGAAGAAGAATCTGGCCGGCGGCGACAAAGCTGATTAAGTTGAACGACACGCGCGAGCTCTTGCATCATCAGGCACCTTATTGAAGTGCGGTGGTGCGGCAAGACCTCCAATCGAATTTCGAATTACGAGAAGTGAAAACACTACCATGATGCGCAGCCATTATTGCGGCCAACTGAACGAAAGCCTGGAAGGTCAGGAAGTTACCCTTTGCGGATGGGTCCACCGTCGTCGTGACCACGGCGGGGTGATTTTCCTCGATATTCGTGATCGTGAAGGTCTGGCCCAGGTGGTGTTCGATCCGGATCGCGCCGAAACCTTCGCCGCCGCCGACCGTGTGCGCAGTGAGTACGTAGTCAAAATCACCGGTAAGGTGCGTCTGCGTCCGGCGGGTGCCGGCAACGCCAACATGGCTTCCGGTGCTATCGAAGTGCTGGGCTACGAGCTGGAAGTGCTGAACGAAGCGGAAACCCCGCCGTTCCCGCTCAACGAATACTCTGACGTTGGCGAAGAAACCCGCCTGCGTTATCGCTTCATCGACCTGCGTCGTCCGGAAATGGCCGAGAAGCTGCGTCTGCGTTCGCGCATGACCACCAGCATCCGTCGCTACCTGGACGAGAATGGCTTCCTTGACGTCGAGACGCCGATCCTGACCCGTGCCACGCCAGAAGGCGCACGTGACTATCTGGTGCCGAGCCGTACTCACGCAGGTAGCTTCTTCGCCTTGCCGCAATCGCCGCAGCTGTTCAAGCAACTGCTGATGGTTGCCGGCTTCGATCGTTACTACCAGATCGCCAAGTGCTTCCGTGACGAAGACCTGCGTGCCGACCGTCAGCCGGAATTCACCCAGATCGACATCGAAACCAGCTTCCTCAACGAAGCCGACATCATCGGCCTGACCGAAGGCATGATCCGCAACCTGTTCAAGGAAGTGCTGGGTCTGGAATTCGGTGAGTTCCCGCACATGACCTGGGACGAGGCCATGCGTCGTTACGGTTCCGACAAGCCGGACCTGCGTAACCCGCTGGAACTGGTTGACGTTGCCGACCAGCTCAAGGAAGTCGATTTCAAGGTCTTCAGTGGCCCGGCCAACGACCCGAAAAGCCGTATCGCCGCTCTGCGCGTTCCGGGCGGGGCGAGCATGCCGCGCAGCAAGATCGACGACTACACCAAATTCGTCGGCATCTACGGTGCCAAGGGCCTGGCGTACATCAAGGTCAACGAACGCGCCAAAGGCGTTGAAGGCCTGCAGTCGCCAATCGTCAAGAACATCCCTGAAGCCAACCTCAATGTGATCCTCGATCGCGTTGGCGCAGTTGATGGCGACATCGTGTTCTTCGGTGCCGACAAGGCCAAGATCGTCAGCGAAGCCCTGGGCGCGTTGCGGATCAAGGTCGGTCACGACCTGAACCTGCTGACCTGCGAGTGGGCACCGATGTGGGTCGTCGACTTCCCGATGTTCGAAGAGAACGACGACGGCAGCTTCACCGCATTGCACCACCCGTTCACCGCGCCGAAGTGCACGCCAGAAGAGCTCGAAGCCAACCCGGCGACCGCGCTGTCCCGTGCCTACGACATGGTGCTGAACGGCACCGAGCTGGGTGGCGGTTCGATCCGTATCCACCGCAAGGAAATGCAGCAATCGGTATTCCGTCTGTTGGGTATCAGCGAAGCGGAACAGGAAGAGAAATTCGGCTTCCTGCTCGACGCCCTGAAATACGGTGCACCACCCCACGGTGGTCTGGCTTTTGGTCTGGACCGTCTGGTGATGCTGATGACTGGCGCCCAGTCGATCCGTGAAGTGATCGCCTTCCCGAAAACCCAGAGTGCTGCCTGTGTCATGACTCAGGCACCGGGTCTGGTGGATGCCAAGGCATTGCGCGAACTGCACATCCGTCTGCGCGAACAGCCTAAGGCTGAGTAAGATCGACCACAAAGGCGTATCGATCGATGCGCCTTTGTGTCAGATCCAGATTGTGTTGCCCGCTCGCCTTCATGGGCGTGCGGGCATTGTTTTAAAGAGAATTCGGAGCGAGTTATGGCAGGTCATTCCAAGTGGGCGAACATCAAGCACCGCAAAGAACGTCAGGATGCCAAGAAGGGCAAGATTTTCACCAAGTGGATTCGTGAACTGACTGTCGCGGCCCGTCAGGGTGGCGGTGACCCGGGTTCCAACCCGCGTCTGCGTCTGGCGCTGGACAAGGCCCTTGGCGCGAATATGAGCCGTGACATTATCGATCGCGCGGTTGCCCGTGGTGCCGGCGCTGCCGACACCGATGACATGGTCGAGCTGAGCTACGAAGGCTATGGCCCGGGCGGCGTAGCGGTGATGGTCGAGTGCATGACCGACAACCGCAATCGTACCGCAGCGGCTGTACGCCATGCGTTCAGCAAATGCGGCGGCAACCTGGGGACCGACGGTTCGGTGGCTTATCTGTTCGAACGCAAGGGGCAGATTTCCTTTGCGCCAGGCGTTGATGAAGATGCGCTCATGGAGGCAGCCATGGAAGCCGACGCTGATGACGTGGTCACCAACGAGGACGGCTCGATTGACGTGTTTACCTCGTTCGCCGGTTTCTACTCCGTGCGTAATGCCTTGGAAACGGCCGGTTTCAAAGGTAATGACGCGGAAATCGTGATGTTGCCGACCACCAGCGCCGAACTGGACCTGGAAGGTGCCGAAAAAGTCCTCAAGCTGATCGATATGCTTGAAGACCTGGATGACGTGCAGAACGTGTACTCCAACGCGGACATCCCGGAATCGGTGGCCCAACAGCTCGGCTGATCGACCCCGTCACTGCAGGAGCCTGGCTTGCCAGCGATGAGGCCCTTGAGCCTTGCGCCGGTCTTCAGATTGCCATCGCTGGCAAGCCAGGCTCCTACGGGTCAAGTGTCGGTCTTCCGTTATGTTTCGCCGACGCTGCCTGTTCCATGTCGGCCTCATTCTCTAAACCCGCAGGCGTTATGACTTTAATTCTTGGTATCGACCCCGGTTCACGCATTACCGGTTATGGCGTGGTACGCGATACCGGCCGTGGCTGCGTGTACGTGGCCTCGGGCTGTATTCGTACCGGCAGCGGCGAGTTACATGAACGGTTGCAAATTGTTTATCGCGGTGTGCGCGAAGTCATTCAGACCTACGGTCCGGTCACCATGGGGATCGAAAAGGTCTTTATGGCCCGCAATGCTGACTCGGCCCTGAAGCTCGGCCAGGCTCGCGGCGCCGCCATTGTCGCCGGTGCCGAAGAAAGCCTGGAAATCGCCGAATACACCGCAACCCAGGTCAAGCAGGCGGTAACCGGGACCGGTTCGGCGAATAAAGAGCAGGTGCAGATGATGGTCATGCACATGCTGAAACTGACCAGCAAACCGCAAATCGATGCCTCGGACGCCCTGGCAATCGCCATTTGTCATGCCCACACCCGCTCCAGTCTGTTACCTCATGGTCTGGGCACGGCTCGCAGTCGCGGCGGTCGCCTTCGCCTCTGATCTGATAGCATCAGCCCACTCATTTTGTCCGCTGAGCGTTTTGCGCCTGTCCTGTCGGCGATCACGCTCACTTTGTTACCCGTAAGCCAGATCTGGCCAACGCTTAAGGATTTGAAACGTGATTGGACGTTTGCGCGGCACCTTGGCTGAGAAACAGCCGCCGCACCTGATTCTGGATGTAAACGGCCTGGGCTATGAGCTGGAAGTGCCGATGACCACGCTCTATCGACTGCCGTCGGTCGGAGAGACGATCGCCTTGCACACCCATTTGGTCGTGCGCGAAGACGCCCAATTGCTCTACGGTTTCATTGGCAAGCGTGATCGCGATTTTTTCCGTGAGCTGATCCGCCTCAATGGCGTGGGCCCCAAGCTGGCGTTGGCCTTGATGTCGAGCCTTGAAGTCGATGAATTGGTGCGCTGCGTGCAAGCGCAGGACACTTCAGCGCTGACCAAAGTGCCGGGAGTCGGCAAGAAGACCGCCGAGCGTCTGCTGGTGGAGCTCAAGGATCGTTTCAAAGCCTGGGAAACCGTGCCGAGCATGTTCGCGCTGGTGCCAAACCAGCCGGACGCGCCCGTACCCGTTGCCACCGCCGAAAACGATGCGGTCGCCGCGCTGATCTCCCTGGGCTACAAACCACAGGAAGCCAGCAAGGCAGTTTCCGCCATCAAGGAAAAAGGTTTGAGCAGTGAAGACATGATTCGCCGAGCCCTGAAGGGAATGATTTAAGTGATTGAAGCTGATCGTCTGATCGCCGCCACGGGTGGCCCCCGTGACCGCGAAGAAGTCCAGGACCGGGCGATTCGTCCCGTCAGCCTGGCCGAGTACATCGGCCAACCGACCGTTCGCGAGCAAATGGAACTGTTTATCCAGGCCGCCCGTGGGCGCAACGAGTCGCTCGATCACACGCTGATCTTCGGCCCGCCGGGTCTGGGTAAAACCACCCTGGCCAACATCATCGCCCAGGAAATGGGCGTGTCGATCAAAAGCACCTCGGGTCCGGTACTTGAGCGTCCGGGTGACCTGGCGGCGCTGTTGACCAATCTTGAACCCCATGACGTGCTGTTCATCGATGAGATCCATCGGCTGTCGCCCATCGTCGAGGAAGTGTTGTACCCGGCCATGGAAGACTTCCAGCTCGACATCATGATCGGCGAAGGGCCGGCGGCGCGTTCGATCAAACTCGACCTGCCGCCATTCACCCTGGTCGGTGCCACCACTCGCGCCGGGATGCTGACCAACCCGTTGCGTGACCGCTTTGGTATCGTTCAGCGTCTGGAGTTCTATAGCACTGCGGATCTGGCCACTATTGTCGGTCGCTCGGCCGGGATTCTCGGCTTGCCGCTGGACCCGGAAGGCGCGTTCGAAATCGCTCGCCGGGCCCGCGGTACGCCGCGGATCGCCAACCGTTTGCTGCGCCGGGTGCGGGATTTCGCGGAAGTGCGGGCCAAGGGGCACATCACCAAGCCGATTGCCGACCTGGCGTTGAACCTGCTGGATGTCGATGAGCGTGGTTTCGACCATCAGGACCGACGCCTGTTATTGACCATGATCGAGAAGTTCGATGGTGGCCCGGTGGGGGTGGACAGTCTCGCGGCGGCCATCAGCGAAGAGCGGCATACCATCGAGGATGTGCTTGAGCCATATCTGATCCAGCAGGGCTACATCATGCGCACCCCGCGTGGGCGAGTGGTGACCCGGCATGCGTACCTGCATTTCGGTTTGAACACTCCTGCGCGCATGGGTGAGATGCCCGTGGCAGACGAGTTTCTGGATGCCATAGACGATTAATGAACCCTTCGCGTTGATTTTTTCGCCGATTGCGTGGTCCCAAAGGCTGGCATCGCGATGATTTTGCAAGAAAACGCGTTCGAAAATGAAAAACAGTTGCCTGGCCGGATTGGCAACCTGAGGAGTAAGCACTAGAGTATGCGCGCGCAAAACGGGCTGGAGTCGTTCGCACATCGTTGTCGCGTTTATTACGAGGACACCGATGCCGGCGGCATCGTGTATTACGTTAATTACCTTAAGTTTATGGAACGGGCTCGAACCGAGCGGCTACGCGAACTGGGCTTTGCCCAATCGCAGCTTGCAGGGGAGGACCTGTTGTTCGTCGTGCATTCCAGCGAAGCGCGCTATCACGCGCCGGCGCGACTGGATGACGAGCTTCTGGTAAGTGCTGAAGTAATCGAATTGAACCGCGTCAGCCTGCGCTTTAAACAGCAAGTCAGGCGGGCTACGGATAATGCACTGCTCTGCGAAGGGCAGTTTTTGGTGGCCTGTGTGCGCACCCATAGTTTGAAACCCCGGGCCATTCCCGAAGCTCTACGTGCGGCCTTTGCCGACGTGAGCGGCGCGGGTACACACTCAGAGCAGGAGATAAAGCGTGGAAGCTAACGTCGTCGACCATACCTCCATGTGGAGCCTGGTCAGCAATGCCAGCGTCGTGGTGCAGTTGGTAATGCTGATCCTGGTAGCCGCATCGGTGACCTCGTGGATCATGATCTTTCAGCGCAGCAACCTGTTGCGCGCCGGTCGCCGTGCCCTGGAGGGCTTTGAGGAGCGCTTCTGGTCGGGTATCGACCTGTCGAAACTCTATCGTCAGGCCGGTAGCAACCCGGACCCGGACTCAGGCGTAGAGCAGATTTTCCGTGCCGGTTTCAAGGAGTTCTCCCGTCTGCGTCAGCAGCCAGGCGTTGATCCGGAAGCGGTCATGGAAGGCGTGGCGCGTGCCATGCGCGTGGCCATTTCCCGCGAAGAAGAAAAGCTCGAGCAGAGCCTGCCGTTCCTCGCCACCGTGGGTTCCGTCAGCCCGTACATCGGTCTGTTCGGTACGGTCTGGGGCATCATGAACTCCTTCCGTGGTCTGGCGGCTGCCCAGCAAGCGACCCTGGCCACTGTGGCTCCAGGTATCGCCGAAGCGCTGGTCGCGACCGCTATCGGTCTGTTCGCAGCCATTCCTGCGGTAATCGCTTACAACCGTTTCGCCGCTCGCAGCGAAACCTTGATCGGCCGTTACTACACCTTCGCCGATGAGTTCCAGGCGATCCTGCACCGTAAAGTGCACACCAGCGAAGAATAAGCAGGTAATTCCCAATGGCTTTAATCGCTCGAGCTCGCAAAAAGCGCAAGCCGGTTGCCGAGATGAACGTAGTGCCTTACATCGACGTGATGCTGGTGCTGCTGGTCATCTTCATGGTGACCGCACCGATGCTCAATCAGGGCGTGAAAGTTGATCTGCCCAAGGTTTCCAGCGAAGCCTTGCCGCAAGACAACAACACTCAGGTCCTGACCATTTCGATCAAGGCTGACAAGACCTATTACTGGAACCTTGGCAGCGAAGTCAACACCGACAAGCAGCAGGACAAGGCGATGACCTTGCCGCAGATGACCGACGCCGTGACCAAGATCATTCGCGCCGGTACAGAAGGTGGCAAGCGTACCCAGGTCTTCATCCGCGGCGATAAAACCGTCGATTACGGCTCCGTGATGGGGGCAATGGGTGGGCTGCAGAAAGCCGGGGTCGGTAATGTTGGCTTGATTACCGAGGCGCCCTGATGCACCAACAGCGAGAGCCGTCCGCCTCGGAAAGCTACTTCTGGCCTAGCGTTTGGGCATTAGCCCTGCACGTTCTGGTGTTTGGCATGCTGTTCGTCAGTTTCGCCATGACCCCGGACTTGCCGCCAGCCAAGCCGATTGTCCAGGCGACCCTGTATCAACTGAAATCGAAAAGTCAGGCAACTACCCAGACCAATCAGAAGATTGCGGGTGAGGCGAAGAAATCCGCCGCACGTCAGACCGAAGTCGAGCAGATGGAACAGAAGAAGGTTGAGCAGGAAGCGGTAAAGGCTGCGGAACAAAAGAAAGAAGAGTCAGCTCAAAAGGCCGAGGAAGCGAAAAAGGCCGACGAGGCCAAGAAGGCGGATGAAGCCAAGAAGGCGGATGAGGCGAAGAAGGCTGAACAAGCCAAGAAAGCCGACGATGCCAAGAAGGCTGCAGAAGCAAAAAAGGTTGAAGAGAAACAATTGGCTGATATAGCCAAGAAGAAGGCTGAAGAGGAAGCCAAGAAAGAGGCTGAAGAAGAGGCCAAGAAAAAGGTCGCTGAGGAAGCCAAGAAAAAAATTGTCGAAGACGCGAAGAAGAAAGCCGCGGACGACGCCAAGAAGAAAGCTGAAGCGGACGAGGCGAAGAAGAAAATCGCCGAGGATGCGAAGAAGAAAGCTACTGCCGATGCTGCCAAGAAAAAGGCAACTGACGCGGCGCGTAAATCGACCGAAGAGAAAAAGGCTCAGGCCCTGGCTGATTTGCTTTCCGACAAACCACAGCGTCAACAAGCCCTGGCCGATGAGCGGGGCGATGAAGTCGCCGGCAGTTTCGACGATCTGATTCGTGCTCGGGCAGCGGAAGGTTGGGCACGACCTCCTTCGGCACGCAAGAACATGACGGTAGTACTGCAGATTGGCATGTTGCCGGACGGCACGGTGACTTCGGTGACTGTGGCCAGGTCCAGTGGTGATGGTCCGTTCGACAGTTCTGCTGTAGCGGCGGTCAAGAACATTGGTCGTTTGACAGAAATGCAGGGAATGAAACCGAGCGATTTCGCTCCCTATCGTTCATTCAAGATGACATTCACACCTGAGGATCTAGCCTTGTGAGAAACCTTCTTCGAGGATTGCTTGTCGTTATTTGCTGCATGGCAGGGATAGCGGCAGCGGATGAAAAAAACATTCTGGTCACCAGTGGCAGTGACCGGGCCACGCCGATTGCAGTAGTGCCATTCGGCTGGCAGGGCGGCAGCGTGCTGCCGGACGACATGGCGGAAATCATCGGTAATGACCTGCGCAACTCGGGTTATTACTCGCCAATACCGAAGCAGAACATGATCGGTCTGCCGACTCAGGCCAGCGAAGTCATTTATCGTGACTGGAAGGCTCTTGGTGCCCAGTACATCATGGTCGGTAGCATTGTTCCTGCCGGCGGTCGCCTGCAGGTGCAGTACGCACTGTTCAACGTCGCCACCGAGCAGCAAGTGCTGACCGGCAGCGTGTCAGGCAGCGTCGATCAACTGCGCGACATGTCTCACTACATTGCTGACCAGTCGTTCGAGAAGCTTACCGGCATCAAAGGTGCTTTCTCGACGCGCATGCTGTACGTGACTGCCGAGCGTTTTTCGGTGAGCAACACGCGTTACACCTTGCAGCGTTCCGACTATGACGGCGCGCGCGCAGTGACCTTGTTGCAATCGCGCGAGCCAATCCTGTCGCCGCGTTTCGCACCTGATGGCAAGCGTATTGCCTACGTGTCGTTCGAACAGAAGCGCCCGCGCATCTTCGTTCAGCACATCGATACCGGTCGCCGCGAGCAGATCACCAATTTTGAAGGCCTCAATGGCGCGCCAGCCTGGTCGCCGGATGGCACGAGACTGGCTTTTGTACTGTCCAAAGACGGTAACCCGGATGTTTATGTAATGAATCTGGGGTCGCGTCAGATCACTCGCGTCACCAGTGGTCCAGGCATTAATACCGAGCCGTTCTGGGGTAAGGATGGTTCAACCATCTACTTCACGTCGGACCGTGGCGGCAAGCCGCAGATCTACAAAACCAGCGCAGGTGGCGGCGGTGCGGAGCGTGTGACCTTTATCGGTAACTACAACGCCAACCCGAAATTGTCAGCAGACGAGAAGACGCTTGTCATGATTCACCGTCAGGATGGCTTCACCAATTTCAAGGTGGCGGCTCAGGATTTGCAACGCGGTAGCGTAAAAATCCTAACTGATAGCACTCTGGACGAGTCGCCTACTGTCGCGCCCAACGGCACCATGGTAATCTACGCCACCCGCCAGCAGGGCCGGGGAGTCTTGATGCTCGTGTCCATTAATGGACGCGTAAGGCTCCCGCTTCCTACCGCTCAAGGCGAAGTCAGAGAACCTTCCTGGTCCCCTTACCTGAACTGACGCGGCGCTACACGTTGTACTTAACACATTGGGGTTCATTAGGAGTTTCACGATGGAAATGCTGAAGTTTGGTAAGTTTGCTGCGCTGGCTCTGGCCATGGCTGTAGCTGTAGGTTGCTCGTCCAAAGGCGGCGACAACGCCGGTGCAGGCGCTGTTGATCCAAACGCTGGTTACGGCGCTAACACTGGTGCTGTGGATGGCTCCCTGAGCGAAGAAGCTGCTCTGCGCGCAATCACTACCTTCTACTTCGAATACGACAGCTCGGACCTGAAGCCAGAAGCCATGCGCGCTCTGGACGTTCACGCCAAAGACCTGAAAGCAAACGGCGCTCGCGTTGTTCTGGAAGGCAACACCGACGAACGTGGTACTCGTGAGTACAACATGGCACTGGGCGAGCGTCGTGCGAAAGCCGTTCAGCGCTACCTGGTACTGCAAGGTGTTTCCCCAGCTCAGCTGGAACTGGTTTCCTACGGCGAAGAGCGTCCAGTTGCTACCGGCAACGACGAGCAGTCCTGGGCTCAAAACCGTCGCGTCGAACTGCGTAAGTAATTCGTCATGCGAACGTGCCGTCGTGCTGTAACTGTTTTGGCTCTCAGCCTCATGCCGCTTGCGGTGTGGGCTGCGGTTCCTGTGGTCGATGACAACAACTCCGGTTATAACAATAGCGGGAGCAGTTATCCGCCTGCGGGTTACGGTACGAACGGCGCCTATGCCGGGGGAGGGGTTTCGGCTCCTGTCTCGGCACAGGGTGAGCTGTTCAACCAACTGCAACAAATGCAGGAGCAAATCGCCCGGCAACAAGGTGTGATTGAAGTTCTGCAAAATGATATTGCGCGCATGAAGCAGGAAAACCTGGAGCGATACCAGGATCTTGATCGGCGTATTGGAACCGGCGGCGCACCTGCCGCGGCTCCTGATAATTCTTCTGCTGGTGGCGATGTCAATGCCGCCGGTGCAGCTGCAGCGCCTGCCACTCAGGCTCCTGCGGCAAGTAGCGAACCGGGCGATCCGGCGAAGGAAAAGCTGTATTACGATGCAGCCTTCGACCTGATCAAGGCCAAGGATTTCGACAAGGCCAGCCAAGCCTTCGCCGCATTCCTGCGCAAATACCCGAACAGCCAGTATGCGGGCAACGCTCAATACTGGTTGGGTGAAGTGAACCTGGCCAAGGGCGACCTGCAAGGTGCCGGTCAGGCTTTTGCCAAGGTTAGCCAGCTGTACCCCAAGCATGCCAAAGTGCCGGATTCTCTGTACAAGCTTGCTGATGTAGAGCGCCGACTGGGTCACACCGATAAGGTCAAAGGCATTCTGCAGCAGGTTGTGAGCCAGTATCCGGGCACTTCCGCCGCTCAGCTGGCCCAGCGTGACCTGCAACGTATGTAAGCGTGTAGCTTGTAGAACGTGTAGAAATAGTTACGCCGTTTTGAAGAAACCCGCGCCCATCGCGGGTTTTTTCGTTAGAATTCATACCCTTTTTATGAAACACGCTTCTTGGGATTCGCGCGGTTGCGGGGTTCCTTGAAGTGCCTGACGGAGGCGGACAGCCTGTTTAGCTGTTACGCCCGTGGCGACTATGCAAGACACATTGAGAATCACCGAAGTCTTTTACTCGTTGCAGGGTGAAACGCGGACTGCCGGGCTGCCCACAGTATTTGTGCGTCTGACCGGTTGCCCATTGCGTTGTCAGTACTGCGACAGCGCCTACGCTTTCAGCGGTGGCTCGATCATGTCCCTGGACAGCATCCTCGAACAGGTTGCCGGCTACCGCCCGCGCTATGTCTGTGTGACCGGCGGTGAGCCGTTGGCGCAACCCAATGCCATTCCTTTGCTCAAGCAGCTGTGTGATGCCGGATACCAGGTGTCGCTGGAAACCAGTGGCGCTCTGGATATTTCTGCGGTCGATCTGCGGGTCAGTCGGGTTGTCGACTTGAAAACACCTGGCTCCAAAGAGGCTCAGCGTAACCGCTATGAAAACATCGAGCTGCTGACGCCAAACGATCAGGTCAAATTTGTCATCTGTTCTCGTGAAGACTACGACTGGGCAGTGTCCAAACTGATTCAGTACGGTCTGGATCGGCGTGCCGGCGAAGTATTGTTCTCGCCCAGCCATCATGACTTGAATGCTCGCGACCTGGCTGACTGGGTTGTTGCGGACAACCTGCCAGTGCGCCTGCAACTGCAGCTGCATAAATATCTTTGGAATGACGAGCCGGGGCGCTGAAATGACTGAGCAAATGAATCAACAGCTATCTAATGAGAAGCGTGCGGTAATTCTGCTGTCTGGCGGCCTTGACTCGGCAACTGTCGTGGCCATGGCACGCGCCGACGGTTACAGCTGCTACACCATGAGCTTCGACTACGGTCAGCGTCATCGGGCCGAGCTGGATGCCGCTGCTCGGGTCGCCCGGGATCTTGGCGTCGTCGAGCATAAGGTGATCGGTCTGAATCTGAACGGCATTGGTGGCTCGGCTCTGACCGACAGCTCTATCGATGTGCCGCAAGCGCCAAGCGAAGGCATTCCGGTGACTTACGTGCCGGCGCGCAATACCGTGTTCCTCTCGCTCGCTCTTGGCTGGGCGGAAGTGCTCGGCGCGCGGGACATCTTTATAGGCGTCAATGCGGTGGACTATTCCGGTTACCCGGATTGTCGTCCAGAGTTCATCGAGGCATTCGAGCGTATGGCTAACCTGGCGACAAAGGCCGGGGTAGAAGGGCAGGGCTTCCGTATCCAGGCACCGCTGCAGAACTTGAGCAAGGCCGATATCGTCAAGGCAGGTGTACGACTTGGCGTCGACTACGGGCTGACGGTGTCCTGCTATCAGGCGGATGATAACGGTCGCGCATGTGGGAAATGTGACAGTTGCCGTCTGCGTGCTGAAGGCTTCTCTGCGGCGGGAATCAGCGACCCAACACGTTATTTTTGATTTATTTCATTTAGGGTGTTGAATTCCCGTTAAAAATCAGTATTATACGCGCCACCACACAGCGGGTCGTTAGCTCAGTTGGTAGAGCAGTTGGCTTTTAACCAATTGGTCGTAGGTTCGAATCCCACACGACCCACCATTTTTAGATGTAGATGTTTGAAAATCTGGAAGGCCCACGAAAGTGAGGATTTCCAGATTTTTTTTTGCCCTGGATTTTATCGCTGTCCAATCAGGGCGCTTCACTGTTTTACGCAGGTCAGAATCATCTTTTGAATCCAGCGGATATTCTGTAGCCTTGCGCAGCTGCAATACTGTCCATGCCTGATGGACCCACTCTCCCGGCGGTACCCTGAACGGTCCAGAGCCGGTGGTATACTCGACTTTCGCGCACTAGCGCTTGCAGGTCTTGCGAACATGACGCAAATTTCCGAACGCCTTCTGGTTCAAGCCCACCTCGACGCCAAACAGCCCAAACCGCTAAGCGCCGAAGAGGAAGCCTATTACCGTGCTGCCATCGCTGCTGAGCTCAAGGCTCAGGACGCTGTACTGGTTGCCCACTTCTATTGCGATCCGGTCATTCAGGCTCTGGCCGAAGAAACCGGCGGCTGTGTGTCCGACTCGTTGGAGATGGCCCGCTTCGGCAACGCCCATCCGGCCAAGACTGTGGTGGTCGCCGGAGTGAAATTCATGGGCGAGACCGCGAAAATCCTCAATCCGGAAAAGCGTGTGCTGATGCCGACCCTGGAAGCGACCTGCTCGCTGGACCTGGGTTGCCCGGTGGACGAGTTCTCGGCGTTTTGTGATCAGCACCCTGAGCGCACGGTGGTGGTGTATGCCAACACTTCAGCGGCCGTCAAAGCCCGCGCTGACTGGGTCGTGACCTCCAGCTGTGCACTGGAAATCGTCGAGAGCCTGATGGATAACGGTGAGACGATCATTTGGGGCCCGGACAAGCATCTGGGCACTTATATCCAGCGCCAAACCGGTGCCGACATGTTGCTCTGGGACGGTGCCTGCATCGTTCACGAAGAGTTCAAGTCCAAGCAGCTCGAAGACATGAAGGCGCTGTATCCGGATGCGGCGATTCTGGTTCATCCCGAGTCGCCGACTTCGGTCATCGAACTGGCCGATGCAGTGGGTTCTACCAGTCAGCTCATTGCAGCTGCGCAAAAACTGCCGAACAAGACGTTTATCGTGGCCACCGACCGCGGCATTTTCTACAAAATGCAGCAGCTGTGCCCCGATAAGGTCTTCATCGAGGCGCCAACGGCCGGTAACGGTGCGACATGCCGCAGTTGCGCGCATTGCCCGTGGATGGCGATGAATACCCTTGAGCGCACGCTACAGGCCCTGCGAGAGGGGGCCAACGAGATCTTCGTTGACCCGGCGCTGATTCCCCAGGCCATTCGTCCGCTCAAGCGCATGCTCGATTTTACCCAGGCTGCACGCATGAAGCTGGCGGGCAATGCCTGATCCCTGTAGGAGCCGAGCTTGCTCGCGATGGCGGCCTGACAGCGGGCCTGGCTTCTGCGGATGTACACTGATCCACTGTGTGACTGGCTTGCTGAAGGCGGCCTTACAGCCGGCCTGGCTCTTGAAGGTGTACATATCCATTCCTGCGGTAACGGCTACTTAAGGTTCCGCCCTTATGTATGGACTCGCCCACACTGGCTACCCGCTTTTCAAACACTGCTACCCGGTTGCATTTATGTATAAGG